>JBDHAL010000049.1:0-15979 GCA_039588075.1 Gemmatimonadota bacterium | reverse complement strand
GGCCAGAGCCTGAGCGAGATGTCCGAGGACCAGCGCGCCGTCCTGCGAGCCGAAAAGGTAGGCTTCGTCTTCCAGAGTTTCCAGTTGATCCCGACTCTGACCGCGCTGGAGAACGTGCTGGTGCCGATCGAACTTCAGGACTCGGCCGCAGTCAACGGAGCTGGCGCCGAGCGACACGCCGCGGATCTGCTGGACCGCGCCGGGTTGGGCGACCGGCTCGATCACTACCCCGCCCAGCTCTCGGGCGGCGAACAGCAGCGGGTCGGCCTGGCCCGGGCATTCGCCAACCGGCCGAAGATCCTGATGGCTGACGAACCGACGGGCAACCTGGACGCCGACACTGGACACAACGTGATCGATTTGATGGTGAGCCTCAATAGCGAGGAAGGGGCGACGCTGGTCCTGGTGACTCACGACACGGAGCTCGCGTCGAAGGCACACCGCATCGTTCGACTGAGCGGCGGTCGCATAGTGGGCGACGAGAGGGTATCCGGACGGTGAGCCTGCGATTCACTTTGGCGATGGCCCGGCGCGAGAGTCGCTCGACGCGCCGGCGGCTCGCTCTTTACATTGTCGCCATCACGCTCGGCATCGCCGCGCTCGTCTCCATCAACTCCTTCAGGGCCAACGTCACCTCCGCTGTGAGCGGGCAAGCGCGCGAGCTGCTGGGTGCCGATCTAGAAATCGGCAGCCGCTGGCAATACGCGCCGGAAGTGGTGGCCGTCATCGACTCTCTCGAGGCCGCCGGCATACCCGTTTCGGAAGTCACTTCCTTTACGTCGATGGCGTTGGCGATGCGCTCCGGACTTACCCGGTTGGTCCAGGTCCGCGCCCCGTCCGGTGACTATCCTTTCTACGGCGCCGTCGAGACCGAGCCGCCGGGGTTGTGGCGATCGTTCCGCGACGAGCGACAGGCGTTGGTCGATCACTCCGTCCTCGTTCAGCTCGACGCACAACCCGGCGACACGCTCGCCGTCGGCCGAGCGCGTTTCGTCATCGGCGGCACCGTGACCGGCGTGCCCGGCGACATCGGGTTGCAGTCTGCTATTGCGCCCCGTGTCTTCATACCGCCGCAGTTCTTGGAGGAAACCGGCCTACTCAGCTTTGGCAGCATTTCGTTCCGCTCGACCTACTTCAAGTTCGATGGACCGGAGATTGTCGAGAGCTTCACCGAAGCGAATGACTCGCTCTTCGAGGCGACCCGCGTCTGGTTCACGACCGTGGAAGAGTACGAGGAAGACCTGACCCGCGGCCTCGACGACATGGCTAGCTTCCTCGGGCTCGTCGGCCTGGTCGCGCTGCTGCTCGGCGGCATCGGCGTAGCCAGCGGCGTGCACGTTTTCGTCAGCGAGAAATTGAACACGGCGGCCGTGCTACGCTGTCTCGGCGCGCGCCAGCGCCCGGTCTTCGCCATCTATCTTCTCCAAGCGGGAGCCATGGGACTCACCGGCGCCGTTCTCGGCGTCGCCCTCGGACTGGCCGTCCAGGCCGTCATACCGGGAGTGTTGCGGGATTTCCTCCCACTGGATGTCCCGTTCAACCTCGAGTGGACGGCGATTGCGGCAGGGTTGGGCATCGGCCTGTGGGTCTCGCTGCTCTTCGCGCTGCTGCCGCTGCTGCGCGTGAAAGACGTGGCGCCGCTGCGGGCGTTGCGGCGCGACTACGAGAAGGCCGGGCGTCGCCGCGACCCGTGGCGTCTCGGTGCCTATGCGGCTCTGGTTCTGAGCCTACTGGCGCTCACAGTCTGGCAAGCTCCGAGGCCGATGGTCGGTGTCGTCTTCGCCATCGCGGCCGCCGTCGCCGCCGCCGTCCTCGGGCTCACCGCGTTCTCTCTGATGCGGCTCACGCGCCGTTTCTTCCCAAAGCGCGCACGGTTCGCGCTTCGCCAGGGCATTTCGAACCTCTTTCGCCCTCACAACCAAACCGTCGCCGTCACGCTCGCCATAGGGTCTGGAGTGTTTCTCATCGCCCATCTCTATGTGGTCCAGCGCAACCTGCTGGAACAGATCACGATGGAGACGCGACCCGGCCGGCCGAACCTCTTGATGTTCGACGTCCAGCCCGACCAGGCGCAGGGAATAGAGGGCCTGCTCGAGGCACGCGGCGCGCCGGTCTTCCAACCCACGCCGATCGTTCCCGCCCGAATGACACGGCTCGGCGACCGCAGCGTCGAGGAAGTGCTGGCCGACACGACCGGTCCGCGCGCCGCACGCTGGGCCGTGAGGCGCGAGTACCGGCACACGTACCGCGATTCGATCGCCGCCAACGAAGAGATCATCGCCGGCGCGTGGTTCTCCGACGACGAACGCGAGGACCGCTCCGACGGATTGACGCGCATCTCTCTCGAGGCGGATATCGCCGAAGAACTGAACGTGGGAATCGGCGATCGGATAACCTGGGACATCCAGGGGGTGCCGCTGGAGACCGAGATCACCAGCCTGCGTCGCGTCGACTGGGCGCGCTTCGAGCCCTGGTTCTTCGTCGTCTTCGAGCCGGGCGCGCTCGAGGAGGCGCCGCAAACCCTGATCATGCTGACCCACGTCGACGATCCCACCGATCGCGCCGTGTTTCAGCGCGACCTCGTCCTCAGCTATCCGAATGTCTCCGCCATCGACCTCACCGTCGTCATCGATGCGATCGACTCGATTCTCTCCAAGGTCGCCCTCGCCATCCGCTTCATGGCGCTCTTCAGCATCGGCGCTGGACTCGTCATCCTGGTTGGGGCCATCGCCACCTCACGCTACCAGCGCACACGTGAGTCCGTTCTGCTGAAGACGCTCGGCGCTCGCTCCCATACCATCGGTCGCATTCTCGCCACCGAATACTTCGCCCTCGGTTCCTTCGCCGGCCTCGCCGGCGTCGTGCTCGCCGCTATCGCCGCCTGGCTCGCCGTGGTTTTCCTCTTCGAGATGCGCTTCAGCCTCCCCGTCCTGCCGCTCGCCGCCTTTTGGATCGGCACCGCCCTGCTCACGACGGTCATCGGACTCGCCAACAGCCGCGATGTGATTAAGCGAACGCCGCTGGCCGGGATGCGCGATTTCGCCGAGTAACACAACAAGCGGTCGTCCGGCGCGAGACCGTCCACTCATCGTCGACGTCGTCGAAGAGAAGGTCGTTGACTGTTCACCGCAGATCCTGTATCGTGGCCACTTCGGTAGATGCGCCCTCCCCAGGGCCTTCCCGTGATGGCTCCATAGACCGCCGCACAGCGGCGCCTCCGCCCCAACCCACTACTCGTGCGAGGAGGCCTCTCGATGTTCAATTGGAATAACCGCCCTAGCAGGGCGGTCCGACCGCTACTGACCGCCCTGGTCATCGGCCTGGTCTGGCTCGGCTGTACGCAGGATCAAGCCGAGCTCACGGGACCGGCCGATCGGTTCTCCGGCATACAGGAAGGGCTGCGGCCCGTGGTCAACGTCCAGGAGCGTTACACAGAGCAGTTGCTCTCCCGAGCCGGCGTGGTCGGCACGGCCGTCGGGCTGGATTCGGACGGAGAACCGGTGATCAAGATCTTCACCGCGGAGGAGGGGATAGCCGGGCTGCCGGAGAGCCTGGAGGGCGTTCCCGTGACCATCGAGGTGACGGGCATGTTCTACGCCTTCATCGACCCGACGGCGCGCCAGCCACGACCGGTGCCGACCGGAGTTTCGACCGGCCACCCGAACATAACGGCGGGAACGATCGGCGCCCGGGTGACGGATGGAACGAACGTATTTGCCCTGAGCAACAACCACGTTTACGCCAACATCAACAAGGCCGGCATCGGCGACAACGTCCTGCAGCCGGGCGCGTACGACGGTGGCGTCAATCCGGCGGACGCGATCGGCACGCTGTACGACTTCGAACCGATCAAGTTCGCCAAGCGTAACAACGCACCTTTGAACCAGATGGACGCCGCGATCGCACTGACAACCACGGGTATGCTCGGCTTCGCTACACCGGCTCCGGCCGATGGAGGATACGGCGCGCCGAGTTCGACCACAGTCGCGGCATTCGTTGGCCAGCACGTCCAAAAGTACGGCCGTACGACCCGGCTGACGCAGGGCACCGTGGAGGAGATCAACGTCATCGTCGATGTCTGCTACGGGGGTCTGGTCATCTGCACCAAGTGGGCACGCTTCAACGGGCAAGTATCCATCACGCCCGGCGACTTCAGCGCCGGTGGCGATTCCGGATCGCTCATCGTTACCGACGACCTTAACAAATATGCCGTGGGCCTGCTTTTCGCCGGCAGCTCGGCACGAACGATCGCGAACCCCATCGGCCCGGTCCTCAACGCTTTCGGTGTGACCATCGACGACGGCACCGGCTCGCCACCGCCACCGCCACCCCCACCTCCCCCGCCTGGAGGTGTGATGCACGTCGGGGATCTCGACGGCAGCGACGTATCAGCGGGCCGTAAATGGATCGCCGAAGTCGCCATCTCCCTGCACGACGCCGATCACAACCCGGTCGCCGACGCCTCGGTGTCCGGTTCCTGGAGCGGCGTCAACGGCGGCGGTTCCTGCACCACCGATTCCAACGGTCAGTGCACCATCACTCGCCAAAACATCAACACGCGCATCGCCACCGTGACCTTCACCGTGACCGATGTAGCCCACACGTCGCTGTCCTATGACTCCACAGCAAACCACGATCCGGACGGCGACAGCGACGGAACGAGCGTCAACATCGACCAACCATAAGTCGATCGGACACTCCTCACAGCGCGGCGGGGGATGCCAACCAGGCATCCCCCGCTTTCTTTGCCCCTTCGCCGACCCGGCTCTCCACCAAAGCATTGACTCTGCAGAGCATAGTCTGTATGATGGATTACTACTGACCTGGCCCCTCCCCGGGGCTTTCTCAGCTGAGCCTGTTCGGCCACAGGGCCTTCAAATAGCAGTCGTCCTGCACCGCTAAGTAGCCCCGCCTCACGCGAAACACTCCCATGCCGGGAGGGAGTAAGTACAATGTCTAGCTCGAGCTCCCCTTGGAAATCGACGGTCGGGGCCGCGGCTGCGGCGTTGGTCGCCGGGCTCATCTGGATCGGCTGCTCCCAGGACGGGAGAGACCCGACGGCGCCGGAGGATCAGCTTGCGGCGCTTCGGCAACGTCTGGGACCCGTGATCAACATCCAGGAACGGCACACGGAACGGCTACTGGCGATCGAGGGCGTGGTGGGCACAGCGGTGGGGCTGGATCGGGATGGGCTGGCCACGATCAAGCTGTTCACGGCCTACACCGGAATCGAGGGCCTGCCCGACGACCTGGAAGGCGTCCCGGTCGCAATCGAGGTCACCGGCCTGATCATGGCGTTGAGCGATCCCACGTCGCGCTTCGCCCGGCCCGTACCGACGGGTGTTTCGACCGGTCACCCGGCGATCACCGCCGGTACCATCGGCGCGCGCGTCAGGGATGCTCTGGGCAACGTGTACGCCCTCAGCAACAACCACGTCTACGCCAACCAGAACGACGCCGATCTCGATGACCCGATCCTTCAGCCGGGCGCTTTCGACGGCGGGAATGACCCGACCGATAGGATCGGCACGCTCGATTCGTACGAGCCGATCCTCTTCGCCACTCAGCAGAGTACGCCGTTGAACGTGATCGACGCCGCGATCGCAATCTCCTCGCCCGACCTGCTCGACAACTCGACGCCGGCCGACGACGGGTACGGCATACCGAGTTCCATCACCGCGACGGCCTACATCGGGCAGCCGGTCCAGAAGTACGGCCGCACAACCGGCCTGACCCACGGTGAAGTCTCCGAGATCAACGTGACCGTGGACGTTTGCTACCTGGCCTATTGGTTCTGGTGTTTGAAGCTGGCGCGCTACGCGGGCCAGATCGGCATCACGCCCGGTGGCTTCAGCGGCGGCGGCGACTCCGGCTCGCTGATCGTGACCGACGACGAGTTCAGGAACCCGCTGGGCCTGCTGTTCGCCGGCGGATCCGATCGCACGTTCGCTAATCCGATCGACGCCGTCCTCAGCGCCTTCGGCGTGACCATTGACGATACTCCGCCGACGCCGACCACTCCGCTGACCGATATCGCCCTGGTTGGAATCGACGCCCCAGCCTCCAACGAACAGGGGAACACACTCGACATCGGTGTCATCGTGCGCAACACCGGAAACCAAAACGTCGACAGCGATTTTGACGTGACGCTCACCGACCAGAGCGCAGGTGAGCTCATTGGGACTCAAACGATCGTCGGCGGCCTGGCGCCGGGAGCCTCCGCAACGCTCACCTACAATTGGTTCGCCGCCACAACGGGCGTCCATACTCTGGTGGCCGAGCACTACTTCTCCGACGAAGACGCGAGCAACAACGCTGCTTCGACATCAATAACCATCGAGCCACCCACCGTGAAGATGCACGTTGGAGACCTCGACGGTTGGGGTTCGTATGTCGACAAACGTTGGTCCGCCTTCGTCACAGTCCGAGTTCATGATTCCGGACACGCCCTCGTTGGAGGAGCCACAGTTACCGGCGTTTGGAGCAACGGCGCCTCAGGCACGGTGACCTGCACCACTATCACTACCGGTTCCACTACCGGGCAGTGCACCGTATACAAGGCTAACATCCGCAAACGCCGCCAGAGCGTGACATTTACGGTGACCAGCGTAACTCACCCGACGTTCGAGTACGTTGCCGCCGCAAACCACGACGCCGACGGTGACAGCGATGGAACGCGCATCGTCGTGCGGAGACCCTGACGTATTGGAATCGGAACGGGGGAGCTCGCTCCGGGCTCCCCCTTTGGCAATCTCCGCGGCATGCTCCGCTCCAAGGCTCGAAGACCGATCATCGCGATCACGCTAGTAGCGGCGTGCGTCACAACCACCGTCCACTATTCCGGCAGCTCTCGACCCAGCACTGACCAGGAAGGTGTAGAGGAATTGTCTACGAAAAGCATAGACCAGGTGCTCGAGCAGCACACCGCGGATTGGATGGCTGTCCCCGGCGTCGTCGGCACGGGAATCGGCCACTGCGAGGGGAGACCCTGCATCAAGATCTTTGTCGCGAAGAAAACGGAGAGCCTTCTCCAAAAACTTCCCGTCGAGCAGGATGGCTACCTCGTTGACGTAATCGAAACCGGAGAAATCCGTCCGCGTTAGGCGCGGGCGACGACGGGGCGCTGACGACAACGCGAATACCGTGTACCCGATCCCCGTCGGGTCTAGTCTCCGAACCCCATCGCTCTTCGGTGGTCCTGCCACCGCTCCAGCAACGACTCCAACTCCCGTGCGAAGAACGTGTAGAACTCCAGCTTCTCCCTAAGCCGCCGCGTTCGCTCGGCGCTCCCTCCCTCCAGAAGCTCCATCCCTCGCTCCGCCAGCCCCACCATTCGATGCGTCCCGGCTATCCGATGCTTCAACACCGATTCCCACGCGTGCGGGACCAGCCGGTGTTGGCTCTCCCGCGACCCCGGGATCCCCACTCGCTCCAACATTCCCACTCGCTCCAGCAGCCGCGTGTTCGTGCTGATCGAGCCCTTGCTCACTCGCAGCGCCCGAGCCAGCTGCTTCGCCGTCTGCTCCGGCGGATCGCACACGATCAACCAGCCCCAGATCCGCCCCGACGTCCGCGGAAGCCCAAACTCCTCGAACACGAGCCCACACTCCTCCACGAATGGCGAGAGCGCCTCGTTCGGCTTACCCTTATTCACTTTGAAAGCCTTGACAATATCAGTTAGTTTAATACATACTAAACTAACAGAACTATGTCAACCTTTTTTGGGGTTACCCGCATGATACGGACTGGGACGCTCCTGTTGGCCCTTCTATTCCTGCCCTCCGGCGCCGCCGCTCAGGAGACGGCCAGAGACCTTATCGACCGGGTCGATCGCCTCCTGCGCGGGCAGTCGAGCCATGCGGTGGCGACGATGGAGGTGGTGACGGAGAACTGGGAGCGCAGCATGTCGTTGGAGCTGTGGTCTTTGGGTACCGATTACTCGCTGATTCGGATCACGGCGCCGAAGAAGGAGGAAGGGACGGCGACGTTGATGGCGGACGACGAGATCTGGAACTATCTACCGCGCGTGGACCGAACGATAAAGATCCCTGCATCGATGATGATGGGCGCGTGGATGGGCTCGCACTTCACGAACGATGACCTGGTGAAGGAGAGCCAGTTGATCGACGACTACGACATCGAGTTCAGCTACGAGGGTGCGCGGGACGGTGTCGAGGTCTGGGAATTGGCGCTAACCCCCAAGGCAGAGGCGGCGGTGGTTTGGGGTCACATCGAGTACCAGGTACGCAAGAGCGACACGATGCCGACCTGGGCGCGGTACTACGATGAAGACGGAACGTTGGTGCGCACAATGACGTTCAGCGACTTCCAGACGATGGGTGGCCGTCTCGTACCGATGGCGATGGACATGCACCCTGAAGACAAGCCGGGCGAGCGCACGTCGGTTCGCTACACCGAACTGGAGTTCGACATCGATATCGACGAGAGCTTCTTCTCGTTGCGCGCCTTGAGATCGGGAGGGCGGTGAGATGAGCGCGGGTCCCTGGTGGCGGATTGGTTGGCGCAACCTGGGTCGAAACCAGCGGCGTACCCTCATCACCGCGCTTGGCCTGGCCTTCGGCTATTTCGCCGTCGTCTTCATGATCGGGTGGGCGGAGGGGTTGGTCGCGGAGATGATCGAGAACGGGACCGGTATCCTGACCGGCCAGTTGCAGGTGCACGATCTCGATTACCGTCCGGAGCGAAAGATCTACGACACGATAGGCGGTCGAGAAGGAAGCGATGTTGACCGCCTGGTCGCCACGGTCGCGGCGGACCCGGCGATAGCGGCTGCGGCGCCCCGCGTCTTCGTCGGCGGCCTGATCAGTTCGGGTGAGGCGACGAGGGCGGGCCTGTTGATGGGCGTGGACCCCGGGCTCGAGCCACAGGTCAGCCGCCTGATGCGCGGCTTGATCGCCGGTGCCGCCCCGGCGGCCGAGACGAACCAGATCATGATAGGCGCGGAGATGGCGCGGCAGCTGGGCGTCGAGGTCGGCGACGAAGTGATACTGGTGGTGCCCGCCGCCGATGGGTCGATGGGAAACGATTTGTACGCTGTTTCGGGGATCTACAGAACCGGGATGGCGGAGCTGGACGGGTCATACGCCGTCCTGCCGATCACGTCCCTGCAGTATCTCGCGGCGCTGGACCCGAATCGGATCCACGAGATCGCGGCGACGACGACCGACGCGTGGCTGGCGCCGGAGGCCGCCGAGCGGATCGCGGCCGGGTTGGCGCCGCTGGAGCTGGGGGTCGAGGTCGAGCCATGGACGCGGCTGCGGCCCGAGATGCTGGACTACACGCAACTCGCCAAGGGCTGGTACTTCATCGTCATAGTGATCGTCTTCGCCATCGCCGTATTCGGCGTTGCCAACACGATGCTCATGGCCACGTACGAGCGCCGCCGGGAGATAGCCGTGATGCTCGCTCTCGGCACCACGCCGTGGCGAATAACGCTCACCGTGCTGTTCGAGGCCATCGCCCTCGGGTTCATAGCGCTCGTCGTGGGCGCCGTGATCACGTTCCCCTTACTCGCCTGGTGGCACAACTCGCCACCGGACCTTAGCTGGCTTTACGGTGATTTCACCATGTTCGGCGCGCTCGTGCGGCCGGTGCTGAGGGTCGAGTACAACTTTCCTATGGCGATCTGGACGGGCGTCGCGCTGCTGATGACCGCCCTGCTCGCCGCGCTCTACCCTGCGGCGCGCGCTTCGCGCATACCGCCGGCCGACACACTGTCCGGTCTATGATGACTCGAGTGATGACAATGGTTCGTCTGGCCGTCCGCAACCTGCGGCGGCAAACCCGGCGCACGATACTCACGTCGCTGGCGATGATCGTCGGCGGCACGTTGCTCATGTTCTCGTTGCCGCTCGGCGACGGTACGCACGAGGACTGGATCGAGTCGGCCGTGCGGATGGGTGGCGGCCACCTTTCGATCCAGGCGCCAGGCTATCACACCAGCCGCAAGATCGAGGACCGCTTGTCGGCCGAGGCGCGGAGCGTCGCCGAAGCTGTCCTGGCATCGCCGGCCATCGCCTCTCACCTGGTGGATGTGGTGCCGAGGATCGAGATCGGTGGCCTGGCCAGCTCGCCGACCGGCGCCCGCCCGACCCAGATCGTCGGCGTCGATCCCGTTGCCGAGGCCGGCTTCTCCATCCTCGACGACAAGCTGGTGGAAGGGCGATACCTGGAGCCCGATGACCGGCTGGCCGCCTATGTCGGCGCCGGGTTGGTGGAAGGCCTCGACCTTCGCCTCGGCTCGCGCTTCGTGCTCACGGCCCAGGACGCGGAAGGCGAGATCGCCGGCCAGCTGGTCCGAGTGGTGGGCATATATCGGACCGGGGTCCCGGAGATTGATCAGGCGCTCATCCACATACCGGCGGCCACAGCCGGCTCGTGGCTGGCGACGGGAGAAGATCTGACCAACATCGCGCTTCTCCTCGATTCCAGCCGGCGCGTTCCCCGCACCAATCGCGCGCTGCAGCGCGAGCTGGCCGCCTCGATCGAGGCCGGTGACCTGAGGGTTCTCGGCTGGCGCGAGGCGAACCCCGAGCTGGACGCGGCCGTGAAGATCGACGACCTCGGCAACTACATGTTCCAGAGCATCCTATTCGGGATCATCGCCTTAGGGATCGTCAACACGGTGCTCATGTCCGTGATGTACCGGAAGCGCGAGTTCGGGCTTCTGCAGGCGCTCGGGCTGACGCCACGAGAGACCGGAGGCCTGGTGATGACGGAAGGGCTGATCCTCACGACGATCAGCGGGATCATCGGGATCTCAATGGGCCTCTTCCTCACCTGGTTCTTCTTCCGAGACGGCCTCGATTTCTCAGCCATGTGGGATGACGAGTGGTCTTTCTCGGGCGTAGTGATGGATCCGGTGGTGATCCCGCAGTTCCGGCTGGCGCGTGTCATCCAGGGATTGGTGTTCATCTTCTTGATCGGCACCTTTGCGTCGCTCTACCCGGCGTTCCGCGCGACGCGTATCGATGTCGCCGAAGCGATGAAATTCGACCGATGAACGATAGAACTATGAACGAGTCAAACACAGCCGCCGTCCGCACCGATGAGGTGTGGAAGGTATTCGAGCAGGAAGCGGAAGAAGTCCAGGCCGTGCGCGGCGTCACCCTCACGATCAAACCGGGCGAGTTCGTCGCCATGGCCGGACCTTCGGGCTCGGGCAAGACAACGCTGCTCAACCTGATCGGCGGTCTCACGCGCCCGACCCGCGGCAGCGTAAAGGTGGCCGGCCGCGATGTGACCAAGATGTCGAACCGCGAGCTCGCGCGCATGAGGCTCGAGCAGATCGGCTTCATCTTCCAGGCCTACAACCTGCTGCCCGTGCTCACCGCCCTCGAGAACGCCGAGTTTCCGCTTCTGCTGCAGGGCGTAAACGGCGGCGAGCGGCAACGGCGCGTCAGCGCGCTGTTCGAGCGCACCGGCCTCGGCGGCCTCGAGGACAGGCGGCCCGGCAAGCTCTCCGGCGGCCAGCAACAGCGGGTCGCGGTGATTCGCGCCGTCGTCGGAGAGCCGGCGCTCGTGCTGGCTGATGAGCCCACCGCGAACCTGGACTCCGCGGCGAGCGACGCGCTGCTCGAGATGATGGAGGAGCTGAACCGCGACCTCGGAACCACTTTCGTCTTCGCCACCCACGACCCGCGAGTCATGGAGCGAGCGCACCGGCTGATCCGGCTGGTTGACGGCGCGATAGCTTCCGACGAACGACGGCAGCCAAAGCAAGACCGGTGATCCGCCGCGCGTCGCTCGTCCTCGTCCTCGGACTGATCGGGGCGCGGGCCCTCAACGCCCAGTTGCCCGAGATACGCGGCTACTACCTGAACGTCCCCACCTGGAGCGACTCGGCGGCGTTCGCGGTCGGCGGACTGGGCGACCTGAATCGCTTCCGCCTGATGACCAAGCCAACGTACGGAGACTTCACCTTCCAGGTCGCCTACGAGCAACTGTTCTCCTGGACGCAGAACGCCGGCGGCGACCCGGGCGCGTTATTCGTCAGCGTCGTCCCCGGCGGCGGTGAATGGCTGGATCTTCAGTGGACCATCGAGAACACCGATCACATCAACTGGGCCCATCGCTTCGATCGCCTGAACATCCAGTACGCGCCCGGCCGGCTCTTCGAGTTCGCCCTCGGGCGGCAGGCTATCTCCTGGGCAACGACGCTGCTGTTCACCCCGGCCGACCCCTTCGTCCCCTTCGACCCGTCGGATCCGTTTAGAGAGTACCGCGCCGGCGTCGACGCTTTCCGCGCCCAGATGTTTCCGAGTCCGCTCAGCGATATTGACTTCGTCGTCCGACCCACCAAGACCAGGATGCTGGGCGACAGCGTTGTGGAGAACCTCACGGCCGCGCTCCGCGGTCGAACCGTGTGGAAGAGCTGGGAGGTGTCGGCCTGGGCGGGCGTGCTCTACGACGAACCGACGGCGGCGATCGGCGCTGCCGGCGCTATCGGCGCTACCGCCGTGCGTACTGAGGTCGAGCTAACACGGGATAGCGATACCGACGACCTCGTCCTCCGCGGCACCCTCGGCTTCGATCGCCTGGTTAACGCGTGGGGGAAAGACCTGTTTCTGTTGTTGGAGTACCAGCACGATGACTTCGGCGCTTCTGGCCCCTCGGAGTATTTGACGGTGCTGCAGTCGGATGCGTTCGCGCGTGGGCAGCTGCAGGTGCTCGGTCGGGATGAGATTGCGGCACAGGCATCCTACGCGTTGCATCCGCTGTGGGGGGCTAGCTTTTTGGTGCTTTGGAATTTGAACGATCCCAGCGTGTTGGTTAGTCCGGCGGCATCTTATTCGCTGGCTAGTGATGCTTCTTTGAGCGGAGGGATCTTCATGGGGTTGGGAGATAGTACGGGCACGCAGGAGGTGCCGATTCCGTCGGAGTATGGGATTGTGCCGGTGTTTGTTTATTTGTCGGTTAGTTTGTTCTTTTGAGGACATTCGACGTTCGGCTCGACATCGGACAGCGGTCAGCCGTCGCTCGATTGTCGAGTTGGACTCTTCGCGCGACGTCCGACGTCCGACGTTCCACGTTCGAATCTGGTTAGGATTTCAGTTTTTCGTTGCGCTTTGCGGTTCTTATGCTGGTGAAGATTATTGCGGTCGCTCGATCGGTCCTATCGATGGATTCATCGATTGAGGCTTCATCCCCGAGTTTCAGGCTCTTCAGGTAGCGCAACCAGGCCATGGTCTCCCGGAGCTCCTTTAGGCAAATGCCCAGCTTGTGAATGAAGTCCTTTCGGGACTCGGCCGAATTGGCCTCCGCATGCAATGGAGCAGCGGCCGTTCCACAGCGCAACAACTGCCCCGCCACATGCTTCCCCGCCCGCGTAGGCGGCAAGCTATCACAAACCCTCGTGATCCGAACCGCAAGATCAATAAGCCGATCCTGCAAATCATAGTGCCTCGCCACCTCGTCCGACCTCCCCATCAAATCCCCTACGTTGTACGTCCACCATCGGCCGTCGATCGTCGAGCGAAGAGTCCAACTCCGCCGTCGAGCGAAGGCTGACCGCTGTCCGATGTCGAAAAAATCAACATTACCCATCATCAAATCCTCAATTCCCCCACCGCAAACAAAAAAGGGGCAGGACACCTAGCGTCCCGCCCCTTTTGGCATTTCCAATTTCAAAGAATTCTATCGAATCTCCGTCAACTCAATCACAATCGGCTGCCCCGCCGGTTCCTGCTTCAATATTATATGAGGCGCCGCCTTGCGGGCGTACATGACAACACTGCCCTCCGCGCTGGTCACCTCGATCTGATAAGCCTCGAACTCGCCGGCGCCGACCGTGACGGTCGTTTCGCCCACGACCTTCAACTCGAGAATATAGGCATTACCCGACATGGCACTAAAAGCGGGCAGCTTCAACTCCGGGTTGACATCGAAGTCGGCCAGCCAGATCACGAAGTCGTCCATCCCTGGCAACAGAGTGCCGGAAACGACCTCGGTGTTGATCTCCTGTGGTTCCGGCGTCATCCCGGTCACGCTGCCGCTGACGACTCCTTCCATCAACCGCAGATCGATCTCGAAGCCCTGTCCGCCGGCCTGCTGCGAAGCGTTCGAGCTAATGCCGGTAAACGTCTCAGCATCGAAGACGACTTCCTGCGACATGGTCATCGTCATGGCGCCGCCGGAGGTCGACGACTTGATGGTCTCGCGCCCGTCAATGCTCTCCCGGGTGATCTCCGTGACGAGCTCGCCGACGGGATTGCCCTGGAACACGAGCGAGTACACCAGTGTGGTGGCTTCGATGGGCGAGGTATCGAAGGTGATGTCCGCCGCCTTGACCTCGAGATCGGCCATCGTGATCGGGTTACCCTCGACATCGAACAGCTCGACCTCACCGAACTGCGCCACCGCGTCGTAGATCTGCGTGGCATCTCCGACCACCACGACGAGCGCGCGGTCCGGGTGCAGGTGCTCGGTCGCAACGCGCTGAACCTCGGCCGCGTCAACCGCCGCCACCCGCGTCCGATACGTCTCCAAGTAATCTTCCGGCAGCCCCTTCATCCGCACGTCGGCGATCTGGCCGGCCACCTGCTGTGGTGTCTCGATCTGGCGCGGGAAGGAGCCGGTGATGTAGTCGGTGGCCAGCGCGAGGTCGGCCTCGGGCACCGGCTCCGCGACGAGGCGGTCGAGCAACAAGAACATGTCAGCCAGAGAGCTGTCTGTTACTTCATTGCGCACCTCGGCGTAGGCCGAGAAGTAGCCGCGATCGTTGCGCTTCGCCGTACTGGCATACGATCCGTAGGTGTAGCCCTTATCCTCGCGCAGAGTGCGGTAGAGCCAGCCCTGTGAGCCGCCGCCGAGGATCCGAAAGGCGACGTCGAGCGACGGCCAATCGGGGTTGGTCGCCGGCTCCATCAGGTGGCCGACGCGCAAGACGGCCTGGACGGACCCGGGCTTGTGATAGAAGCGAATCGTGCGCTGCCCCCGCGCCGGAGCGCCAGCCATGGCGACGCGCGCGACCCTCTGGGGCTCCCAACCGCTGAAGTACTGCTCCAACAGATCCACCATCTCGTCGGGATCGACATCGCCCGCCACGACGAAGAGCGAATTGTCGGGCCGGTAATAGGCGCGATGGAACCCGACCATGTCGTCTCTCTGCATCGCCTCGACCGAGGCGACCGTCGGGAGGCTGGCGTACGGGTGATCGCCATAGAGTCCCTTGATGAACTGCCGTTCGGCCACCGAGGCCGCCTGGCTCAACTCGACCTGCAGGGCCGTGAGCACACGCTTGCGCTCGATCTCGAGCTCCCCTTCCGGGAACGTCGGGTTGATCACGACGTCGGCCAGGATCTCAACCGCCGGATCCAGGAACTCAGTCAGCGCGGTTGCCGTGGCGCTGGTCCAGTCGTCTCCGGCCCCGGCGCCGACGAACGCACCGATGAAGTCGATGGCTTCGGCGAGCTCCGTCGCGTCACGGCTCTCGGTCCCCTTGTTCAGCATCGAAGCAGTGGCGGCCGCCAGCCCCTCCATGCCCGGAGGGTCGAAGGCCGAGCCACTCCTGATCCGCAGATTCACTGTCACCACGGGCTGCTCGTGGTTCTCGACGATCAGGACCTGCGCCCCGTTCGACAATCTGGCCTCGTGGTATTCAGGGAAGGCGACCGGCTCCAGCGGCGCCGGTTCCGGCGGCCCTTCCTGGGCCAATAGCACTCCGACGCCCACGAACGGGAGGAGTGCCACACTCAGTATCGTTCCTCTGATTCTCATGGGTCGTCTCCTCAGGACGTCGTTGTCTTCTTGTCTTCCTCTTCCCCACCCGCCGGCTCCGCGATCACAACCGTCCGGTTGACCGGCACCAGGTACTCACGCGCCACGCGCCTGATGTCCTCGATGGTCACCTCGTTGTACCTATCCAGGTCGGTGTTGATCTCGGCCACGTCGTCGTGGAAGAAGCGATAGTGCTGAAGTTCCTGCGTTTTCGCGAAGACGGTCTGGCGGCCCATGATCT
>JBDHAL010000048.1:0-34792 GCA_039588075.1 Gemmatimonadota bacterium | reverse complement strand
CTCTACTATTACCGCGAGTTACAAAGCCTCAGGGACCCCCTTCATTTTCACACCACGGAGAGAGCACCATGAAAAGAGTGAACCGCTGCGGGCGCATCGCCCACCGGCACAAGTGAACCGCTCGCGGCTGAAACTGGAACGCGCCGGGATGGTGTCGGACGGCGGTCCACCACACTGTCGGGGATGCGACCTGCGTTTTGCAGTTCGGCACCGACCGCGATGGCCGGGCAACGGAATCCTGCGTCTGCGGACTCGGCTCGATGTCCCGTAAGAAATCGTCAATAACGGAATTGTGCTTCATACGCGCTTCTAGGTTGCCTCCGGGAGACTGATACTTGCACCTGCGCCTCTGTCCGCGGGGCTAGAACAGCTCAGCCCTCTGGCGCCCCGAGTGCTTCCAGAAAGACCTGGCTTTTTGGTAGGTGTGGTGTCAGTGGTGGTGCCCGCCGCTCGAACATAAGCTCACACATGTCATACATAAAGCTTCAAGCACATAGTATCGGGGCGGCGCCGGTGTGATGCTCTAACGCCTCCGGCCTCGTAGGATGTCTTTCTCCCCTAGTTACCTCAACAGGTTTCGCAAACGAGTGGGGGCCTGGAAGCCGTTAACGTCGGTGTGCTTTGCTCGCCGGCAACCAGCCTCGATGTGCGAACGCCATCTCGGTCATGCCCTGGCTACTCAATGGAATACTCGATCCGCCGGCTGAAACAGATGTTTCTAACAAACCTCGCTGTCCGTTACCACGATCGCGACGATTTGAAAACATATGTGTAGAGAAGCCCTGCTCCGTAACCGGAAACAGGGCTTCATCTTATGTGCTATGGGCCTGGGTGGACTCGAACCACCGACCTCACGCTTATCAGGCGCCGCTCATATCACTTAAATCCCGACATCTTGCCGTGATTCCAAGACAGACTGCGTGATTGGCCTGCATTTCGTCCGAAAAACGTCGTGATTTGCCGGGATCAATCGACACCACAATCGACACCATTAACGCCAAGGTAAATGTCTCGCGGTCCCCGGTTCTCAGCGTGTAAGCGTTAGCACAGCGAACGCATTCACTCTGCCGCATCCCATTTCAGGCAGGAGCCGACGTAGGCGGAGGAAGCAGAGAAAACCGCGGGGCGTCACCGGACAGCGGGAGGCAGGAACCGACGACAACCGACGGGAAACGGCATGAGCGTTCCAACAGCAGGCCCAACAGGGCACCCAGAGTACCAGCGGTCGGCTCGTCCTCGCCAATGAGGACCGCCACGTCGGCCTTGACGAAGGAGCCTTCTCACTAGCTGTTATGATGCGGATTGGGAACGGATTACGAGTCTCCAGCCGTGTCCTTGACCTCCCCCAACAGTCCCGGCATATTCGTGGCAAATGAGATGGGCTGAGATCGGGCCGCGTGTGGAGGTCCCCTGGTTCAGAGGTCTTAGTTGTGGCAGTTTGTCGAAAGCTGCCCCTGTGATGGCCAAGGCAGCTGGGGGCGGCCGATACTCCCTGGAATTGCGCTTAGCTTCGCCCCGAGCCCGGTCCCGCCCCTCTCGCACCTACCGTAGGATGCACCCGGACCTTGGACTACTCACATCTGCGTCGCTGATGGTGCTGCGAGAGTCGGAGGCGTAAGGTGCAGGACCAGAACAAGACGAAAAAGCAACTCATTGTGGAGTTGGAATCTCTGCGTCGGCAGCTTCCTCAAGAGCAGAAAGCAGAGCAGGGGAGAAGGCGCACGGGGGGGTCGGGGGCCTTAGACTCAACGCTTCACACGGCGGGTGCGAAGGTAGCCGAGCTCGAACAAATCTACGAGCAGGCTGACCTTGGCCTTTGTTTGCTCGATACGGATCTTCGGTATTTTCGCATCAACGCGTGTCTGGCAGCAATAAATGGCAGGCCTGTGTCGGAGACTATAGGACGCACAGTCCGCGAAGTTATCCCTGAGGTTGCGCAGACGCTGGAGCCACTACTGCGACGAATAATGGAGACGGGTGAGCCCGTGATCGATATTGACATCCACGGCACAACCCTGGCAGCTCCCGAGGTGGAAAGAGACTGGGTGTGTAGCTATTTCCCCTTCAAGCTGCATGGGATGGTCGGAGGAGTTATAGCCATGGTGCGGGAAGTCACTGAGCAGAAGCGGGCGGAAGCCGCGCTGAAGGAATCAGAGAAAAGATATCAAGACCTCTATGACGACGCGCCTGACCTGTTCGTTTCCGTCGACGCTAAGGCCAAGCGGATTCTGCAATGCAACCGGACACTAGCCACGACCCTTGGCTACACCAAGGAAGAAATAGTCGGTCAGCCCCTATCTCTTGTCTATCATCCTGATTGCATGGACGATGTCAAAATTGCATTCCGGTCCGTCGTGGAGACCGGCGAAGTCCATGATGCCGAGCTACAATTGAAAACGAAGGACGAAAGCAAGATTGATGTCAGCCTCAACGTCTCCGTTGTACGCGATGACCAGGGAAATGTCCTCTATAGCAGGTCGACACTTCGAGACATCAGCGCGCGCAAGCGGGCGGAGTTGGAGATCCGCAGGATGAATGAGGATCTCAAGCAGCGCACCGCTGAACTCCAAGCGGCCAACTCCGAACTTGAGGCTTTCACCTACAGCGTTTCTCATGACCTTCGCGCTCCGCTGCGGGCCATGCAGGGCTTCGCCGACGCCCTGCTGGAGGGCTACCGTGATCATTTAGATGCGACGGGTCAACAGTACGCCCGGCGGATCGTCGCGTCCGCTGAGAACATGGAGGTTTTGATCCAGGATCTTTTGGAATACGGCCGCTTGAGCCGCGCGGATTTACACGTCAGGGCGGTCCCTCTCGACTCCGTGTTGGCCGATGCCCTGGAGCACGTCCAGGCCGAAGTCCTAGAAAGCGGGGCTCAAGTAGATCTGGAAAAGCGGCTGCCGCGGGTCCGTGGCCACCACGCCACGCTGGTGCGGATGGTGGAGAACCTTCTCTCCAATGCAGTGAAGTTTGTGGCTCCAGGGGTAAAGCCCCGGGTGCGAGTGTGGGCAGAGCCGCGAGGCCGGTGGATACGCCTCTGGGTGGAAGACAATGGCCTCGGCATCGCTACAGACCATCATGAACGGATCTTCCGAGTCTTCGAGCGGTTGCACGGAATTGAGACCTACCCCGGCACAGGGATCGGACTGGCCATCGTGCGCAAAGGGGCGGATCGCCTCGGCGGGCGCGTCGGCGTTGAATCCGCGCCTGGCGAGGGCAGCAAGTTCTGGTTAGACGTACGCAAAGAGGACGGGGAAAGATGATTCCGCAGGCTGAGACGATCTTGCTTGTGGAGGACGATTCCAACGACGTCCTCCTGATCCAGCGGGCTTTTAGCAAGGCCAAGCTGGCCAATCCCCTTCAGGTGGTGGAAGATGGGGACGAAGCGGTCGCCTATCTGTCCGGTCAGGGTCCCTATGCCGATCGAGAGCGCTCCCCACTGCCCGTGCTGATGTTGCTGGACCTGAAGCTGCCCCGTAAGTCGGGCTTCGAAGTGCTCGAGTGGCTGCGGCAACAGCCTAGACTGAAGCGCCTGCCGGTCGTCGTGCTGACCGGCTCCAAAGAGACGAAAGACGTCGACAAGGCCTACGACCTCGGAGTCAACTCCTATCTGGTCAAGCCCGTGACCGCCACTGGCTTGGTAGAGATGGTCAAGGCACTCGACCTGTACTGGTTCATCCTAAACGAGATACCGAATGTCTGAGAGCAGCGAGGGACATAGAGGCTGAGGAACGATGAGCCGCACTCTGAATCTCCTTCTGGTCGACGACAACCCCGACGACCGCACCCTGGTTATCCGTGAACTGGACCGGGAGTTCAGCGCCCTCCGCGCCGAGGAGGTCACCGAGGCAAAAGGCTTGGCCCGGGCACTGAAGCGGGGCAACTTCGACCTGGTGATCACCGATTACCAGCTGCGCTGGACCGACGGCCTGACGGTTTTGCATACCGTCAAGGAACGATATCCCGGGTGCCCCGTGATCATGTTCACTGGCACGGGGAACGAGGAGATCGCGGTGGAGGGGATGAAAGCGGGCCTGGACGACTACGTCCTTAAGTCACCGAAACATTTTCGCCGGCTGCCGACGGCGGCGCTTTTGGCCCTTGACCGAGCCCGGTCGCGCCGCAGGGCCCGAGAAGCCGAGGCCCGCTACCGGGACCTGTTTGACCGGGTTCCCATGGGGCTCTACCGAATGACTCCCTCGGGGCAGATTCTCGACGCCAACCCGGCGCTGGTGCGCATGCTCGGCTTCGTGGACCAGCGGGAGCTGCAGGCAGTCAGCGCCGCCGACCTTTATGCGGACCCGGAAGAGCGTCGGCGGTGGCAGGCCCTGATCGACCGCCAAGGTGTTGCTCGTGACATCGACGTCCGATTTCGCCGGCGTGACGGAACGCTCATCTGGGTGCGGAGCAGCGCTCGGGCCGTAGAGGATCCTGAGGGGCGGGTGCTGTACTACGAAGGGACCCTGGAGGACATCACGCACCGCAAGGTTGTCGAGTAGCAACTTGAGCAGGACGCCTCTACGTCCCGCTGACGGACCTGCCGAACCGAGCGTTTCTTTCTCAATCTCGTCGAGCGATGGATCGCGCGCACGCAACGGCGCGAGGAGTCCCCTGCGGCTCTGTTGTACTTAGACCTCGATCGGTTCAAACTCGTCGTGACAGCCTCGGATATATCCGCCGACCTCGAGCGAAAGGAAGCCCCGCCCAACCTGGTAACGCCAAGCGGGGTTGCCTTTCTGAAGGATGGGCCTGGGTGGACTCGTCGTGAAGGCGTGCCACGCGCGCCTTCATACTGAGCGCCGCCGTGCGGCGCGAAGCCCACCGACCTCACGCTTAGCGGAGAATAGACTATGGATTGTCAGTCGGGAAATGG
This sequence comes from Gemmatimonadota bacterium, assembly GCA_039588075.1. Classification (GTDB taxonomy): domain Bacteria; phylum Gemmatimonadota; class Gemmatimonadetes; order Palauibacterales; family KS3-K002; genus JBDHAL01. The sequence goes on along the minus strand of JBDHAL010000048.1, from coordinate 29,919 downwards.
GCCTGGGTGGACTCGAACCACCGACCTCACGCTTATCAGGCGTGCGCTCTAACCACCTGAGCTACAGGCCCGGCTCATCCTTCACGCTACCGGCGCGGGGCGCGTCGGTCAAGACGCAGCTGGGGCCAGCAATATATCCGGGGCCGCGACGACTGCTAGCCCTGAAACTCACCAGCCGAGACGCTGGATGAGTGCGAGGGTCTCCTCGGGCGACAGGAACTGGAGGGGCCGGCCCGGGTGGTCGGCGAGCGCCCAGGCGGCGGCGGCGACGGCGGCGGCGGTCCCCTTCACCGCCTCGAGGTCGATCTTGTCGAGGGTGTCGCCGGCGTTGTGATACCAGCGCGGCGTCTCGGGCGGCAGCGAACTCTGTACATATATGGTGGGAACTCCGGCGAGCAGGAAAAGCTGGTGGTCGCTGCCGGGGCCGCCGCCGTGGTTGACCTCGGTGGTGACGCCGAGGTCGCGGAGGGCCGGCGTTTGAGCCAGCCGCGCGAAGAGCGTGTCGGCCTCGGAGTGACCGGTGGCGCCGTAGCCCTGGGGCGCGCCCACCATGTCGAGGTTCATCATGGCGACGAGGTTCGGCAGCTCCGCCTCGTGCACGGTCACATATTCCTTGGAGCCGAGCAGACCCAACTCCTCGCCGGCGAAGAGGACGACGCGGATGGTGCGGCGCGGGCGGGCCGGCGCCGCGGCGAGGGCCGCCGTCGCCGTCATCACCGCCAGCACACCGGTGCCGTTGTCGATGGCGCCGTCGCCTAGGTCCCAAGAGTCGAGGTGGGCACCCAGCAGGAAGACCTCGCCGTCGACGGACGGATCGCTCCCCCACAATTCGCCTACCACGTTGAGCACGGTGCCGGGCCGGGTCTCGGTCTGGACGTGTATGCCCATGATGATGGGGCCGCCGGCGCGCTGGCGTCGCAGCCAGAGGCCGTCCTCGTGGGAGAGAGCCATCACCGTCAGCGGGGCCGGTGGCGCGCCGGTGGGCATGGGCACCACCCGCGCCTGTGGCAGGCGGCCGGGCTGGAAAGTGATCCGCAGGAGGGCCGCAGCGCCTGCCTCGGTCGCCGCGGTGACGATCTCTGGACTGACCACGTCGGATAGCAGGGCGGCGCCCCGGGCCGCGTCGCCAAGCGCCGTTATGGCAGTGGTGTCACCCCGACCGATGTCGAAGAGCGGCACCGAATCGGAGGACATCCCGGGCGAGTAACCATAGGCGATCGCGGCGATGGGGTGGTGGCGGAGCGCGGCCGGCGTCGTCACGTGCAACTCGACGGGCCCGCGCCGCCAGGCGGGGATGCGTACGACCTCGTACCATACGGAGTCGAGTCCGATGCCGCGCAACCACTGAGCGGCCCAGGCCTCGGCACGGGTGCCGGCCGGCGTTCCGGACAGCCGGCCACCGATGGTGTCGATGAGGCCGGCGGCCATGGCCGCAAGCTCAGGCGCTTCGATGGCGCGGGCGACTATGTCGTTGGTGGGATCCGCGGCGATCGCCTGGGCGCGCGCCCGGGCGGGGATCGCGGCCAAGCAGAGAGTGGAAACAACGGCGATGACGACGGTACGACCGCTACTCCCACTCGTCGCGGCGGCGGCGGCGCGGAATACTTTCGCTATCGTCGCCGCTCTCGTCGTCTTCGTACTCCTCGTCCCACTCGTCTTCGTCTTCATCCCCGAACTCGTCCTTGAACTCGACTTCCTCGCCGGAGTACTCGTCCTCGAACTCGTCGGCCTTGTACTCCTCCTCAATACGTGCTTCGTACTTGTCGTCATCACCGAACGGACGACCCTGCCTCGTGCTCATCTCCTCCCTCCTGAAAAATCACTGACGAAGATCGTGACTAAGAACCGTCCAGGTTCAGGTTCCGGAGCCCGTGTGTCGGCCACACGAAGCCCATGCCCGCTGAATAATAGACGTCGCGAGAGTTGTCAAGAACTTGTTTTCGGTTGCTCGGTCCGGGGTCCCCGGCGATATTGTGGCCACCATGCGTCTACAGGTACTCACCGAAGTCTCGACCCTACTCACCCGCCCGCGCGGGATCCTGGTTTTGTCCAGCCTGATGTATGCGGCAGCGGGCCTGCACTCGATTCTGTTGGGCGCGTTGGGCTGGCCAAGCATGGAAGTCCTCTGGGCCGCCATGCTGATCCCAACGATCGTACTGGCGTTCTACTGGGGGGCGCGGGGCGCCGCGGCGTCGCTGTTCATCGCGCTGGTTCTGTTCGCGGCGGTTGAGCGGTTGGTCCACGGGCCGAACGCGTTCGCCGGCGACCGCCTGGTTTTCGCGGCGACGGTGTTCCTAGCGATCGTGGTGCTGGGCGTGGCGATCGCCGGGCTGACGGAGCTGCTGCGCCTGGAGTACCGGCGACGCGTGGTGGCGGAGCGGGCGGCGGCGACCAGCGAGCTGGCGGTGGCGCTGAAGCACGAGATCCACAATCCGCTGGCGGCGCTGGTGGCGGAGACCGACTTGCTGGCCGAGGAGGCCGGGACGTTGCCGGCGGATCAACGGGAGAGCGTGGCGAGCCTGCGCGCCCTGGCGCAGCGGATCCAGTCGCTGGTGAACCGGGTGGCGGAGATCGAAGAGCCGCGTCGCGTCGAGTATCTCAAAGGCAGGTGGATGACCGACCTGTCCGACGACTGAAGGCCGTGATATGTTTGGAACGATGATCCACCGACTCCGCTTACCGGCATCCATTTCAATCATAACCATGGTGTTTCTGTCGTCGTCGGGCTGCAAAGCGCCGCAGCCGTTCGGCGACCAACACAGCCTCATCGTCGCGGCGGAGGCCTGGCTGTGGGCGGAAATCGATTCGGCGGTCATGGGAACGCTGGAGGAGAGGGTCTTCACGACCCGGCCCGAACGGCTGTTCAATGTGACGTTCGTCGCCTCCGACGACACGCTGTGGCGTCAGATGCGCCAATGGCGGCAGCTCATCGTCTTCGGCACCCGCGAAGACGAGGTCGTCGCCGACCTGGTGAGCGGTTCCGACGATCCGAACGCGACGCCGCCGGCCATCGTCCAGACGGCCGACAAGTGGGCCCGGGGCCAGACGGTTACCGTGCTACTGCTGCCGGCGGACGGCCAGGCGGCCGCCGTGCGTGCGCTGCTTTCAGACCTGCGCGCCTTACTCGATGGCCAATACGAGGCGTACGTCATCGAGCGGATGTACACCACAGGCGTGAACGACTCGCTGAGCGACGCCATGGCGGAATACGGCTTCACCCTGCAGGTGCCAAACGTCTACCTGCACCTCGGCGCGGACTCGCTCTTCCGGCTCGCCAACCCTTACCAGATGGGCGACACCGACCTGCTCCGCTCGCTCGTACTGACATGGCGGAGCGGCACAGAGCCGGTGACGCCGGAGGACTTGCTCGCCTGGCGCGAGATCATCGACGATTCGCTCTACGATCCGCCCCAGGATATCACGCAGGACAACATTCGCTCCGACAGCGTGATGGTCGGCGGCCTGGCGGCCCTGGAGGTGCGCGGCGTCTGGCGCGACCGCTCCGACTTTCCCGCCGCCGGTCCGTTCATTCTCCAAGCGATCGCCTGCCCGGAGCAAGACCGTACTTATTATATAGACGTGTGGCTGTATGCCCCGGGGACGGACAAGTATCCCTACCTGCGGCAATTGGAGGTCCTGCTGAGCACGTTCCGTTGCATCTGATGTCGTTCGTCCATCTCCACACGCATAGCGAGTTTTCCCTTCTCGACGGGGCAAACAAACTGGACGCGCTGGTGGGTCGAGCCGAGGCGCTCGGGATGCCGGCGTTGGCGATCACCGACCACGGTAACCTGCACGGGGCGCGCCGGTTCTACGAGTCGGCACGGGCCTGCGGGATCAAGCCGATCATCGGTTGCGAGGCCTACGTCGCGTTCGGCGACCACCGGTCGAAAGAGAGGCCGGCCGACGCGCCAAAGGACAACGCGCACCTGGTTCTGCTGGCCCGGGACATGGAGGGCTACCGCAATCTCGTGAAGCTGGTTTCGATCGGGCAGACGGAAGGTTTTTACCGGCGGCCCCGCATCGACCACAAGCTCCTCGAAGAGCACGCGAAGGGCCTGCTCTGTCTGTCAGCCTGCATGTCGGGCGAACTGGCGCTCCATCTCCGGGCGGAGCACTACGAGAAGGCGAAGAACACCGCGGAGTGGCACGCGCGGCTGTTCGGCGATGGCAACTACTGGCTGGAGGTGCAGGATCACGGGATCCCCGGCCAGGACCAGGTGCGGCAGGGCGTGTATCAAATCGCCGAGGAGCTGGGGCTGCCGGTGCTGGCCACCAACGATGCCCACTACCTGCGCCGCGAGGACGCCGACGCCCACGACATCCTGCTGTGCATCGGCACCGGCAAAGACCGGGACGACCCGAGACGGCTGCGCTTCCACGGCCAGGAGAGCTACTTCAAGTCGCTGGAGGAGATGCAGGTCATGTTCGGCGACCGGCCCGAGGTCCTGGCGAACACGATGCAGGTCGCCGAACGCTGCAACGTCGAGTTCGAGGACAAAGTCTACCTGCCAGAGTTCCCGCGTCCCGAGGGCTCCGGGTCCGAGGACCAACTGCTGCGCGAGCTGTCCGAGCGGGGCGCCGTCGAGCGCTACGGCGATCCCCTGCCCGAGGCCGTGCGCGAGCGACTCGACTACGAGCTGGACGTGATCACCCGCTGCGGCTACAGCGGCTACTTCCTCATCGTCTGGGACTTCATCAGGGCCGCCAGAGAGGCCGGCGTGCCGGTGGGCCCCGGCCGCGGCTCCGCCGCCGGTTCGCTGGTCGCTTACGCGCTTCGCATCACTGACATCGACCCGCTGCGCTTCGGGCTGCTGTTCGAGCGGTTCCTCAACCCCGACCGCATCTCGATGCCGGACATCGACGTCGACTTCTGCTACGAGCGGCGCGCCGAGGTGATCGACTACGTGCGGAGCAAATACGGCTCCGACTCGGTCGGCCAGATCGTCACCTTCGGGACGATGCAGTCGCGGGCCGTGATCCGCGACGTCGGTCGCACGTTGGGCTTCACGCCGGCGGAGACCGACAAGGTCGCCAAGCTGATCCCCAACGCGCCCGGCTACTCGCTTAGCGTGGAGGAGGCTGTGAAGCGCGTCGAGGAGCTCGGGACTCTTTACAAGGAAGAGCCGCGCTACAAGGAACTGCTGGACTACGCCTCGACGCTGGAAGGCCTGTCGCGGCACACGTCGGTACACGCGGCCGGAGTCGTCATCGCGCCCGGCCCGCTGGCCGACTATGTGCCGGTCATGACCGCCACGACCCGCGGGTCGGGTGCGGAGTCGGAAAACGGCGAGATGGTGATCACCCAGTACGACATGGTGAGCCTCGAGAAGGCGGGGATGCTGAAGTTCGACTTCCTCGGCCTGAGGACGCTCACGGTGATCAGCGACGCGGCGGAGATGATAAAGGAGCGGCACGGGGTCGAGATCGACTGGGACGAGATAGGCTTCGACGACGAGAAGGTGTACGAGATGTTGGCCGGCGGCGCCACGTCCGGCGTGTTCCAGTTCGAGTCGTCGCTCGCCACGGAGAAGCTGCGCGCCATGCGTTGCGACCGGTTCGACGACCTGATCGCCGTCAACGCGCTCATCCGGCCCGGCCCACTCGACTCGGGGATGACCGACGTCTACATCAAGCGGAAGCGCGGCCGCGAAGCGGTCAGCTATCCGCACGAGACGCTGGCGGAGGTGCTCGAGGCGACCTACGGCGTGATCACCTACCAGGAGCAGGTGATGCGCGCCGCCAACGTGATGGCCGGGTTCAGTCTCGCCGAAGCCGATGTACTCCGGAAGGCCGTCGGCAAGAAGGACCCGGTGCTGATCCGCCAGGAGATGGATCGTTTCATAGAGCGATCTCAGGAGCGGGGCGTGCGTAAGCGGGACGCGGAGCACATCGCGTCGCTGCTGGAGACGTTCGGCCGTTACGGCTTCAACAAAGCGCATGCCGCAGCTTACGCGGTGCTTTCCTACCGCACGGCGTGGCTGAAGCGGCACTACCCGGCCGAGTTCATGGCGGCGCTGCTCACCTCGGAGATCGGCAACACGGACAACGTGGTGGGCTACATCAACGAGTCGCGTCACCTGGAACTGGAGGTGCTGGCGCCGCACGTGAACGAGTCGGGCTACAAGTTCACCGTGGTGAGCGACAGCAGCATCCGCTTCGGACTCGGCGCGATCCGTGGCGTGGGTCGATCCGCGATCGATTCGATCATCTCGGCGCGCAAGCAGGATGGGCCCTTCACGTCGCTGTTCGACTTCTGCAGCCGTATCGACCTGCGACTCAATAACAAGCGGGTCATCGAAGCGTTGATCGGCGCCGGCGCGATCGACGGGTTCGGAGCGCGGGCGGCGCTGGCGGAAGGCGTCGAGACGACGCTGCGCGAGGCGCAGCTGCGCCAACGCGAGCGCGAGTCCGGCCAGCAGAGCCTGTTCGGCGGCGACGAGACGCAGGAGGGCCCGTCGGAGCCGCCGCTGCCGCAGGTCGCGGAGTGGACGGAAGAGGAGAAGCTGGCCCGGGAGAAAGAGTTGGTGGGCTTCTTCGTCTCGGGCCACCCGCTGGACGAGCACCGGGACCTGGTCGATCTGTATGCCGGCCGAGCCAACACGCGCAGCCTGGCGGAGCGTCGCGACCAGAAGGTGGAGATCGCCTGCGTCGTGACGGAGATCAACCGTCGCATATCGAGAAAGGATGGGTCGGAGTGGGGCCGCCTGGTTTTCGAAGATTATCAAGGCACGGCCACCGCTCTCGCCTTCCGCGACGTCTGGGCCAAGCACCGCGACCTGGAGCCGGGAGTGCCGGTGCTGCTGCGCGGCAGCGTCTCCGGCCGGGAGCGGGACGACTCGGACCCGCCGCTCTTTCTCGACGACATGGTTCCGCTGGGAGAAGTGTACGGCAGCGGCCGGGTCGCCGTGTGCCTCGAGCTCGACGCCTCCGACGAGCTGAGCGGCGACCGGCTCGAACAGGCCATCCAGATCGCCCGGTCGCACCCCGGGCCGGCGGCGCTCCACGTAATGCTGCGGAACGGCGGCGCGGAACCGTCGCGACTGCGCTCGCGGGCGCTGCGCATCGCGCCCGTCCCCGACGTTCTGGCCGAGCTACGCACGGTGCTGGGCCAAGAGAAGGTCCGGCTGGTCGAGGTGCGTGGCTAGCCCCGGATCGCCACATCCTGTTTATTCCGGCCCTTTTTGCTATCTTATCCAGTTCCGCAGGTCATTGTGCGTAGACAGGCTGCAAACGGCGACTTATGGCGACTCATCAGGAATTCGAGCGCTCGATCGAGGACGTGGTAGCCCAGATCGGGCACCTGAAAGAGCTGGCCGGCGAAAGGGGGCTCAACGTGGAGGCTGAGCTCAAGAAGCTGGAGGCGCGGCTGGAAGAGCTGCGTGCCGAAACCTTCAAGTCGCTCTCAGCGATGGAGCGGGTGCAGATCGCGCGTCATCCACAGCGCCCGCACGCCCTCGATCTCATCGAGCGCGTCTTCACGGACTTCATAGAACTGCACGGGGACCGCGCGTTCCGAGACGACCCGGCGGTGGTCTGCGGTTGGGGCGGAATCGGCGAGCGTTCGGTCATGGTGATCGGCCAGCAGAAGGGCCGCAACACGAAAGAGAACTTGAAGCGCAACTTCGCCATGATGCATCCGGAGGGATACCGGAAAGCGCTGCGTTTGATGCGGCTGGCGGAGAAGTTCAAGCGGCCGGTGATCACGATCATCGACACGCCGGCGGCGTACCCGGGAATCGGGGCGGAAGAGCGCGGCCAGGCGGAAGCCATCGCCCGCAACCTGCTGGAGATGTCTCTGATCGAGACGCCGATCATCGCCGCGGTCACCGGCGAGGGTGGAAGCGGCGGCGCGCTCGGTCTGAGCGTGGCCGACCGCATCATCATGCTCGAGTACGCGATCTATTCGGTCATCTCACCGGAAGGATGCGCTTCGATTCTCTGGAAGGAAAACACGGAAGAGGCGCGTTCGAAGGCCGCGGCGGCGCTCAAGCTCACAGCGCCCGACCTGCACCGCCTGGGCGTGATCGACCAGGTGATCGGCGAGCCGGAGGGCGGCGCCCACGACGACTGGGATGGGACCGCCCGGATTCTGAAGGCGGCGCTCGAGCAGAACCTGGACGAGCTGGCGAGCCGGTCGGTGGAAGAGCTGCTCGAGGGGCGTTACGCGAAGTATCGCGCGATGGGAGAATGGGCTGGTGATTGACCGGGCCGACCCGAGCGCCGACGTCCAGCCGGCGGACGGCACGGAAGCGGAAGCACCCGCTGCCGCACCGCACGGGATCATCAGCAAGGGCCCTGCCCCGCAGCTGATCGAGGTTCTTTTCAAGGGCAAGCGGCACGAGTTCTTCGCCGCGCATGTGACGCCGCCGATACGGCAGCTCGAGTTCGTCGTGGTGGAGGCCGATCGCGGCCAGGACCTCGGTACGGTCAGCGCCATCGGCGACCTGGCCAGGCGCAAGTGCGCCTCCTGCAACGGCTGCGAGGCCAACGCCCTGCCCGGCCAGCGCGTGCTGCGCCGCGCCGCGCCCGTCGACGTCGAGCGCGCCCGGACCCTGCGGGGGGAAGAGGGCGAAATCCGCCGCGATGTGCGCCGCATGGTCGCGGAACACAAGCTGAAGATGAAGATCAGCGATGCCGAGTGGCAGTGGGACCGCAACAAGCTGATCATCTATTTCACAGCGGACAGGCGAGTCGATTTCCGGGTCCTGGTCCGCAGCCTGGCCAAGAAATACCGTACGCGGATCGAGCTAAAACAGATCGGCGTGCGCGATGAGGCGAAGCGGCTGGACGGCGTTGGGCGCTGCGGTCGCGAGCTGTGCTCGTCCAATTGGCTGCCGGAATTGAAGCCGGTCACGCTACAGCTCGCGAAAGACCAGAACCTGTCGCTCAACCCGTCACAGATCTCCGGCGCCTGCGGCAGGCTGATGTGCTCGCTGCGTTTCGAGCACGACTTCTACGTGCAGGCGCGCAAGCGCTTCCCGAAGGAAGGTCGCCAGGTCACTACATCGGTGGGCGACGAAACGGTGGTTGCGATCAACCTGTTCGCCAACCGCGTAACGTTGAAGAGTCCGACAGGCGAGTTCAGAACGCTCGCGCTGGAGGAGTTGAAGCGCGAGACGGCCGAGACGCGCCGGAGCTCGCGCAAGCGCTAGGGTCCACGGCCTTGTCCAGATACTACATCACAACAGCGATAGACTATTCCAACGGTGACCCGCACCTGGGTCACGCGTTCGAGAAGATCGGCGCCGACGTCATAGCCCGCTACCGGCGGCTCCGCGGTGACGAGGTGAAGTTCGTCATCGGAATGGACGAGCACTCGCAGACGATCCTGCAGCCGGCGGCCGAGGCGGAGCTCACCCCTCAGGCCTGGGTCGACAGGATGGCCGACCTCTTCTCGGAGGCGTGGGAGCGGTTGGAGATCAGCCACGACGACTTCATCCGCACGACGGAGCCGCGGCACGCGCGGGCCGTGTTGGAGATGGTCGAGCGCACCAAGCAGGCGGGCTACATCTTCGAGGGAACGTACGAGGGTTATTACTGCGAACGTTGCGAGAGCTTCAAGCAGGAGAAGGACCTGGTCGACGTCCGCTGCCCGGAGCATCCGGATCGCGAGATCACCTGGACCAAGGAAGACAATTACTTCTTCAAGCTCTCGGCGTTCCGGGAACCGCTGCTGAAGCTGCTGGAGGAGCGTCCGGAGTTCATCGAGCCGGAAATCCGCCGCAACGAGATCCGCAACGTGCTGGAGGAAGGACTGCAGGACGTCTCGGTCTCGAGGCCGCAGCGCGAGTGGGGGATTCCCTTCCCCGGCGACGAGCGGCATGCCGTGTACGTCTGGTACGACGCGCTGATCAACTACCTGTCGGCAACCGGCTTTCCCGACGACGGCTATGACGAGTGGTGGCCCGCCCAGCTCCACGTGATTGGCAAGGGAATCACGCGGCATCACTGCATCATCTGGCCGGCGATGCTGATGGCCGCCGGGATCGAGCTGCCGAGGACCGTCTGGGCGCACGGCTACATTCACTGGGGCGGCCGCAAGCTATCCAAATCGGCCGGCGCGCCGGTGACCCTACAGAGCGCTATCGAGCGCTATGGGCCCGATCCGCTGCGCTACTACCTGCTGCGCGAGGTGCCCTGGGACGGCGATGCCGACTTCACGTGGCAGCGCTTCGATGACATCTACAACGCCGAACTGGCCAACGACCTGGGTAACCTGGCGAACCGCGCCCTGGCCATGATCAACAAGTACCGCGGCGCTGAGGTCCCGAGCGGCGGCACGACCGAGCTGGATCGGCGCGCGATCGAGGCGCTGGACGTCTATCGCGAAGCGATGGACGGCTTCCTGCTGCACAAAGGCATCGCCGCGGCGCTGGCTTTGGCCGGAGCAGCCAACGTGTTCATCGAGGAGCGCGCGCCGTGGAAGCTGGCCAAGGACGACTCGAAGAGCGCCGAACTGGACGATGTGCTCGCCAGCCTGGCCCGGACCCTGGCACGGCTGGCCGTGCTGCTCAGCCCGTTCATGCCGGGCAAGAGCCGCGAGTTATGGCAGGCGGTCGGCCGCGAGGACGAGGTCGCGCCGTTGGCCGACTATTCAGCTCTTGAAGTGGCGGAGCTTCGCGTGGACAAGCAGTTGGTGCTTTTTCCTAAGGTTGAAGGATGAACTTCTAACCTGGGAAGTTTTTAGACGGACAGCCGACAGCCGACAGCCGACAACCGACTCTTAACGAAAGAGGCGACTATCGACTTCCGACTTCCGACTTCCTACGTCCGACGGGCGTTGGGGCTCGGTAGTCGGGCGTCGATAGTCGCCTCTTTCGTTGATGCGTCGATCAACGGCTGTCGGCTGTCGGCTGTCCGGCTCATCATTCCCCCCTTGTGCGTTCTTCTGGTTGCCTGCCCGCGCCCGGTGCCTCCAGGTCCGCCGCCCGAAGAACCAGGTCCCGCGCCGGTCCAGCCCGCCGTGCCCGTCGAGCCGGAGCCGGAGGCGCCTGCGGAGACCGAGCCGGCGGATGTTTCCCGTAGCGTGCGCATCTGCGCCGGCGGGGGCGAGCCACGGCGCGGCTCGGCTTTCGTGTTCCGCCTTTCCCCGACCCGGATTCGTTGTAGGCGCCGCTGAGCCCGCTGGTGGCCGACGCCGACGTGGTGCTGCTGAACGTGGAGGGCGCCATCGGAGACGGGCCGCTAAACTTCAACAAATGCCGGCCGGGCTCGACGAGCTGCTACGCGTTCCGCCAGCCCGGATGGACGGCGGCGGCGCTGGGTCGCTTCGCCGGTGATGCGGCGGTCGTCGGCAACGTGGCGAACAACCACGCCATGGACGCCGGGCTGGACGGCTTTTATTCCACGATCCAAAACCTCAGGCAGGCGGGCATCAGCGTGACAGGCGCGGACACGCTGGCAACGCTGGCCGTCACCTCGAGGGGCGACACGATCGCGTTCTTGGGATTCAGCACGTTCCGGGCGGGAGCGGATCCGCGGGACCTTGCCGCCGTGCGCCGGCACGTGGCGCGTGCCTTCGCGAGCTACCGGCGCGTCGTCGTCACCATGCACATGGGTGCGGAAGGACGCGGCGCCCAGCGGACGCCGGATCGCACCGAGATGTTCCTGGGAGAAGACCGTGGAAACTCGGTGGCCTTCGCCCGGGCCGCCATGCAGTCGGGCGCCGCCCTGGTCATCGGCCACGGACCACACGTCTTGCGGGCGCTGCAATGGCGCGGCGACGCGCTCAGCTTCTACTCACTGGGCAACCTGCTCACTTACGGACCATTCAACATGAGGTCGCCGCTAGATATAGGAGCGGTTGCCTGCGCTTCGATTGATGAAGTGGGGCGAGTCTCGGAGGCGGTGCTTCGGTCCACTTTCCAGGTGCCTCCGGGCCTGGTGAATCATGATCCGTCGGGCCGGGGAGCGGTTTTGGTGGATTCGCTGACGCGGCTGGATTTTCCGGGCGGCGGGAGTGTGGCACGCGATGGAACGGTTGAAAAATCTTGAATAGGACATCGGTCAGCGGTCAGCCGTCGCTCGATGCTTAACGAAAGAGGCGACTATCGACTCCCGACACCCAACGTCCGGGGAAATCGGACGTCGGACAATCGGAAGTCGGGCGTTGACAGCCGCCTCTTTCGTTGGGCGTCGAGCGACGGCTGACCGCTGACCGATGTCCAACTAGTCCTTCCTACTTCTCCTCTTCAACATTCCCCGACCCAAGCCGACTCAGGATATTCACGCCGGTCGCCGACTCGATCTGCTCGGTCAACTTGATGACCGCCGCCGGCAACTGGGTTGCCGTATTCGCCACGCCGCTGCCGGCGTCGCCCGAGTCGATCACCGTTAGCTTGTCGATGTCGATTCCTTCCACCGTCTTCGTCAGGTCGTGGATGATGTCGGGCAGCATGTTCAGGATGAAGATCCGTTCCGCGTCGCTGCCCGCGTTCAGATACAGCTTGATCGTCTCTTCGAGGACGAACAGCCGTGCGCGACCGTCCTCGACGATCGTCGCCGCCGTGCCCTTGGCCAGCTGTTCGGCCGCTTCGCGCTCGGCGCGGGCCGGCAACAGGACGTCGGCCTCGAGGCGCTTCTGCTCCAGGGTGATGCGCTCCTGCTGCAGAGTCTGCTCGGCGATGGCCTTTGCCTTCTCACCGGCGACCGGCGCCTCAAGCTCCCTGGCGAGGGCTTCGGCCTCGAGCTCCGCCGTTCGCACGCGCAGCTCGTTGTTCTTCTCGACGATCGCCTTGTCGGCCTCGATCTTGGCGATCTCCGCCGCCTGGCGCGCCGCGGCCTCGGTCTGCTGCGCCTCCGAGCTGCGCTCGGCCTCGGCGACCCGCGCCTTCTTGAGGATCTCGGCGGTCCGCTGGCGCCCGATGGAATCCAGGTAGTTCACCTCGTCGATGACGTTCTGGATCTTCATCGTATCGAGCTCGAGGCCCAGCTTCTTCATGTCCTCGTCCGCCTCTTCGATCAAAGTGTGGGCGAACTTCAGCCGGTCCTCGTTCACTTCCTCCGGCGTCATCGTCGCCAGCACGCCACGCAGGTTACCCTCGAGCGTGTCCTTGGCGATCTGCATGATCTCGTCGAACGGCTTGTCGAGCATGCGCTCGACGGCGTTGTGGGCCACGGGGTCACGGGCGCTGACCTTCACGTTGGCGATGCCGTGCACCTGGAGCGGGATGCCGCCCTTTGAATACGCGTTCTTGACCACGACCTCGATGGGGAGGGTCGTCAGATCGAGTCTCGCGACACGCTCGACGATGGGCACCCGCAGCGTACGGCCGCCGTGCAGCAGCCGGTAGCCCGCCCGGCGCCCGTCGGCGGTGAGCCGCTTGCGGCCCGTGATCACTACCATCTCGTTGGGCTGGCAGATGACGATGAGCGACTTGACCGTATAGATAAGCCCCATCAGCACGCCCAGCCCCACCATTCCAAGTACTAGTCCAGTGTCCGCATCCACGATTCTATCCTCAACTTTCTGCTGGTGGTAACTCCAGTACATCGAACGGAATGACTTCCGCCACCCCGTCCTCGACCCGCAGGATGACGACCTCGCTGCCCGACGCCAGTTGCCTCGACACCTCCGGCGCCAGGCGCGCCGTCAGATACTGCTCGCGGTCTCCGATCAGGCACGATATCCGCCCGGACTTCCCCGGCTCCAGCGCCAGGACGACCCGGCCCGGCCGGCCCTCGATCTCCCGTTCCCCCACCGTGTCCATCACGCTTTCGCTGCGCTTCAGCCAGGTGAAGAGACCGTAGGTGAGCAACCATGCGCCGGCGCCCATCCCGATCGCGAGGCCTAGCGTCGCGCTCTCGGGGTTCCCCGTCAGCGTGAGCAGCGCGCCGGTGAGACCGAAAGCGGTAAGGGAGAAGATGATGTTGCGCGGCCTGAACAATCCCAGCACCAGCTGGCCCGCCCCTTCGTAGCCGCCATGGACGTCATGATCGGCGTCCAGACCGCCGGCATCCACATCGACGCCCGATACATCCACGTCCACGTCGACGCCGCCCACATCCACATCCATGCCCGAGACATCTGCATCGATTCCGTGGACGTCGATGTCCGCGTCGTGATGCACTCCGCTCAGTACCGAGATGACGAGCATTCCGCCGCCCAGCATGGCGGCCAAAATGTAGATCCCCAGCATGAGCCTTCTCCTGGTGGCGGACCGCGCGATTGGGTGGGACGGGTCTATTCTGCCGGTGTCCGAGGCTTGGCGCAACTTCAGCGATCAGCCTTCTACTACTTAAGAGTACCCCCGATCGTGCTGGCCTATTCGGTCACCCGTACAGGTAGTGGAGATCCCGTGTAACCGGTGGGGGAAAAGGGGTTACCGATCACCGATTACCGGTTACCGATCACCGGCAGTAACGCGGCGTGGAAGGGCCAGAGGCGGTCAAAAATGCCTAAAAGATGGGTAATTATTACCGATTTTTGGGGTGATTGGCAGGGGGAGAGAAAACCCGAAGTCGTTGTAGTATATGAGCTTATGGGCTGTAGGTAAGGTGGGAACAGACCTTGCAAACTCTATCTGCTGGTGCGGTGGCTTGACAGTCCTGCCCCTTGGCGTTAACGTGGCGCCTGCCCCTCCTCCATCGGTAAGCCGTTGAAAAACCAGGCGGGTTGAACTGCCTGGATTTAACTGTCACTGGACGAGACCGGTGGGCGCGCTTTTGAACCAGGAAAACTCTGAACGAGCGCGGATGGAACGAAACCGCCTGACGTTCCTAGTAATCACAGACCCTTCGCGGCCTGCGCATACGCTGCACATTTCGCAACGTACGCTACGCTACGCCGCCGGGGCGGTCGCAGCCGTTCTCCTATTCATCTTCGTGGCCAGCGGCGCGCTGATCCTCAAGCTAGGAGACCTGGCGAAGGCGTCAGAGCTCCAGCAAGAGAACTCGCTGTTGGTGGCCGATGTGGCGCGAATGCAGGAGACGGTGGACCAATTGACGCAGTCGATGACGACGATCTCTGAGAGGGATCGTCGTTTTCGTCTATTAGCCGGGCTGCCCGAGCTCGATCCGGAAGTTCGCCAGGTGGGAATCGGCGGACCGGGAACCGGCTCGATCGAGAGCGAGCCACTGCTGGAGCTGGATCCGGCGCTGGGCGGCGAGGTATTCGCCGCGACCGGCGACCTGAACCGCCTGCTTCGGCAGTCGAACCTGTTGCAGGCGAGCCTGGTCGAGGCATCTCGGGCGATGGAGACCCGGCGCGATGAGCTGGTGACCTACCCGTCGATCGACCCGACCAACGGGTGGCTCAGCTCTTCCTTCAGCCGCAGCCGCTGGCACCCACTCCTGAACATTCGCCGTCCCCACGAAGGCATCGATATCTCGGCCCCCCGCGGCACGCCGGTCGTGGCGACCGCCGACGGCCAGGTGACGTATGCTGGCTGGCGCCCGGGCTTCGGCTGGACGGTGGAGGTCGACCACGGCAACGGGCTCAAGACCCGCTACGCGCACAACGAGAAGAACCTCAAAGTGAAGGTGGGCGACAGCGTGCGTCGTGGCGATACCGTGGCCCTCGTGGGCAGCAGCGGCCTGGCCAAGGGACCGCACGTACATTACGAGGTGCTGCAGAATGGGCGAGCCGTGAACCCGGATAATTACCGGTTATCTAAGGTCATTGTTGATTAGCCATATATAACACCAGCCGATGAGGAAAAGAGCGGGCATTGCCCGCTCTTTTTTTGTGAACATCGAAGCACGCCTCGACGTTCAACGTCCCGGCCTCGAGGTCCGACGTTCAACATCGGGGCGTATTCTCAATGTTCGATGTTCACCTAATCAACCAACCAACACATTCTCCCCCTCGACCTTCACGCGATACGTCTTGATCGCCGCCCGCACCGGCCCGCCGGCCGGTTCGCCGTTCTTGATATCGAACTTGCCTCCATGCCACGGACAGTTGAGCACGCACTCCTTCGCGTCCACGCTGCCCTCGCTCAGAGAAGCGCGGCCGTGGGTGCAGCGGTCGCTGACGGCGTAAAACGTCCCATCCACGTTGAACAGGGCGATGGCGTCGGCGCCGTTATAGACGCGCTTCGAGGCGCCGGGCGGCAGCTCGGCCACGGACGCGGCGAGCACGAAGCCGTCGGCGTCGCGCTCGGCGGCGCGCGCCTGCTCGGACACGGAGGCGCCGCCCAGCGAGTCGAGGACGTCCCAGAGCGACATCTGGATGCAGGTGAAAATGGGCGTGTCCTCGAGCGTGTAGGCCGAAGCGTCGCTCTCGCGCAGCTCCATCACCAGGTCGAGGAAGGCGCCCGGGTCGTCGCCCTCGAAGCCGACCATGAACTCCTGGTCGTCGAGGCCGAAGGAGTAGGCGGTATTGATCCGGATGTCGGGATACTTGCGGCCGACGCGCACGTGCTCGCTCATCATCTCCTGGCGCTGCTCGTGCGATAGCTTGTACCAGGGGCGGGTCTTGGTAAACGGGTACAGAAACAGGTACCGGGAATCCTGCGGCCGAACGGCGATTCGGTCGTCATGCTCCGGGTCATCGGGAAAGTCGTAGATCGACCGCTTGGTCATCGCCAGGTAGCTGTACGGGGTCGAAAAATAGGCCCCGAGCCGCGTGGAGAAGATCGACGTCTCCAGCGCCTGCAGCGTCTCCAGATCCTCCGTCGCCTGCCACAGCATGAAATCGACCTCGCCACGCGTACCCATCAGGCTGTACGACCGCAGAAGCGACTTCGCCTGAAAGCCCCGGATCGTGTCGCCCAGTTCGATCTTCTGGTCGATCTGCTTGTCCAGATTCAGCCGGCGCCACGCCGGGTCCAGCTTGAAGAACAGGTAGCGGACGAGCTGACGCTTCTCTTCCTTGCCCGACATTGCTGCTCCTTCTCTTAGTTCTTGCCCAAGGGCGGCCCGCTGCTGGCAACCGGCGCTTTCTCCCATCTAGTTAGAACCGATTTCGGCTTGTTGCGGTTCTCTGGTGCTACTGACGACAACGGTAACGACAACGACAACGACAGCGAGAAACGAGAAAAAGGCATGGCCGGCGGCGAGATTTCTCGTTTCTCGCTGTCGTTGTCTTATCGTTGTCGTTGTCGTTGTCGTCGTCGATACAGTGAAACACACGGCAACCCGCGGACGTAGTGTCCACCGACCAAAACCAACCACCCCCGACGCAAGCGAGGATAAAACCTTGGGAATCGCCGGTTTGCTGGTCGCACTCATCACCCTCTACGAGGGCCTAATAATCCTGCGAGCGATCTTCTCCTGGTTCACTTCACCCACCACGTCGAACCAGGCGATCGACCTTCTGAACAAGCTGACCGACCCGGTGCTGGAGCCCGTGCGGAAGGCTTTTCCGGTCTCGGCGGGCATCGATCTCTCGCCGCTGATCGTGTTGATCGGGCTGGAATTGGTGAAGAGAATCCTGCTCTGAACGCCCTACTCGTCGGCCGAGGACAGTGAAGCCGGCCCATCCCAGGGCTCGAACAACTCGAGCGCTTCCGCCCCAATCACCTTGGCCGTTACCATCTGAGGAAACTGCTCTATGAAGTCGTTGTAACGGCGCACCGCCTCGTTGTAGCTGCGGCCCGCCTGAATGATCATCTCTTCCGTCTGCTCCAACTGCGACCGCAGCAACCGGAAACCGCGGTCGTCGTCCAGGGCCGGAGTCCGGCTCACCACCGTCAGCAGTTCCTCCAACGCCCCCGACAGCTCCGCGCTCGCCGTCTCCATCCCCGGCAGCTGCCCCGACCGCACCGCCCCCACAAGCCCCGCCCGGGCATCCGCCACCCCCGCGATCACCTCCTCGGCCACCGCTCCGTAGCTCTGCACCGTCTCCAGCAGGTTCGGCACCAGCGCCGATCGACGCTGCAGCTGCACCTCGATCTCCGAGCGCGCCTCCAGCACCGCCTCGTCCAGCTCCTGGATCCTCCCATAGCCGCAGCCGCCCAACAGCGACGCCGCCGCAATCGCCGCCAGCGCTCGTGACCCGGACCAGGCGTGGGACATCGGGTTTGGTATTCTGTAGTCTATCACACCACTGTCTGCGGCGCCGGCCGGGCCGGTTGCGAGCGGCTGCACGGAGGCGGCGGCTCGCGGCGACGGTATCGCGGCGCTTGAAAACTAAGGGCGTCGATCCTAGGTTTTCTGGATTCGGCGGACAGGTACTTTAATCTGGGAGAGCTCAATGAACAAGCATTGGGTCCTGTGTCTTGGCGCGTTGGTGACGGTGAGTGCGTGCAGCAGATCGACCCAGCTGTCGTTACGGGCGGCGGCGGACGGAGAGGATGGGGGCCGAGCGCAGCTGGTGGTGAAGATGCTGCGGTATGACCGAGACTCGCTGTTCGCGGCGATGGCGGCGACGGCGTCGGAGGCGGAGCCGGAGCCGCCGGCGGATCTGATCGCGATGCGGGATTCGGTGGCGGCGGCTCAGGAGCAGTGGCGTACGGCGGAGGCGGCGTGGAACGAAGCGTACTCGGAGCAGCGGGATCTGAGCGAGCGGATGCAAGGGATGAACACGGCGAGCGACGAGTACTTTCGACTGTTTCGGCGGTTCGAGAACCTTGAGGACGCAGTGAGGCAGCTGGACGGGGAAAAGACGCGGTACTTCGACGAGTTCACGGCGCTGCAGAGCACGTACGCGGCGCGAGCGGACTCGTTCAACGCGGTATTGGCGTCGTGGGAGGACGTGGCGTTCGAGAGGTACGTCGAGATAGTGGACAGCCTGGCGGAAGCACAGGGCGAGGAGCTGGTGGACACGACGGACGCGGGCGGCTGGGCGTACTTCGCGGTGCCGCGTGGTGACTGGTGGATCTACACGCGCTACCCGTTGCCGTTCGAGGAGCTATACTGGAACATCCTCTACGCGTCGGGCGGCGGCGTGGACACATTGGTGTTGAACGACTCGAACGCAGAGGTTCGGAGTACGTTCTAGTTGTGCAGGGGCGCGGCGCCGCGCAGAGGGCGCCGCGCGTTCCCAGGGAGTCAGCCATGACCGAGCAGGTTCCGGACCTCCGATTCGAAATCGCGGACGGTCTAGCGACGATCACCTTCGATCGCCCCGACTCGAAGGTGAACCTGCTGACCCATCCGGTCATGGTCCGTCTGGAGTCGCACCTGGCGTCGGTCGAGGTGGCGGCCGGCCGTGGAGAAGTCCGGGCGTTGCTGGTGCAAAGCGCCAAGCCCGGCAACTTCATCGCGGGCGCCGACATCGATCAGCTGGCCGGGTTGGAGTCGGCGGCGGCGGCGAGCGAGATCTCGCGCCGCGGGCAGGCCATCTTCAAGCGGCTCGAGCGGCTGTCGGTGCCGACGCTGGTGGCGATCAACGGTGTGTGTGTGGGCGGCGGCCTAGAGCTGGCGCTCGCCTGCGACTACCGGGTCGCCAGCGATCACGCACAGACGCGTTTCGGCTTCCCCGAGACCCGACTGGGCTTCGTCCCGGGATTGGGTGGCACCGTGAGAACGCCGCGCCTGATCGGGCTCCGGGCCGCACTCGACCTGATCCTCTCTGGAAGGCAGATCAACTCCGACCGCGCCCGCGAGCTCGGGCTTGTCGACCGCATCCTGTCCGCCGAGGCTTTCGACGACGAGGTTGCCGCTCTCGCCGCCGGTTTCGCCCGCGGGAAGACGCCGTTGCGGCGACATCTTCGCTCCACCGTGGCGCGACTGCTCGAGGACGGTCCGGCCGCCCGCTGGATCATCAAGAAGTTGACGCGCCGGGCCGTGCTCGCCCGCACCAGGGGTCACTACCCGGCGCTACCGGCCGCCGTCGAGGTCGTCGTCAGCAGCCTCTCCGTCGCGCCGGAAAAGGCGTACGAGCAGGAGGCGGAAGCCTTCGGGCGGCTGGCGGTCACGACCGAGTCCAAGAACCTGATCGCCGTCTTCCAGCTTACCGAGGGCGCCCGCAAGCGAGTGCCCGACGGTGAGGCGGCGACGGTGCGGCGCGCCGCGGTCGTCGGGGCCGGCGTGATGGGGGCCGGGATCGCCGAGCTGTTCGCCTACCAGAACGTGCCCGTCAAGATCGTCGACGTGGACCCCGAGCGGGTCGAGGCCGGGATCGAGCGTGCGCGCGAGCTGTTGGAGAAAGCGGGCGAGCGGTCCGGCTGGTCTTCGGAAGACCTGCAGGCTCGTGTCGATTGTCTTCGCGGGGCGGTGAGCTACGACGGATTCGACACCGTGGACGCCGTGGTGGAGGCGGTGGTAGAGCGGCTCGACGTGAAGAAGATGGTGATCAGCGCGCTGGAGGATTTCCTGCGCCCCGACGCGGTGATCGCCACCAACACATCGGCGCTGTCTATCTCCAAGCTGCAGGAGGAGCTGGAGAGGCCCGATCGCCTCTGCGGGCTTCACTTCTTCAACCCCCCCTTCCGCATGCCCCTGGTCGAGGTGGTGCGCGGCGCGGCCACGTCGGACGACGCCCTAGCCACCGCGTTCGAGATCGCCGTTCGCCTGGGCAAGACGCCCATCATCGTCAAAGACTCGCCCGGCTTCGTGGTCAACCGCGTGCTCGCCGCCTATCTCACCGAAGCGGGGTACCTGCTGCAGGAAGGGATGACCGTCAAGGAGCTGGACCGCGTCATGACCCGCTTCGGCATGCCGGTAGGGCCGGCGCGGCTGCTGGACGAGATCGGACTCGACGTCGTCGCCGAGGTGAGCAAGACAATGATTTCGGGGTTCGGCGAGCGCTTTCAGCCGGCTCCCATCGTCGGGACCGTCCTGGCCACCGGCGTCAGCGGCCGCAAAGGCGGCCGCGGTTTCTACCGCTACAGCGATGGCAAAGCGGAAGGCACGGACAGCGAGATCGAGGCCGTGCTTCGCGAGGCGTCCGAAGGAGAGCCGCCCGGATCAGGCGAAGCGGAGGAGCGCATGGTCCTGGCCATGATCAACGAGGCGGCGCGCACGCTGGATGATCGGGTCGTCAGCTCACCGGAGAACCTCGACGTCGCCATGATCATGGGCACCGGCTTCCCGCCCTTCCGCGGCGGCCTGCTGCGCTACGCCGACCACCTCGGCCTGGACCACGTGGCCGATCGCCTGCGCCACTACGCCAGCAGCGTATCGGCGCGACTCGAGCCCGCGACGGGGCTGACCGAGCGCTCGTCGTTCTACCCCTCCTGACCCGAGCGCCGCTCGCGCCTCATGCCCGAAATCGAAATCCACTACCACCGACCGCCCAACCGGATGGACATCTTCGTTCAGGACCTCGTCGTCGACCAAGACGATTGCAAGGTCACCCTGCACGAGAACACTCCACTGACTTCCGAGCTCTACATCGCCGATCGGCTGATCTACGAGCCCGGCTCCCCGATCGTATGGTTCGTCTTCCCCGGCGAATGGTACGATGTGGGCCGCTTCCACCTGAGCGACGGGACGCATACCGGGTACTACGTAAACCTCATAGCGCCCCCGGATCTCGATCGCAGTACCTGGACGATGTACGACCTCTACCTGGATCTCTGGGTCGACCTGGAGGGGAACCATCGCGTGCTGGATCAGGACGAGTTTGATGAGGCGGTGGACAATGGATGGATTGATGAAGTGGCGGCGGCTCGAGCGCGGGAAACGCTTTCGCAGTTAATCATGAAGGTTGAAGCGGGTGGGTGGCCGCCGGCGGTCGTGAGGGATTATGACCTGGAGCGGGTGCGGGGGATGCGGGGCCGGTCGAGGAAGTGAGAATTTGGACATCGGACAGCGGTCAGCCGGGGCTCGACGGCGGGCGAAGGAGGCGTCGCTCGACGCCCAACGACCTACATCGTACGATCGTCCGATGTCACGCGTCCGCAGTCGGCAGTTGATAGCTTCCTCCTCCGCCGCTAGTCGAGCCCCGGCTGACCGCTGTCCGATGTCCAAATCCCCCAAATCAAGCACTTGCACAAAAACCGCCAGAATGCTACACCACCGCATGCACATAAAGCTCTTAACGCTCACAGCAGCATTACTTCTAAGTTCAGAAGTAACGGCACAGGATCCGGATTACCGCATCCTCGGCTCGCCCGACGCTCCCGTCGAGATGTCAATCTACTCTGATTTCGAGTGTCCCTACTGCCGCAACCTGGCGCTGGTGGCGCTGCCGGCGGTCATCGCGGAGTTCGTGGATCCGGGGCTGCTGAGGATACGCTACGTGTACTTTCCGCTCGCCGGGCTGCACAAGAACGCGGTAGCGGCGGCGAAGGCCGCACACTGCGCGGGCCAGGCGGGCCGGTTCTGGTCGTTTCACGACTACATCTACGTTAGGCAGCCGGAATGGGCCGGCACGGAAGTGCCGGAGGCTCTGTGGTACGATTATGCGGCGAACCTGGGCATGGATCCTGAGCGGTTCGCCGACTGCATGGGCTCGCAGGAGACGCACCGGGTGATCGAGACCGACCTGCGCGAGGCGCTGGGTTTCGGGGCGACGGGGACGCCGACGGTGGTGCTGGGCGGTGAATCGATCACCGGGGCCGCCTCCTACGAGGAGCTTCGGAGGCAGATACTGGCGGCGCTCGAGGCCGGCGGCGGCTAACGGAGACAAAGTGAGCCCCGACTTGCTGGAAACGGCCCTGACCCTTGCCGCGATGGCCGTCGCTATCGGCCTCAGTTTGTACGCCGCGCTGGCCGTGCCGGGGATCCTGGCCTACCTGGGGCTCATCGAGCTACCCGTACCGATCTCGGGCCTGGCCGTCCCGCTGGTCTGGAGCACCCTCATCGCCCTGGCCCTGGTCGACCTGGCCTGCGGTCGCTATCGAATCGGCGACCTGGTCTGGACGGCACTGCACACCCTGGCGCGCCCGCTGGCCGCGGCGCTTCTGGCTTCGGCCGTCCTGGCCGCCGGGCCCAGGGACATCCAGTGGTTCGGAGCGCTGGCGGCGCTCGGCTTGGCAGCGCTGGTCCACGTCTCGGTCATGGCGGTCCGCACGGCCCGGCGAACCGCAGGACCGGTCCCGGCGCTCCACGGTCTCACCGCCATCCAGATCCTCACGGCGGCCGGCCTCGCAGGCCTCGCATGGACGGCCCCGCCCTTCGCCGCCTCCATCGCCGCCGTCCTCGTCCTGGCCCCGTTGCCCTGGACTCCGAGACTCTGGGGCGCAGCTTTCCTGCTCCTTTCGGCCATCTATGCCGCCCTGACCCGGGCGGGCCGCTTCCACCGCTGGGAGTCGCCCGACGCCCTCCGCGGCGCAACGCGCCGCCTCATCGAACGGGAGCTGGGCGATTCCATCGGCGCCGCGCGTTCCGCCCGCGTCACCCTGGCCCGCCTCGGTCCCGGCTGGCCCTACCTCCGAGGCCGCCTCGTCGTCGCTTCCGAGCGCATGCCCCTCTTCGCCCACAAACGCGGCTTCCGTACACGGCTCATCCCGCTCGGACGCGCCTCCGGCGACGCCGACCACGGGGCCATCGTGGAGACCGTCGAGGTCGAAGCGGCGGCGCCCTACGCCCTCTGCCTGGGGCCCGACTCTCCTTCGGGGCCCGCCATTCTGGCAGCCTTGCGGGACTCCGACTGATCGGAGCGGGCGGGATCCGGTGAACTGGCCGGGGTACCGAATAGTATGTTGTCAAAACAGGAGCCGAGAACCGAGCCGGTTGTCCGCATGGCCATGCGATTCGCACTTTCTTCGGGCTTTACGAATCGGGGGTAGCGTTTTATACTTGACGGTCTTGCAAAGCTACGTCTTGAGGGTGTCCGTTTCCGCCACTGGTATCGCTAGGGGCGGGCTGGTCGGCGCGGAGGGAGGCGCCCGGACGTATCGGTACATCTCGGGCGGGACCGTACATCGGATCTCGCTTTTTTAGTCGTTAGATACTTAACCCTGAGTCAGAGCGGAAGTGGGCATGTTCTTCAGCTCAAAGGCCTTAGACTCCTTCGACCAGTACCTTCACGACGTCGAGAAGTACCCCCTAATCGAAAACGCCGCGACGGAGCGAGAGATCGCCCGTAAGGCACGTGCCGGCGACCGCAAGTCAGCCGAGCGGCTGGTGACGGCGAACCTTCGATTCGTGATCTCGTACGTTAAGAAGTATCAGGGTCGAGGCCTGAACCTGGCCGAGCTGGTCTGCATCGGAAACGAGGGCCTGCTCAAGGCGGTCAAGAAATTCGATCCCGATAAGGGAGTGAAGTTCATCTCCTACGCGGTCTGGTGGATCCGGCAGACGGTGCTGCAGGCGCTGGCGGAACAGACGCGGTCGGTACGGATCCCGCTGAACCAGAACTCGAACCTGGTGAAGCTGTCGCGTACGGAGACGGCGCTGACGCAGCAGCTGGGCCGGACGCCGACGGATCGCGAGATCGCAGACCGCATGGGCGAGCCGGTGCAGACGATCCGGGCGCTGCGTCGCGTGGCCTCGGCCGAGCTGAGCCTCGACGCGCCGCTGGATCGGACCGACCGGGACAGCGCCTCGTTCGGCGAGCGGTTCTCCGGCATGGAGACCGACGACATCCAGGACGAGGTCGAGTTCCAGGCGCGGCGGCACTTTCTCCAGGAGATGTTCCGAAAGTACCTGACGGAGCGCGAGCGCAAGATCCTCGTCCTCTACTACGGGCTGGACGACGGCGAAGAGATGACGCTGGAGGAGATCGGGTCGTTGTTGGGGGTGACGCGGGAGCGGATCCGGCAGATTCGCAATCGTGCCTTCGAGAAGCTACGCCAATCGCCTGACGGGCAGGCGCTTGAAGGATTTTGGGCGCCTTCCTGATGATAGAAGAGAGCGGGCTTGCCCGCTCTTTTTTTTTGGACATCGGACAGCGGTCAGCCGGGGCTCGACGGCGGGCGAAAGAGGCGTCGCTCGACGTCCAACGCCCCACGTCCTACGTCCTACAACCGTCCGATGTCGCGCAGCCGCGGTGGGAGGTTGATAGTTGCCTCTTTCGCCGCTAGTCGAGCCCCGACTGACCGCTGACCGATGTCGAATCCTTTCTCCCCGCCTGCAAAAGCCCCCACACCGCCAGGCCGAATATGGCCAGTATCGCTATCTGTGATATGACGCACCACTGGCAAACGGCCCGCAGGATGAACAGCTCGGCGTACGTCAGATATAGCGTGAAGGCGACCGCAAAACCTGAGAGCGTAGCGATCAACTTGTCGATTCGCCGATCCTCGACGTAGTGCGGCTGCGTGCCGACTATCGCGAGGGCGAGCAGCACCAGGTAGCCGAGCAGTCCGATACCTGCCACCGGCAGCCCCAGGAACTGCGAGTAGACGGAAGCATTGACGGTGTCGCAGCCGTGCGAGATCCCGCAGGCGAGGCCGCCGATGTATCCGAGCTTGGCCAGCAGCAGGTAGGCCGAGTCGAGAACGCCCAGCAGGGCGAGTACGGCGATAGCTCTACGGCGATTCAACCTTGGCCAGCTCCTCGTCGATGATCGCCTTCATCTGGTCGTAGCTCTTGGCCCCCGGCACGAGCTGTCCGTTGATGAAGAAGGTCGGCGTGCTGTTGAGGCCGAGCTGCCGCGCCCGCAGCTGGCTCGCCATCACTACATCGCGGTACTTGTGCGAGTCCATGCACTCGAGCAGCGCGCCGCCGTCGAGCCCCAGGGCGTCGGCGTACTCGCGGCTTGGTCCCCCACTCCTGCATGCGGCCGAACAGCACCTTCTGCATCGCCCAGAAGGCGTCCTGGTCGATGGCACAGCGGGCGGCCTCGGCACCGATCTCGGAGGCGCCGGGATTGAGCGGGTAATCGAAGAAGACGAAGCGGGCCTTTCCGGTCTGCACGTATTCCTCGAAGATCTGCGGCAGGGTCAGGGTGGCGACCATACCGCAGTAGGGGCACTGGTAATCGGCGTACTCGTGGATGATCACGGGCGCGTCTTCCGGCCCCATGGCGACCCCAACGTCTTCACCGACCAACTCGCCCTCGGCGAGCATGGCGGGAAGCGCCGCCGCCGTCTCGGCGGCATCGGCTACCGCTCGCCTGTTCTTGTTCACGGCGACGTATCCGATCAGCGCCACCCCGGCGACGAGAACCGCGCCAAGCAGGGCGTAGAACTTTCCTTGTGAACTAGCCATTCGACATCAACCTCCTGGGTTCGTGTACCCGATCACTCGAACTGGATTATTTGCGTCAACTGGTCCGTGAGGTAGAGGTACACCACGAACATCACGATGATAAACACCAAAAAGTAGAGCCCGACCTTGACCGGTCGCGGCAGCAACCGCCTGCGCTCGCCGCCGAGCCGGGTGAGCTTGGTGAGGAAAGCGTCCTGCCAGACGCCGACCACCTCGCGGCTCAGGCCGTTCCAGCCGGTGGCATAGGCCTGGTCGAGCTCGCGCAGCGACTCCTGCCAGCCGTCGTAGGCCATCTTGAGCTCGTCGTGGCCGGCCAGGCCGGCAGGCCGCAGCTGGGCGGCGGCCTGCGACACGGAGGTCAGGGTCTTTTCCATCTGCGAGACGCCGCGGGTGAGCCTCTGTTTGAGGGCGGCGGCCTCCTTCTGCGACGGCATGAACCGCTTGCGCGCCTTGCGCCAAGGGATGCGGCGGTTCGCGGCGACGCGGCGCGCCTGCCGCTCGAATGCGCGCACCGAGGCGTCTGCGATGACGCCGACACCCTCGAGGGTGTCTTCCCACAGCTTCTTGCCCTCGAGCGAGTCGGCGGCAATGTAGAGCTCCGTGGCGGAGGCAGCCTCGCGCTTCGCCCTGAGTAGCGACCCGTCGTAGATGTTGCGCAGCTCGCGAAGGTGTTCCTCGAGGAATCCGACGGGCAACAGCGACGACATCTGGAGCTTGTCGATGGCGGCGCCGAGCGGCCGGTCGGAGCCGCTGCCGACGGCGCCGAGCGAGGCCTCGAACTCGGGGATGACGAAGCGGCGCGCCAGGTCGTCGACCTGGCCGACGTCGGGCACGGCGCCGGCGGCCGCAGCCGGAGCGGGCGCCGACGCGGCCGATTGCGCGCTTTCGGCGGCGACGCCGAGCACGGCGCTCGAGTGACGCGAGGCCAGGCCGCGGATCGTCTGGATCTGAGCGTCGGTCAGGTAGAGGAACTCGAGCTGCGTGGCTCCGCTGCCGATTCGCAGCAGGCGACCGAACTTGGCCCTGGTGACGTCGACCTTGTTGACGCGGTCCCAAGCGATGCGGAAGTGGCGGCCGCCGCGCTCGAAGACATGGAGTGCCGAGTCGGTGACGACGGCCAGGGCCATGCCCTTGAAGCGCTCCATCTCGACCAGGCCGGACATGGCGACCGGGGTAGCGAAGACGACACGCTCGCCCTCGAGCGCCTGGCGGTCCGAGAGCGCCAGGTGATCGAGGTCGGCCCGATTCCTCAGCTCGGCCGCCAGGGTCGCCAGGCCCTCGTGTTCGCCTCTCAAGGCGAGGGCCACCTGGGTCCCGACGACCAGCAAGATGGAGCCGCGCAGCGCCACACCCAACAGAGTCGAGTACGGAATCTGCTGCTTGTTGATGTAGAGCCCCTCGCGGGCCGCCATCACCTTGGCGCCGCGCTCGGCGCCGACCCCCTCGATCACAACGTCGAAGCTGCCCTCGTAGCTCATCGCCCCCCGCCGTTCCCCGCCGCACCCGCCAGCGACAGTATGCAGTGCAGAGCCGCCTCAGTGTCGCTGAAATCCTCGAACACGGCATCCGCTCCCGCCTGCTCCAGCTCAGCCACCCCGTGCCGGCCCGTCGCCACCGCCACGGCGCGGGCGTTCACCGCCCGGGCGCAGGCCACGTCCTCCGGCGTATCTCCAACGACGACAACTTCCGCCGGCTCGCCCGCCGACTCCCGGCACCGCGACACCGCGGTGCGGGCGACCTCGGAGCGTAGCTCGGAGTCGGAACCGTACCCACCGACGTCGAACTTCCACGGCACACCGGCCGCGGCCAACTTGAGCCTGGCGCCAGGCTCGATGTTCCCGGTCAACAGGCCCAGCGAGACCCCGCGCCTCTCCTCCAGCGCCGCCAGCAGGGCCGCGATCCCCGGCAGCACCGTGATCCGGCCCTCGCGGCGCCGAACCTCCAGCCCGCGCTCCAGGCTCTCCAGATAGACCGGCCACACCTCCGGCAGCCGCGCCCGGACATCCCGTTCGTCGAGGCCGGCGGCCCCCATCAACTCGACCACGATCTGCGGATCGGTCTTGCCATGGAAGGTATAGCCATCCAGCGGGCCGCTCGTCCCGAAGACCGCCTCCAGCGCGGCGGCGATCGCGACGCGCCCGGCCCCATCGGTGAGCAGCAGCGTCCCGTCTATGTCGAAGAACACGCGAACCCTCGGGGTTTCAGCCTTCCGCAAGCATCTCCTCCGGATGTCAGGTCCCCCGAAAATACCCCAACCACGTAATCTGGTGCCCCTACAAGGAGATCGCTAGGCTAGCCGACCCCGACGGCACGCTCTATGGCGCGGCCCAGCGCCCATTCGGCGCACAGACCGACACGCAGGAGGTGCGCCGGCGCGACCGCGCTGGGGTCGGCGCCGCTGGAGCAGGCGAAGACCAGGTCGCCGTCGAACTGGGTGTTGGCGGGAGCGGTGTGGCGAACCACGGCGTTCATCGCCTGGCGGGCCACGGCCTGCAGATCGGCTCGAAACAGGGGGTAGTCAGTGGCCACCACCGCGAGGGTCGTGTTGGTGCCCGCCCGGGCCGCGAACCGCGGCGGCGGCCCCTGCTCCCGCAGGTAGGCCGCCGTATCGACGAACGAGCCGCCGGCGTCCCGGGCGCCGGCGATGATGTTGCCGGCCGCATCGAGCACGTCGCCGAAGGCGTTCACCACCACAAGCGCCGCCACGGCGTACTCATCCAGCCGCGTCGCGTAACTCCCCAGGCCCGCCGCCATCGCTCCGTCGCCACCCAGCAGCTTGCCAACCGTTGCCCCCGTCCCCACGCCGACCCGCCCCTCCGTCACCGGCGCCGTATCGGCCGCCTCGCAGGCGGCTCGCCCCATCTCCGGGTCCGGCCGCCGGTCCGCCCGCCCGGTCCCCAGATCGAAGATCACCGCGCTGGGCACGATCGCCACACGGGCCACGTCGGTCTCGAACCCGCGCCCCCGCTCTTCCAGCCACGCCGCAACTCCGTCCGCTGCGGCCAGTCCGTAGGCGGAGCCGCCGGTCAGCAGCAGCGCGTCGACACGCTCGGCCACGTGGTTGGTCGCCAGCGAATCGAACTGGCGCGTGCCGCTGGCCATGCCGCGAACGTCGACGGCGGCGCGGAACGGACCGAGCACGACCGTGCAGCCGGTGGCGGCTTCGTGGTCGGAAGCGTGGCCAACGGAGATTCCCGGCACCGTGGTGAGGGTCTGGTTCGGGGGGTGCCTGATGTTCATATCGTAGTGAACATTGAACATTGTTCATCGAGCATCGAACTTCGAGAATACTGCCCGACGGCGGAAACATCGAACATCGATAGATGAACATCGGACATCGAGGCTACCAGTTCAATGGCCGATGTTTCCGTTGTTCGAAGTTGGAAGTTTGATGTCGAAGGCGCGGAGCGCCGCGGCTATCGACGTTCGATGCTCGATGAACGATGTTCGATGTTCGACCCGATGTCTAGCTACTCAGATTTGACAGGCGCATCGACCCCATGGCAAAGCACCTTGTTCCGCCCCGCCGCCTTCGACTGGTACAGTGCCTGGTCGGCCCGGTCGATCAGGTCTTCCGGGGTCACCACCTCGGCATCGGGGAAGCCGGCGACGCCGCCGCTGATGGTCAGCTTCAGTTTGCCGCCTCGTAGCTCGAACTCGCGGCGACTGACGCCGTTGCGGATGCGCTCGGCCAGCTGGTGCGTGCCGTTGGCGCTGGTCTCCGGGAGCACCAGCAGGAATTCGTCGCCGCCGTAGCGGCCGACGAAGTCGGCGGTGCGCAGCGAGCGCCGGAGCACCTCGCCGATGGAGCGGAGCGCCGCGTCGCCCGTCGTATGACCGTGCGTGTCGTTCAGGCGCTTGAAGTCGTCGATATCGAACATCACGACGCCGAGCAGTCGCTCGTAGCGGGCGGCGCGCTCGAGCTCGTTCTCCAGCCGCTCCATGAGGTAGCGTCGCGACAGGCAGCCGGTGAGCTCGTCGGTCTTGGCG
>JBDHAL010000047.1:0-31751 GCA_039588075.1 Gemmatimonadota bacterium | reverse complement strand
CAATCGAGGTCGCTGGTTTCGCCGGAGTGATAGAGCCTCGGCGCGCGGTTCGGCGAGCCGCTGCACCCGCGGAAGTTGAGCGCGACACCGCGCCAGCTGCGTTCGGCGGCCAGGTCGAGAAGCCCGCGCACATACTTTCGGTCGGAGTTTCCCTCGAGGCCGTGAATGACGAGAAGCTGTGGGGACGCCACCGGGCCATCCATGAAATCGAGGTCGAGGAAATCGCCGTCGGGCGTCGTCCAGCGGGCCCGCGTTGTGGGTACCTGGGGCCCGTGTCGGATCAGCCGGTTCCAGACGGTCTGCAGGTGGCGGTTCCGACTCCACCAGGCAGGCTGAAACGGCCCGACCCCTCCTCCGGGCTCCGATGCGGCCGCGTGGTGCGGCTCAACTGTAGGGCTTATCGAGCTTTCCAAGCTAAGATCTGGTCTAAGGGCCGGCTCTACTACCCCGCTCACCCGGGATCGGGTTCATCGCGGCCACGCCGGCTGCGCGGACGGGGGAAGGCGCTCGGCGGTATATCCACCGCTCGTGGGACCGGCCGGGGCCGGTTTCGTGCGGCCTGCTGTTTGTTTTTGTAGCAGATTTATCGTACTTGGATATATTGTGGCCGGTTTGTGGATCGCGCCAGCTTGGCGGCGCTGGGTGCTCGGGCCGGATGCGCCCGGGGCGAGAGTGGGGCACAGGGAGTGCCCGTCAGAGCCAGAGAGCATGCTCAAAACATGACTAGCAAGGTGAACGTCGAGTCGGAAGCTCCTCCGATCGAGGAGGTTTTTGAGGCTATAGACACGAGCGCCGATCCCGATCGGGTGCCGGCGCTCAAATCGTTTGCGGTCGAACTGCTGAGCCGGGCACCGACTGATTTCTTCGAAGGCCGCAGCATGAGCGACCTGGCAGAGATCGTCTCGTCGCTTTTCTCGCTTATGGAAGGTGCGGGGCACGACGAGATCGCGGTCCGCGTCAGGCAGCGACCCGAGTACGGGCATTGGGGTGGCGTCGAGGTCGTGATCAGCGACCGGCCATTCATCGTCGACTCGGTTCGCCAGTACTTGACTCACCGTGGGTTCGAGATTCGCCACCAGCTGCATCCGGTGGTCGTCGTGGACAGGGACGGCAAGGGTGCGATAAAAGGTATCCGGGATTGGCGCGCCTCGGGTGAGATGACGTCCGCAATGTACTGCGAGTTCGAGGGCCATCTCGACGCCGCCATCATCCAGTCGCTCGAGGAGGATATCCGGGTCTGCATGGAAGACGTTCGTCTGGCGACCGACGACTTCCAAGTGATGCTCGACAGGGCCGACAAATGTGTCGACGCCCTCGGCGAGCTGGCCGAGAGCCTTCCAGACCGCGCCACCGAGATCGAAGAAGACATCGCCTTCCTCCATTGGCTCCGCGACGGAGGGTTCGTTTTTCTGGGCTACCGCGAGTATGACTTCCGCGATGCGGAGGGCGGCCGGAAGCACGTCTCGCTGGTTCGCGGCTCGGGCCTCGGCATACTCAGGCGCGAACGGGATTCGGCGTCTTGGGAGCCGATTCCCATGGACCAATTGCCCGCCGACCTGCTGGCCCGGGCGCTCTTCGGTCCGCTTCTCCTCGTATCGAAAGCCAACTCGGAGTCTCGCGTGCACCGGCGTGCCCGCATGGATTACGTCGGCATCAAGAAGCTGAACGATGCCGGCGACGTGATCGGCGAGCGTCGCTTTCTCGGCTTGTTCACCTGGCAGGCCTATTCGGAGAAGGCGGGGACGATACCGATCCTGCGCGAGAAGCTCCGACTGCTGCTGGAACGGGCCAACGTGCCCGAAGGGTCTCACGATTTCAAGGCGATTGTCGCGCTGTTCAACGACATGCCGCTCGAAGAATTGTTCCTCGTCAGCGTCGAGGACCTGCGCAAGCAGATCTCGGCGATAGCCGTCACCGAAGATACCGGGGACGTTCGGCTCGTTCTGACGCCCGATGCGCTGGGCCGTGGTGTCAACGTGATGGTCATTCTTCCCAAGCGGAACTATACCGACGAGGTGAGAGCCCGGCTGCGGACGGAGATCTCGCAGGCGCTGGGCGGCACCGTTCTCAACGACCACCTGGCGATTGGCGCGGGCGATACGGCGCGCCTGCACTTCTACATCTCGGCGAGTCCCGATCGCGTGGAGCGCGCGGATATCGCAGGTTTGCGGAAGCTGGTCGGCTCGATCGTGCGAACTTGGAAGCAACGACTGCGCGACGCGCTGGAGGAAAAGTACGACGCCGAGACCGTTCATCGGCTCGAGGCTCGGTACTTCGACTCCTTTCCGCCGGCCTACGTGGCGACGGTGGGCATCGAGACGGCCGCGCTGGACATCGAGCGGTTGGAGGAGCTCGAGCGAACCGACCAGATGCAAGTCGCGCTCGAGGACTTCGAGGATGGCGAACTCCTTGCGAGCCAGCTTCGCCTGTTCGTCAAGCGCGGCAAGATGATCCTGGCCGATGCGATGCCGGTGCTCGTGAACCTAGGCCTGCGGGTCATCGAGGCCGACGCCATGGATGTCGGCATGGCGACCATCCACACCTTCATCGTTCAGGGCCTCGATTCAAAACGCCTCGATTCCGATGTGGTCGGCGAGCGGCTGACGGATACCCTGCAGGCCATCGCCGCCGGCAATACGGACGACGATCAATTCAACCTGCTGGTGATCACCGCGGGCCTGACCTGGTCCGAGGTATCGGTGCTTCGCGCTTATTCAGCCTACGCGTTCCAGGTCGGCGCCGTGACCAGCCGCCGCGCCGCGCCTGACGCTCTCACCAACCACGCCAAGGTGGCGCGCCTGTTGTTCGAGGTCTTCAGAACGAAACTCGATCCCGGCTTCACGGGGGACCGCGCGACAGCCGTGAACACCTGCATCGCCAGGTTCCGCGATTCGCTGCAGGCCGTAGAGAGCATTGGGGACGACCTGACCCTGCGGCGACTCAACAACCTGATCGAAGCGACGGTTCGGACCAGCTACTTCCGGAACCGGGAACGCGATCTGCCCTGGCCGCGGACGACCTTCAAGTTGGACTGCGCGGTGATCCAGCAGATGCCGGAGCCGCGACCGGCTCGCGAGATGTTCGTCCACAGCCCGCGCACGGCGGGCCTGCACCTGCGTTTCGGGCCGGTGGCCCGCGGCGGTCTAAGGTGGAGCGAACGACCCGACGACGTCAGGACCGAGGTGCTGGGACTCGTCAAGACGCAGCAGGTCAAGAACGCAGTGATCGTCCCGGCCGGCGCCAAAGGCGCGTTCTACGTTCGCAAGCCACCGGTTGACCGTTCCGAGATCGAGCCCGCGGTTCGCGAAGCCTATCGTGATTTCATCGGTGGCCTGCTCGATGTGACGGACAACGTTCAGGACGGCAAGGTCACGCAGCCGCCGGACACAGTTGTGTATGACGACGAAGACCCGTACCTGGTCGTGGCCGCCGACAAAGGCACGGCCGCTTACTCTGATGTCGCGAACGAGATCGCCGCGCACTACTCGTTCTGGATGGGCGATGCGTTCGCCTCCGGCGGATCGCACGGATACGACCACAAGAAAGAGAAGATCACCGCGCGTGGCGCATGGGAGTGCGTGCGTCACCACTTCCGCGAGATGGGCAAAGATCCCAACGCCGAACCCGTGACCGTCATTGGAATCGGCGATATGAGCGGTGATGTCTTCGGCAACGGAATGCTGCTCAGTCGCACGATCAAACTGCTGGCCGCGTTCGACCACCGCCACATCTTCATCGACCCCGAGCCCGACGCCGAAACGTCGTATGCGGAGCGCGAACGGATCTTTCTCCTTCCTGCCTCGAGTTGGGATGACTACGACCGCTCGCTGATCAGCGAGGGTGGCGGCGTGTTCCCGCGTGGCGCGAAGGAGATAAGCCTGACGCCGCAGGTTCAGAATCTGTTGAATGTCTCGGGGGACACGCTCAACGGTCAGGGCTTGATCCGTGCGATTCTGCGCGCGCCGGCCGAATTGCTGTGGAACGGTGGAATCGGCACCTATGTGAAGGCCAGCGAGGAAACGAACGCGGACGTGGGAGACTCGAGCAACGACCAGGTCCGCATCGATGCCAGCGAGCTTCAGGTGAGGGTCATCGGCGAGGGAGGCAACCTGGGGCTCACGCAACGCGCCCGCGTCGAGTATGCTCTGGCGGGCGGCCACCTCAACACAGACGCCATCGACAACTCCGGTGGCGTCGAAATGTCGGACCACGAGGTAAACCTGAAGATCCTACTGCGGCGTCCCCTCGAACGCGGCGAACTCTCTGAAGATCAGCGCAACGAGCTTCTGGTGAAGGTAAAGGACGACGTGGCCGAAGCGGTCCTCGGTAGCAATCGTACCCAGAGCCGAGCGCTCAGTCTCGAACAGATGCGAGCCGCCGACCGTCTCAGCGACTTTCGCGATGCCTCTTACTACCTGGAGCAGCGGGCCGGCCTCAAGCGGTCGCTGGAGTTCCTGCCGGGTTGGGGCAAGTTGCAGGCGCGGCAGGAGGCTGGGCAAAGCCTGACGCGTCCCGAACTAGCCGTGCTGCTGGCGTACAGCAAGCTCCACCTGAAGCGGGAGATCATCGCGTCGCAACTTCCCGAATGCCCGGCGCTCCTGGAATTGGTGAGAGGTTACTTCCCGGCGCCGATCGTCGACACGGTGACCGACGACGACCTGCGGGGGCAGCGCCTGCAGCGCGACATCGTCGCGACGGTACTCACGAACAGGCTCATCGATCTTATGGGCAGCACGTTCGTTCCGCAGGTGGTGCGCGACACGGGGGCGAGCCCATCCGGCATCGCGCGGGGCTGGTACGTGGCGGCGGAGATCGCCGGCGCCGGGGACCTGCTCGAGAGGATCGAGCGCAACGAAGACCGCCTGCCGGCTGAGCAGGAGTACCGCTGGTTGCTCGCCCTGGAAGGTGTTCTCGACCGTACGGTTCGCTGGGCCGTGGAAAATCTGCCGGAGGACGCGAAGGTCAGCGCGGTCGTCGAGAAGTTCAGGGAACCGGTGACCGAGCTGTGCCGCGTGATGCCCGAGATCGTCCAGGGCACTCAGCGGGCGGCGTTCGAGGACACGCTGGAGGAGCTAAAGAGCGGTGGTGTGCCGTCGGAAGCCGCCCAGCGGATAGCGGCGCTGCAGTTCCTCGAGGACTTGATGGAGATCACGCGAATCTCACGCGACATCGACCGCCCGGTCGCCGATGTGGGGCGCGTGTACTTCGCGCTCGCGAACGAGGTCGACTTCGCCCTGCTGTTGGAGCTGCTGAAGATGATGCCGGGAGATGACGAGTGGGAGCAGCGTGCGGCCCAGGGCTTGATGCAGGATATCGGGCAGGCTCGTCGGAACCTGACGCTCGCGGTGTTAGCGGGCGACAAGAAGAAGAAGAGGTCGATCGACGATCAGCTTGCGGAGTACCGGGAGCGACACGCGGTGCGCCTGGGTGCGATGCGGGAGGTCCTCGAAGAGCTGTTGGTGTCCGAGAACATCAATCTTGCGGCGGTAACGGTTGCGACGCGGGAGGCGGTGCGGCACTCAGCGGCGATTCTGGAGGGGAGTTAGAGGATTTATTGACTGTGTCGTTATCATTGTCGTAATCGACACAGTCCCAATCCTATTAAGAAAGCGCACGTCAAATAACGGAGGCTTCATGGGCAAGAAGGCTGGGGGCAACTCTGACGGTTGGGGGCTGGCGACTCGTGTGATACACACGGCGGCGGGATCCGAGGCGTACGGGCCGGGCGGAGGAGCGGCGATAACGTCGCCGATTTGGCAGAGCTCGACGTTCGTCTTTCGGGAGCCCGAGGATGTGGCGGAGGCAGCCACGGCTTCTCAGCCGGAGACGTTCTACACTCGGTACGGCAACCCGAACTTCACGGCGGTCCAGGAAGCGGTGGCGGTTCTCGAAAGTGGCGAAGCGGCGCTGGTGACGGCCTCCGGGATGGGCGCGATCATGCTGATCTTTCTGGGTACGCTGCGGAGCGGCGATCACATGATCGCGCAGAAGACTCACTACGTGGGTACGATGAAAGCGCTGAAGGAGTGGCTGCCCCGTTACGGCATCGAGGTCACGATGGTGGACCAGACCGACCTCGGCGCGTTCGAGGCGGCGGTCCGCCCGAACACGCGGCTGATCTACGTTGAGACCCCCAGCAACCCAACACTCGTCATGACGGACCTGGCGGGTGTCGCGGCGATCGCCCGGGATCGCGGCATCACAACCTGCGTGGATAACACGTTCGCCACTCCGATCAACCAACGACCGCTCGAACTAGGCATCGACATCGTGGTCCACAGCGCCACGAAGTACCTCGGCGGTCACAGCGATGTCACGGCCGGCGTTCTGGTGAGCGACAGCGAGCGCGTCGAAGCGCTGTGGCACGGGCTGATCATCCACGGGATGATCAGCCATCCGTTCGAGTCGTGGTTGCTGGCGCGGGGGATCCAGACGCTGCCATTCCGCGTGGCGCGGCAAAACGCCAACGCTCTCGCGGTTGCGGAGTTCCTCGAGACGCACAAGAAGGTGGAGCAGGTCTACTACCCCGGTCTGCCGTCGCACCCGCAGCACGAGATCGCCGTGAAGCAGATGAGCGGGTATGGTGGCATGGTCGTGTTCGATCTGGTGGGCGGTTTCGATGGAGCCCGCGCATTCGCCGCGAAGTTGAAGTTGGCGAGGCGCGCGGTCAGCCTTGGAGGGACGGAGACCCTCGCGGTTCACGCGGCATCGATGATTCATGCGCGGTTGACGCCGGAGCAGAGGGCCGAGGCGGGGATATCGGAGAACTTGATACGGTGTTCGATTGGGCTCGAGGATCCTGAGGATATCATCGGGGATTTCGAGCAGGCGCTGAGTTAAAGGGATTTCGAAGGTGATTACGTGAGCACTCCGTGCTCACGTAATCACCTTCAAGATTCCCAAGAACTTCTAATTTCGACTTCCCGCCATCACCCGGTCCGCCTCCGCTTCCGTCTCGGCGAGCCGACCCGTCGTTAGCTCGAGCACGATACGGTCCGCGTCGTACATCTCGTCCAGCGCTTCCAGAATCCCCCTCACGTCTACTGCGACCGAGCGATTGATCTCGGGATCGAAGATGTAGTCGCCGGGGAGGCTCTCGATATTTCCGTCGAAAATGAGGCCGACGATCTCGAGGTCCTCGTTTATGACCGGCGCACCCGAGCTCCCACCGATCACGTCGGCGGTGAGGACGAAATTGAGGGGCTTCGACAGATCGAACGAGGCCGGCGGATTCTGCCAGTTCTCCGGCAGGTCCCAATCGCTGTCGGGCCCGTAGGAATAGAAGTGATCGTAAAGGCCGTAGAACGTGGTGTAGATCGGGGCATAGGTTCCGTTGTACGGATAGCCCGTCACGATGCCGTCAGCGATCCGCAGCGAGAAGGTGGCGTCCGGCGGAATGCTGGTTCCGTAGACGTCGAAGCGCGCGCGGCCCAGAGAAGCTGCGACGCCGGCCTCCTGCTGCCCGAGCTGCTGGAACGCGGATTGGTACTCCACGATGGCATCGAAGGCCGTGGCGACCAGGTGAACGGCCGGGTCCGTCATCGTCAGCGACCCTGATTCCAGCGCTGCGGCGGCGCGGTCCGAATCGGCCAGGGCGGAATGCGCCAGGATGGCGTCGCTTGTTTGCTCCGGCGTGCGGCCCAGAAGAATCTCCGAGCCGATCTCGCTGTCGGCGCCCAGGTACGTCTCGATATCCCGCAGGCGTGCGGTGAGCAGGCCACCCTGGATCGTTGAGGGCTGATCCTCGATTGAACGTATCTGGTCTTTCACCTGTGAGAGCGCCGCCTCGGGCGCGCCGGCCGCCTGGGCCGCGAGGTATTGGTAAGCGGACAGCGCGCGCTGCACGACGGCTGATGTGAACATGGGGCTCCCGATCGCGATGAAAGCGCTGAACTCGTCGGCGTACTCCGTCCGCCGCTCCTGGATGCCGGCCATCTCATCGACGAGGCCGGCGTACTCGGCGTTCAGAGCGGGATTGTCGGCTATGGCCACGAGGAACTGGCGTTCCGAATCCCGACGCCGGGCCATGTACTCGGGATTCTGCAGGCCCCTCCACATGCCGCGGTACGCTTTCTCGGAATTCAGCAAGTCGGCGACCAGGTTGCGCAGGTCGAGCTCTTCCGCTTTCTCGGGATCTTCGTCAACGAGAGCGTCGTAGACCGCTGCGCGACTGGCGTACAGGTCGGCGATGGTTTTGTCGCGGGCCGCTCCCCGCCACTCGAGCTGGGCGACCGTCTGCAGCCGGCTGCTGCCGCCGGGGTTACCGATGACGAACACGGCATCCCCCTCCTGGACGCCTTCCTCGCTCCAGCTGAAGTAGTTGTCGGTCTGTAGCGGGTTACCGTCATCGTCGTAGATGCGGAAGAACGACATGTCGAGGTTATAGCGCGGATAGGTGAAGTTGTCCGGATCGCCGCCGAACATGCCGATCTTCAGTTCCGGCGCCATCACCAGCCGGACATCCATGTAGCGATGGAAGACGTAGGCCGAGTACCTGGCGCCGTTCCACAGCTCGATCACTTCGACGACGATGTCGGCGTCCTCTCCACCGTACTCGTCGCTGATCCGCCGGCTCGCCGCTTCCTCCGCCGCCTGCAGCAGCGTGGCGCGCTCGGCATCGCTGCTGGCCGCCGCGATGCCCGAGAAGATTTCCTCGGTCACGTCAATGATCGCGATGAGTTGGTCCGCTCGCTGGTCTTCGAGGGCCCGTTCGTCCTCCAGCGCGCTGGCATAGAAACCGTTGTCCAGCAAGCTCTCGCCGGGTTGGCTGACCGCGGTCGCGCTCTCCCGGGCGCAGTGATGGTTGGTCATCACCAGGCCGTTGGGAGAGACGAAAGAAGCGGAGCAGCGGGGAATCCGCAGTGCACCCAGCCGCGCCCCGGCGAACCAGGCGGAATCCGGATTGAAGCCGTATTCGTCGCGAAAGTACTCGAGCGGCGGGTACTCGAATGTCCACATCTTGCCGTTGTCGAACTCGCCGGCGGCGACCTCCAGCGGGGCCGGCTCCGAGACGGTGGGCATGTCCGGAACGTTCTGCGGTCGCTCCGCCGGCTCCTGGGCGGCGCTGCTGGAGGCGCTGCAGCCGATGACGAATGCCAGTGACAGGAGGCGTGAAAAGCGTTTCAGCGTTTGGAGATCCATGGTTCCTCGACTCGCGTCCTCTGTAGAGTGGGTCAGCGGTTATGCGAATTGGATGGACGAATCATACCAGATAGCGGTTGTGGGGCAACACTGCTTGGGCGCGAATTCTCGAATGTTGAGTCCGGGATTACGGAATAGGGGATTTTGGAAGTGGGAAGTAATGTCGAATTTCCAAACTCCCTAATTCCGTAATCCCGGAATCAACATTCGAGAATTCCCCCCAGCCTTCCCCACTCCCCGATTCCCCCGCGCCTAGCGCGGCCCCGGCGTCCCGGGTACTATAGGACTCGGTCAAAGAACACTGGAAAAGCAAGGGAGGTTCTGGCTCCAACTCGATGCCGAAGCGGGAAGACATACGGAGCGTCCTGCTGCTGGGCAGCGGGCCGATCGTGATCGGGCAGGCCTGCGAGTTCGACTATTCGGGCACGCAGGCCGTTCGTGCACTGAAGGAGGAGGGATACCGGGTGATCCTGGTGAACTCCAACCCGGCGACGATCATGACGGACCCGGACCTGGCGGATGCGACCTACATCGAGCCACTGACGCCGGAGTGGGTCGAGCGCGTGATCGAGCGAGAGCGACCTGACGCGCTGCTGCCGACGATGGGAGGCCAGGTGGGCCTTAACGTGTCGCTGGAGCTGCACGACTCCGGCATCCTGGAGAAGTACGGGGTCGAGCTGATCGGCGCGGACGCCCGGGCGATCCGCCTGGCCGAGGATCGGGAGAAGTTCACGAAGGCGATGCGGCGGATCGGGCTCGAGGTGCCGCACGGCGGGTTTGCCCACTCGCTGGACGAGGCGATCGCCGTGGCCGAGAAGACCGGCTTCCCGGCCATCGTGCGCCCGTCGTTCACGCTGGGCGGTACCGGTGGCGGTATCGCCTACAACCGTGAAGAATTCGAGCAGGTCGCGCGGGCCGGGCTCGAGGCCTCGCCGATCGGGGAGATCCTGATCGACAAGAGCGTGATCGGCTGGAAAGAGTACGAGCTAGAGGTGATGCGCGATCACGCCGACAACGTCGTGATCGTTTGCTCGATAGAGAACTTCGATGCGATGGGCGTTCACACCGGCGACTCGATCACGGTGGCGCCGGCGATGACGCTCTCGGACGCGGAATACCAGATCCTGCGTGACGGTGCGATCGCCTGTATCCGCGAGATCGGTGTCGCCGCCGGCGGTTGCAATATCCAGTTCGCCGTGAGTCCGGTGAACGGTGAGGTTCTGGTCATCGAGATGAACCCGCGGGTCTCTCGCTCTTCCGCGCTGGCGTCGAAGGCGACGGGTTTCCCCATCGCCAGGATCGGCACGAAGCTCGCCGTCGGCTACCGTCTCGACGAGTTGCCAAACGAAATTACAAAGCAGACTCCCGCCTCCTTCGAGCCGGTCCTCGATTACGTCGTCGTCAAGGTTCCCCGCTTCGCCTTCGAGAAGTTTCCCAGCGCCGACCCCGTGCTCGGCATCCAGATGAAAGCGGTCGGCGAGGTGATGGCCATCGGTCGAACCTTCAAGGAAGCCTGGATGAAGGGATTCCGCTCTCTCGAGAACGGCCGATCGGGTTGGGAGTGCGGCGACACGCTGGCCGATGACGGTCTGGCCGCCGACGATCGCGAGACCCTGCTCGCCGCGCTGCGCCGGCCCACCGCCGATCGATACTTCCAGATCAAGCGGGCGCTGCGGATCGGCCTCGCTGTCGATGAGATCAACGCCGCCAGCCACATCGACCCGTGGTTCCTAGAGCAGCTCGAGCAACTGGTGAAAGCCGAGGTCGCCTATTCCGATCTCGACGAGCCGACCCGGGAGGCGACCTGGGAGATGAAGCGTCTCGGGTTCAGTGACTCGCAACTGGGTCGATTGCGTGGCGAGGGCGAGTCCGATGTACGGGAGCGTCGTTGGGGTTGGGAGATGCACCCGTCCTTCAAGATGGTGGATACGTGCGCGGGCGAGTTTCCTGCCGCCACGCCGTACCTGTACAGCACCTACGAAGAAGAGAACGAATCGGTGCGTAGCGACCGTCGCAAGGTCGTGGTGCTGGGGAGCGGACCGAACCGGATCGGGCAGGGTGTCGAGTTCGACTATTGCTGCGTCTCCGCTGCCTTCGCCCTGGCCGAAGAAGGGTTCGAGACGATCATGGTCAACTCGAACCCCGAGACCGTATCGACCGATTTCGATGTTAGCGACAAGCTGTACTTCGAGCCGCTCACGCTCGAGGACGTGCTCGAGATCGTTCAGCTCGAGAAACCCGATGGGGTCGTGGTCCAGATGGGCGGCCAGACTCCTCTGAAGCTAGCGGGTGCGCTGCGCGATCTGGGTGTGCCGATCCTCGGCACGTCCGTGGAATCCATCGACCGCGCCGAGGACCGCGAGCGTTTCGAGGCGCTGGCGCGCGAGCTCGGCATCGATCAACCCGCCAACGGCCTGGCGATGAGCGAGGCCGAGGCGATCAAAGTAGCCAACCGGATCGGTTACCCGGCCCTGGTCCGCCCCAGTTACGTTCTGGGCGGCCGCGCCATGGAGATCGTCTACGATGAGGAATCGCTAAAGGGCTACTTCGAGCGCGCCGTCCGCGCATCGCCGGAGCACCCGGTCCTCATCGATCGGTTTCTCGAGGACGCGTTCGAAGCCGACGTCGATGCCGTCTCCGACGGCGACGATGTGATGATCGGCGGCGTCATGCAGCACATCGAGGACGCCGGTATCCACTCCGGCGACTCCGCCTGTGTGGTGCCCCCCTACCTGCTGCGCGACGAACACGTGGAGCGGATGAGGGAGTATGCCCGCTCGCTGGCCCAAGCGTTGGGCGTCGTCGGCCTGATAAACGTCCAGTTCGCGGTGAAGGACGGAACCGTCTACGTCCTCGAGGTGAATCCGAGGGCGAGTCGCACCGTCCCGTTTCTGAGCAAGGCCACCGGCGTTCCTCTCGCTCGCCTGGCCGCGAGGTGCATGGTGGGCCGCAAGCTGGCCGAGTTCGATTTGCCTGACGAACCCGAGCTTCACGGCGTCGCGGTCAAGGAATCGGTCTTCCCGTTCGAGAAGCTGCCCGGTGTCGACTCGACGTTGGGGCCGGAGATGCGGTCGACCGGCGAGGTGATGGGGATCGCCGACTCGTTCGGCCTGGCCATCGCGAAGGCGCAGGTCGCGGCGGGCAATCCGCTCCCGCTCTCCGGTCGCATCGTCGTCACCGTGCACGACCAGGACAAGGCGAACGCGACGCCGATCGTTCGGCGCTTC
This sequence comes from Gemmatimonadota bacterium, assembly GCA_039588075.1. Taxonomy (GTDB): domain Bacteria; phylum Gemmatimonadota; class Gemmatimonadetes; order Palauibacterales; family KS3-K002; genus JBDHAL01. The sequence continues at coordinate 19,383 of JBDHAL010000047.1, read as the reverse complement.
CACGAGCTTGGGTTCGAGATTTGGGCGACAGCGAATACGGCCCGCTACCTCAGGGCGCGAGGAATCCCGACCACACCGGTGCTCAAGGTCCACGAAGGGCGCCCCCACATCGTGGACCACCTGATCTCCGGCGACATTGACCTGCTCATCAACACGCCGCTGGGCAAGCACGCCCAGTACGATGACTACGAGATCCGGCGCGCGGCGATTCAGCGGCGGATACCGTACACGACGACGCTCTCCGCCGCCTCGGCGTTGTGCGATGCGGTGATCGCGCTGCGCCACCGCAAGCTGCAAGTCCTCAGCTTGCAGGAGCGGGCCGAGCGCAGCGAGAAGATCGGCGTATGATGGAACCTCTAGTTGGGCGAGTCGTCGCGACGGAACGGAAGCCGAATACGACCCATGAGTTTCATTTTTGGACGGGTCGCGAGGCGGCGATTGGGATCGGTTCGATCGTCAGGGTCGTGGCGGAGGCGCAGACGGTTTATGGGGTGGTGGTAGAGGGGTTCAGTTACACGGACCTGATGTCGCCGTTGCACGATTACATCGGTGCGGACGAGGATCCGACCTCGGAGGCGCGGTCGCCATCAGCGAGACCCGAGATCCGGTTGTACTCGGCGGCCGTGTTGCGTCGGGAGCCGGAAGAGCCGGTTCAGCCGGTGCCGATGGGCGCGGTCTATCTGGCGGATGATCAAGATGTGATCGTCGGGCTCCGCATGGATGCGTACGTTGGCGGCGAGCGAGAGACGGGGATCCCGCTGGGCCTGTACACGAGCGGCGGTCTCGAGGCCAGGGTCTATCTGGATGCCGACTTCCTGCTCGGACCGGAGGCGGCCCACCTCAACATCACCGGAGTCAGCGGGCTGGCGACAAAGACGAGCCTGGTCGAATTCCTGCTGGCCTCGACCTTCGAGCACATGCCGGAGGCGAAGGGTTCGGTTGCGGCGGTCTCTTTCAACGTAAAGGGTCCCGACCTGCTCTTTCTCGACCAGGCGGGCGACCTGGATGAGAACGACCTTCGGATGTACGGACAACTCGGAGTGCCCGCCGAGCCGTTCAGGAACGTCAGATACTTCGCGCCGTACAGGGCGGACGGGTGGAACCTCAACACGCTGAGGACGCACGCGGACCTGATGTCCAACGTGGAGCCGCTGCGTTGGGGTCTGAAAGAAGTCATGCAGTTCTCCGAGGTGCTGCTCACCCGAGACGATCTCGACGCGAAAGCCGATGCACTGCTGGACTTCATCCGCGACCGCGTGCTGGACCAGCGGTTCGGACCCGATGCGGGCCACGCGGTGATGCGGAATCACGTGGTGCGAACGTTCCGCGACCTCGAGGACTGGTTCGACGACGTGCTCGCCTGCTGCGAGCAGAGTGGAAGCGACCGTTGGATGACACACCACACGGCGACGATTCGCAAGGTTCGGAACCGGTTGAATGGGATAGTGAGCCGCGCTCACGGTCTCGTGGTGAACGACGATGCGGTGAGCGATTTGCCGTGGGGGAAGTTCGAGGACCGGGCCGTGTACGTGGTCGACGTGGCGAACGTGGAACCGGAGGCGCAGGACCTGGTGTTTGCCAGGGTCGTGTCGAAGCTTCGGGAGGGATTGGAGGCTGGCAGTCTCGGCGTGAACCACGTTGTCGTGTTTGCCGACGAGTTGAACAAGTACGCGCCGTCGGATGGGCCTGAAACGTACGTGCGAAAGATGATACTCGACATCAGTGAGCGCGGGCGCTACTTGGGGCTCGTGCTGTTCGGCGCGCAGCAGTTTCGCTCCCAGGTACATCGCCGCGTCGTCGGCAACTGCGGCTCGGCCGTGTATGGTCGGATGGACATGGACGAGCTGGCTACGCCGGGCTACTCGGTGCTTTCGCCGGCGACGAAAACCAAACTGGCCAGCCTGGCCAAGGGCGACCTGATGGTGAGGCATCCTCATTTCACGCAGCCGATCTTCGTGCGTTTCCCGAAGCCGGCCGTGATGCGGGGTCGCGATGGGATCGAGCGCTTTCCGCCGCGCCAGGAATTGCCGTTCGACCAGGCGATCGCTCTCGGTCTCAAGCGGCTCGATAGTCGGGTCAAGGTAAACGATGTGAAGGACCTGATCGCGGGCCGTGACCAGGCCGAAGTCCTGCAGGCGTTTCACCACACGCAGCGCGGGCGGCCGGCCGACGCCATGAGCTTCTTCCGGTCCAGGCTCAAGAAGAAGGTGGAGTCGGAGGAAATAGAAGCGCCGCAGCGGCCGGTCTCGGTCCCCGAGGACCCCTACGCGATCGACTGATGAAGGCCCGACTGGCTTCTCTGCTCGCTGTTCTCTGCCTTGTCGACGCCGGGCTCGGCGCCGGCCGTGCCGTCTCGCAGGAGCAACGCGATCCCGATGCGGGACCGCGCCTGCTGCTGCGAATCGCGGCGGACTCCGGGCTGGTTGGGCATTTCAAATGGACGGGGCGTGAGAACTACCGTTTGGTTTTCGATTTGCCGGCGGACGATCCCCGGGTAGAGTTGCTGGCGTCGGCGTCGGCTCCCCGGGAGAACACGATTGAGATCGCCGGCACGCTTGTCTCTGCACCCAGCGTGAGTCCCGATGAACGCCGCCACTACATCTACTGGCTGGGCTTCCGCGTCGCGGGTGATGAGCAGCGGGGACTGACGCCCTTGCAGTGGGATAGCATCTTCAACAAGGTGGGCCGCCAGGCGGTGCTGAGGTTCACTTCGCGTGGCCAGCCGCTGGGGGTCGACGTGGGTTCGGAGGCGGTGCGCCCCGTGGGCAATGCTCTGGCACGCGTGATGTCGACCTTGGCGCTCGCGTTGCCCGCCGACTCCGCCGCTGAAGGTAGCAGTTGGGAAGACATGGTGGCTGTGCCGGTGGCGGCGCCGGACGGCTCGCGCAAGCTGGCGGTCATTCGGGTCACCTACCGCCTGACGCGCTACGACTGGGAGGCCGACGGGCTGAAGGCACACATAGCGTTCGACGGTCGTCCGGAACGTGTGGAGGGTGTGGAGGCCGAGATCTCGGGCACCTACGGCGGCGAAAGCGTCTTTTCGGTCGGCAAGGGTCGCTATGACCAGATGCTGTCGGTGGCGCGGCTGGAGGTGAAGTGGGCCGACTCGGGCGGGTTGCCGCCGAGCCGCACGGTGGTCGAATGGACTTCGGAGTTGATTCGGAGGTAGAACCCTCATGGGATTCGCCCTGTGGAAGTTCTTGCATATCGTGGCGATGGCGCTTTGGTTCGGGGGCATGGCCGCCCTCGGCATCTGGACAGGGCGGGCGCGTCGCAGCGGTGACCCGAGGATCGTCGCGTTCGCCTACTCGACGGCGGGTCGCTTCTATCGCGGGATGGTGACCGGCGTCGCCTTGCTCTCTGTGTTCTCGGGGGCGATGCTGATGGTCGTCACGAACCGGCCCTGGTTCCGTCCTTTGCCAGAGCATTGGCTGTTTCAGATGCAAATCGTCGGGATCACGGCGCTTCTCCTGACACTGTTTTACGTGGTACCCAACGCGCGCGCGATTGGGTCGCAGGCGCAGAGCGTTGCCGAAGGCGGTGAGGACGCCCCGGAGTTCGCGCGGCGCGTGAAGCGGCAGGTCATCGTCGGCAACGTCGTCGGCCTCCTGCTGCTGTACCAGGTATTGCTCGGCTCCTTCCGGTTCTGAGTACGATGTCCCTCCTCGCGCGCGTCCTGGTATTGGGTTGGGCTCTCCTCGCGGGGGCGGCGGCGAACAGTCTTTCCGACCGCGTCGGACAAAGCAGTCGCTACCGTCTGACGTTCGACATCCAGATGCGCGCCGAGTACCAGGGCCAGGGCGAAGTCGATCCGCAGGCGAAACAGGTAATGGAAGCCTTGCAGGAGGGCATGGAACTGCGGACCGCCATGGAGTACGAGCGCCGGCTGGTTGCTGTCGATACGGACGGGACCCGGACTTTCGAGGTACGCTGGCACGACTACCAGTACGACGCGCAGCTCGGCGGCCGGGAGATCCCGCCGCCGCCGGGCCACCAGGACGCGGTGCGCAACCTGCTCCTGCAGACCGCGCGGGTTCGGACCACTCCAACGGGGCGTACCGTTGATGTCGAATACTCGAGTCCTCAGCTCGATGGGCTGGCGCGCTCGGCTCAACAGGACGGCGGCATGCCGACGTTCTTGCCGGAAGAACCGGTGGGCCCGGGTGATCGCTGGACGAGCAGCGCCGAGTTCCCTGTGGGCCTCGGCGCCGGCAACATGACCCTGGAGCTAGAGCACACGCTGATAGAGATTCGTGAGGGGCCGGAAGGCCCGATCGCCGTCATCGAACTCGCCGGCTCGTACAGCCAGCTGCAAGGGGCAGAAGAGATCGGTCTGGGTGTACCGATGCATTTGCAGACAAGCCTGACGGGCTCTACGCTGTTCGATGTCAGCCGGGGCCGCTTCGTCGATGGCCGCTACGAAATCGACATGTTCGCTTTACAGGCGGCGGAGGGCATCGAGATACATCTTACGGGTCACGCCAACGGGATATTGGAGCTCCTGGATACGAGATGAAGCTGGTCCACACCTCCGACCTGCACCTGGGCTACAGAGCCTACCACCGCACCAATCCGCAAGGCATTAACATTCGTGAGGCGGACGTGGCTCGCGCGTTTCGCGATACGTTGGATCGGGTCGCGGAGGTCGCGCCCGATCTGTTGATCGTCGCCGGTGACGTCTTTCACACGGTGCGCCCGTCGAACACGGCCATTGCCGACGCGTTCCGCCAATTCGTCCGCTTCCGAGCGAAATCGGAAGGAACGCAGGTCGTGATCGTAGCGGGGAACCATGATTCGCCGAAAGCGGCGGAGACCGGCAGCATACTCAGACTGTTCGGCGAGATAGAGGGCGTCCACGTTGCGCACAGAGAGGCGCGGAGGCTGAAGTTCTCGGAACTCGGTGCATCGGTTCTTTGCCTGCCCCACGCCGAGCTTCACACGACCGAACAGCCTGCGATCGAACCCGAGCCCGACGTCGATCACAACATCCTTGTGGCGCACGCCGAGGTCGAGGATCCGAGGCTCAAGTTGTTGGTGGATTTCGGCGCGGCGAAGCTCCCCGGCGATGCCATAGACGCGACGATGTGGAGCTACGTCGGCCTGGGTCACTACCACCTCCGATCGAAGCTCGCCGCCAACATGTACTACGCGGGCGCGATCGAGAGAACCAGTCTGAATATATGGGCGGAAGCCGACAACGCGCGGGTGGAGAAGGAAGATCCCTGGAAGGAAGCCGCCTGGGGGAAGGGGTTCATCGAGTACGACCTGGACGAGAAGCGCGCTGAATTCCATGCGCTCGAGAACCTGCGCCCGGTCCTCGATCTCGAGCCGATCCTGAACGGCGAAGTGTCACCCAAGGAGCTCGATCAGGCGATCGAGTCGACACTGGCAGCCGTGCCAGGTGAAATCGATGACAAGGTCGTGCGGCTCAGGATCTTCAACCTTCCGCGCGACGTCTACCGGGAACTGGATCACCGGAAGATTCGCGAGTACCGCACCCAGGCGCTTCACTTCCACTTGCAGACCTGGCCGCCCCAGGTCATTCGCCGGGCCGGTTCGGGCGCGCCGGGCCGGCGCCTCACTCTGCGGGAAGAGCTGGAGGCCTTTCTGCGGCACAGCTGGAAACCGGAGTCGAAGAAGGTCGATCGGGATTCCTTGATCGAATTGGGACTGCGCTATCTGCAGCAGGCCGAGGAGACGGAAGCGCTGGAGGATAGGGAGTAGATGCGACTGCACCGGTTGGCGCTCCAGAACTTCCGGCAGCACGCCGACACCGAGCTGGTCTTTCGCCCCGGCTTGACGGGCATCATCGGCCCCAACGGCGCCGGCAAAACGACTATCCTCGAGGCGATAGCCTGGGCGATCTACGGGGCACCCGCGGTACGCGGTACGAAAGACACGCTGCGTTTCAACCGGGCGCTGGGCCGCTCGACCGTTAAGGCCGAGCTCGAGTTCGAGCTGCGCGGGGAACGCTACCGCGTGATAAGAACACCGCGAAACGCCGAACTGTACCGCGCCGAAGCCGGCGATCCCATAGCGGCCGGCATAGGTGAGGTGAGCCGGCAGTTGACGCGCCGGTTCGGCATGACGCGCCGCGAGTTCTTCAACACCTACTTCACCGGACAGCGAGAGCTTCAGTTCCTCGCGGCGATGGGACCGACCGAGCGCGTGCGATTCCTCTCGCAGGTGTTGGGCTACGAGCGGCTGCGCGCCGCCCAGAACTTGGTGCGCGAGCAGCGCAAGGTACTCAAGGGCCAGGTCGAAGAGCTGCGCGGCACGCTGGGCGATCCGGACGACATCAAGCGAACCAAGCGGGCAGCGGAAGAGCAACTCAAGGAGGCGAGCGCCGCGCTGGCAGCGGCGGAACGGCAGCAGACCGATGCAGCGTCACAATTCGCCGATGTAGAACCGCTGTGGAGCGAGCTGCAGACTGCCCGCGAGCGAGATCGAGTGTTGGGAGAAGAGTTGCGGGTCGCTCAGGCCCGACTCGAGCGCGTGCTGAAAGAGCGGGGAGACGCGGAGGCCGAGCTGAAGAGGCTGGAAGAGGCCGCGCGGCAACTCGAGGCGCTTCGCGAGGAAGCCAGGCCGCTCGAAGCGCTGCGCGAGGAGGACGAGAAGCTGCGGGTCCTCTCGGAGGCCGAGTCGCAGCGGGTAGCGCTCCAGAAGCAACTGGAGGAGCAACGCGGGCGGATCGAGTCGCTGTCCAAGAGGGTGGCCGAGGCGGAGCACAGGGGGCGTGAGCGCGAGGCGACCGGCGAGAGACTCGCGGGACAGGAAGAGGAATGCCGGCGCTTGGAGGCGGAACGTGAAGAAGTCACTTCGCGCTGGCAGCGCGACGCGCAGGACGTGGATGCGCGGCTTCGCATGTTCCTCGACCAGGCAACGGAACTGCAAAAAAAGATAGACGAGCTGGAATCCGAGGGCCCGGACGGCGTATGCCCGACCTGCCGGCGCCCGCTCGGCGAAGAGTACGACCGTGTGCTGAGCCTGGTGCGCGCCCAGCGCGAAGAAATCGTCCAGGACGGAAAATGGCACCGCAAGCGGCAGGACCAGCTGAAGGCGGAGCCAGACGACGTGGTTGCGGCGAAGCGAAGCTTGGCGGAAGCGCGGGAGGAGCTCGAGAAACAGCAGAAAGAACTTGCCGACGCCGACTCGGCGCTCTCGCAGGCCGCGGCGTTCAAGTCGGAGCTGGAGGGCGAAGAGGCCCGGGCTCGAGAGCTGGCCGGCGAGGTCGCGGCGCTGGCGGCAGGATACGACGCGGGCAGGCACGAGGAGGTACGGGCCGGGTTGAAGCGTTTGGGCGAACTGGAAAAGACGATCACCCAGGTCGAGACGCGTCTCGAGCAACAGCCGCGCCTACGTAGCGTCAGGGCCGAGGCGGAGGAGGAAGAGCGCCAGATCAAGGCCCAGGTCGGCGAGTTGGAGACGGCGCGGACCGAGTTGGCTTTCTCAGAAGAGCGCTATCGAAGCGTCGGCGCGGAATACGAATCCGCGCAGGTCGCACTGCACGGGGCTCGTGTGGAAGTGGAGCGGGCGCGCGGGGATGCCGACCGAGCACGAAGTGAGGCGGAGGCGGCGCGGCTGGCGGAGAAAGAGCACAAGCAGGTCTCGCGAAATATCGCCGAGCGAGAGAAAGAGCATCGTCTTCACAACGATCTGGATGGCGCGTTGGGCGAGCTGCGAAGCGAGCTGAACAACCGGGTGCGGCCGGAGCTCTCTGAAATCGCCAGCATCTTCCTGACCGAGCTGACCGACGGGCGCTACAATCGCATCGACATCAGCCCTAACTTCGACGTGATGGTCCTCGACGACGGCGAGGAGAAGCCGGTGATATCCGGCGGCGAAGAAGACCTGGCCAATCTCGTCCTGCGGCTCGCGATCAGCCAGATGATAGCCGAGCGTGCCGGCCACACGCTGTCCCTGCTGATCTTCGATGAGGTCTTCGGCGGCCTTGACGAGCTGCGTCGCGATAGCGTCGTTCGCCTTCTGCAACGCCTGCAAGACCGCTTCGAGCAGGTCGTCCTGATCACCCACATCGAGTCGATTCGCGAGGGCATGGACCAGGTCGTCCGCGTCGCCTACGACGAGCGCAGCGGGACGAGCGTGGTTCAGGGTGAGAGTCCGGGGGCCGCTGTCGGGGACCCTGAGCATGCGGATCTGGCTGCGGTAGCGGTGAGGGAAGGTGACCGGTAACCGGTAACCGGTAACCGGTAACTACCACATCGACCGGCGTCGGGGATCCTTCTTTGCACTTCCAAGCGGTAGCCGAGTAGACTGGAAAGCGGCAGTTGAAGTTACCGGTTACCGATTACCGGTTACCTGTCATGGGTTACCTTCCTCTTCCGGCGGCTCAAGCGATTCCGGGCGGTCGGGCAGCGGTCCGACGGCCACTTCCAAGAAATCTAGGCCGCGTTCCACCGCCGCATCCGACGCCGCTTTGTCTCCCATCACCAGGAAACCGTTGGCCAGGGCCAGGTAGGCCTGGTAGTACTGCAGCGGAATACCGCTGGTGGAAAGGTCCGGCCAGAAGGTCCAATCAAGAATGTCCCGGTAGACGTAGTGCTCTTCCAGCAGCTCGCGCGTGAGTTCCACATCTATCCAAAATGGGAAGTCCCGGCCGCCCTGCTGCCGCGAGCTGCCGGGCATCGGTACGATCGTTCCCGTGGGCACGACGTCGCCGGGCTCCACTTTGAAAGATGCACCGTTTCGAATCATCCACGGCTGGATGTGAAACTTCTCGTACGTGCCCGTCGTGCTTGCGAAGTAGACCGGCCGGTCGCCCAGCGACGTGTTCATGATGCGCAGGAGAAGTATGTCGTTGCGCATCAGCGTCTCGTTGCGCTCTATCGTTCCGACCAGCTCGCCGATCGTGACGGTCACGGTGTCGGAGAAGCGGGCGCACTGGCCGGTCGTAACGTCGACCGGGTAGCACTCGGGTACGTTGTCGATTTCCAAATCGGTCGCCTCGAGTACCGGGCGCGTCGGCAGGGGCCAGTCACGATCCTGGTACATCGAGATAGCCTTGTCGGGCTCGAAGCGGCGCTGGCAGATGATGACCGTTGGATCGCTGGCGGCGTCTTCTGTGCCGCACGGCTGAGTCAGGTCCCTGAGCTGCTTCGCGTACCAGGGCGTGGCGAGGTACGAGTAGACGATGACGGTGACATCTTTCCGCAGACCTTCGGCCTCCTGCAGGTACCAGAGCGGGAACGTGTCGTTGTCACCGTTCGTCAGCACGATGCCATAGGGCTCGATCGACATGAGCAGGTTGTAGCCCCAGTCTCGAGCGGCGTAGTCACCCGCCCGGCTCGCGTACTTCCAGTTGAGCAGCAGCGGCAGGAGGGCGAGCAGCAGAACGGGAGCTGTTCTCTTGTAGTCGAAGGCCGTGATGCGCGCCTTGGCGCCGGCCACGAGCTCTGCGGTGGTCTGCCAGAACGCGGCCAGCCCGATGCCGGCCCACAAGCCCCAGTGAGAGAACGAGACCATGAAGAAATAGTCTCGCTCGCGGACCTCGCGCCACTCGCGTGGAACCGATTCGAGTCCATTGGGGCCCGGGACGGTGGCGTTGACGGAGTATCCGTACTTGAAGTTCAGGTAGATGATGAGGCCGAGCCAAACGGTGGCGAAGAGTGCGGCGAAGTAGATCCAGGATATGCGGTCCGCGTTGAAATGCTTCCACGCTCCCACCAGGCCCAGCAACAGGAAGATCAGCGTGAAGGGCGCGCGCAACCAGGCGAAGAACGTGTTCGATCCGTCCAGACTCCTGGCCCACTGCCAGTCGAAGTACTGAGCGTAGTTGATGAACTGCCACTTCAAGAGGCCGAAGTCGCGCGGTATCTGGCGGTAGGGAAAGAAAATAGGGTTCATGTTGAGCGGCGGCTTGCGGTACTGCTCGCGCCGCAGCGACTGCGCGAGGGCCGGGCAGCGGTCGTTCGCCTGTTTCGGTCCCAGCAGCGAGAGTGGCGGATGCAGGCGCGCGATGTCGATAGTCGCGTCGACGACCGATTCGCACTTGGGTGCCGCTTCGCTGATGACGGGGTCGGCCTCGGCGCGGATCGGCAGAAACAGCTGGGCCGAGAGACCGAGGAACCACGCTAGAGAGGCGAAGGCGTAGAGTCGCCAACGCATCAACACTCGAGGGTTCACCCATATCACGAACAGCAGAATCGCGGGCGCGACGAGGAAGGCCATCAGGTGGTTCCCCAGCGAGAGCCCCAGCAGGAAGACGATCAGAATGAGCAGGTTGTCGTCCTTGCCGCGGCCAAGGTTGTCGCGCCAGCGGAAGACGAGCCAGGTCAGCAGAGCCACGGTCATCAGGCTGACCGTGTAGACCTTCTCGTTGACCACCGACTGGTTCCACACGGTGAAGGTGGTGGCGGAGATCAGGGCGGCTGCGGCCGCGCCGCCACTGCGGAATAGCTCCACCTCGGAGAAGAAGGCCAGCACGCGGTGGACGACCATGAACCAGAATGCCGCCGCCGCCGCGCTCATCGTCGCCGCGAACAGGTTGATCTTCACAGCGGCCGGCAGCGGGAAGGGCGTCAGCAGGATCTCCCATGCCCGGGCCAGGATGATGAACAGTGGGTTGCCGGGCGGATGCGGGATCCCGACGATGTGGGCGGTGGCGATGTACTCGCTGGTGTCCCAGAACGCCGTCGAGGGCGCCAGGGTTAGCACGTAGAGAGCGAAAGTGGCCAGTCCGACCAGCAGGGCCCAGCGGTACGGGGGCTGGTAGTCGGTTGCGGCCGCGTTGTCGCGCTTGTCTGCCTGAGAGGGCTTATCTTGTGCTGCCATTAGTCTTGGTTCCGGGTGCATTCCGATCTGAGGTACGCTTGGGCGCTCTATATATAGTTAGATCGACGTGTGCGCCAGAGCGATGCCTTCTCCGGGGAGGTCTGATATTGGGGGCTGCGCCGTGGACGTTTTTGACATTGAACATCGGGGGGCTGGTTGGTGGCTATGAGTAGAGTTGAACTAATCGTTGCGCCGTACGACTTAGGAAGGGAGAACGTGGGGCTGGGGCTGGGGCCGGGCCGCTGGCTTTCGGCGGGGTTGGAGGAGGCGCTTTGGGCCGCGGGCGCGGAGGTGAAACGGCGGGAGGTCAGGCGGAGCGGGCCATTTCGGGAGGAGTTGTCGGCGGTCGAGGACGTTAATGATGGGGTGGCGGAGGCTGTGGGGGCGGCGGCCGGGGAGGGCGCGTTTCCGCTCGTAATTGCGGGTAGTTGTATCAACTCTTTGGGTATTCTCGGCGGGCTGGGAACGGACGCGCTGGGGGTGGTGTGGTTCGACGCTCACGGCGACTTCAACACGCCGGCGACGAGTCCGGGCGGGTTCCTCGACGGTATGGTGCTGGCGATCGCCACGGGTGCTTCGCACCCGGACACGTGGCGGCGCGCGGCAGGGGGACCGGCGATTCCGCCGTCACGGGTCGTGTTGCTGGGGACTCGAGACCTGGATCCGCCGGAGAGGGAGCGGCTGGAGGGCTCGGAAGTGGAAGTCGTCGGGGCTGAGTCCATCAGAGCGGCGGGCGGCGCGGCGGCGGCGCGGCCGGCGCTGGAGAAGCTGAGGTCGCGTGCCGAAGCGGTTTACCTGCACCTGGACATGGATGCTCTGGACCCTGCGGTCGCGCCCTGCAACCGCTTCCAGACGGAAGGCGGGCTGTCACTGAAACAGGCGGCCGAGCTGGTGGAGATGGTGGGAGAGCTGTTCGCGATTAAGGCGGCGGCTATCACCGCCTACGACCCCGAGTTCGACGAAGAGGGCCGGGCGGCGGAGGCCGGCGTCGAAACGGCAGTGCGGATCGTGGAGGCTGCAACCCGTTCCTGAAGGTGCTCGCCCGCGATGGATGCGGGTGGCCCAAACTTGCGCCGCCCGCCAAAGGTTGATAGGTGTTCTGCTCTCATCGGCAGTCATGCCGGCCGACTTAGGCCAGGGTCAATCGCTACGCCGCTCCCGGAGTCGACTCGATCATGAAGCCCGAGAACGAAAAGTTACTGGCACAAGGACTCGTCGCCGGCATCGTTGGCTACGCCGCGGTTGTCCTGTTCTTCGCCGTGGTCAATGTCATCGGCGGCCGGTCTCCTTTCCACACCGCCGCCGCTTTGGGTTCGGTGCTGTTTTACGATCTGCAGGACCCGGCGCGCCTGGTCATCGAGCCGGGACCCGTGCTCGCCTACAACGGAGTCCATCTCGTGCTGTCGCTCGTGGCCGGGATGGTCGCCGCGTGGTTGCTCTTTGAGACGGAACGCCACCACTTCATATGGTACTTCGTGATGTTCGCGTTTGTGGCCGCGTTCATGTACAGCCTCGTGGTGATCGCGATCGTCGGTGCCGAGATCGCGCATGTCGTACCCTGGTGGTCGGTCGTCACGGCGAACGTCGTCTGGCTGGTGTCGCTTGGCGGTTACCTGTGGTTCCAACATCGTGGTCTCATGGCCGTGTTGAAGGAGGAGCAAGAGTCTTGATGCTACCCAAGCAAACCATCGTGCGAGGGATCATCGCCGGCCTGATCGGGGCGACGATCATGGCGTTGTGGTTCCTGATCATCGATACGATTCAGGGTCAGCCATTGTATACGCCGGCGTTCCTGGCGAGCATACTCGCGAATGCGGACGCCGCGGATAGATCCTTCGCGTTGATCGCCGTGTACACGCTGTTTCATTATGCGGCGTTCTGTCTGGTGGGCGTTGGCGTGACCTGGTTGCTGGGCAAGCTCGAGGTTTCTCCCCCCATTCTGCTCGGCCTCGTCCTCGGGTTCGTGCTGTTCGACCTGGTGTTCTACCTCGGGGTCATTCTGACCGGTGTGGACGTCGTCGATGAGCTCGGCTGGCCTCAAGTTCTCATAGGCAACCTGGCGGCCGGCGTGGGGCTCATGAGCTACGTGCACGTGAGCCTCGGGATCGCGGCGCCGGGCGTGCTGGGACTCTTAGGGAAATACCGCTTCGTTCGGGAAGGCGTGATAGCCGGTGCCCTGGGAGCGGTGACGGTCGCGGTGTGGTTTCTGATTTTCGACGTGGTTCGCGGACAGATCTTCTTCACGCCCGGCGCGCTTGGTTCGGTGCTCTTTCTGAGGTGCAGAGATGTAGCCGAAGTCGAGGTCACGCTGTTGACGGTGGGCGGGTACAGCATAGTACATCTCGCAGCCTTCGTCGCCGTCGGCCTGGCCGCGGCGGCGATAGCGATTCAGGCGGAGAAGGCGCCGCGGCTCTTGGCGGCCAGCGTGTTGATCTTCGTAACCTTCGAGGCGTTTTTCCTCGGCCTGCTCGCCGTGGTCGCCGAGTGGCTGCTGGGTACGCTGGGCTGGTTGTCGGTCGGTTTGGGGAATCTGCTCGCCACAGTGGTGATGGCGTATTACTTGTTGCGCGTTAACCCCAGCCTCCGGGTCGCCTTGGGTCGCGAACTCTTCAACGGAGAAGTGGACCAGCCGGAGGCCAATTAGCGGCTCCTGAGCTTTGGAGAGGGCTGCGGCTTTCAGGCCGCTTCGGATACAAGCATGCAATGGTGGTGCTCGGCCCAGACGGCCGCTTGGGAATGGAGCTGGCGTCCGTACCCCGGCGTCTGGGCTTTCATAATCGTGCTGGCCGTAGCCTACTGGGCGCTCGCGCGCCGGCCAGCGGCACGCGTCGGAGGCGATCAGCGGGGCGAGGGCCGGCTAGGAGCGGCGAGCTTCCTCAGCGGCCTCGCTTGTCTTTGGGTCGCTCTCGATTGGCCCGTCGGCGCGCTGGGAGCCGGGTACCTGGCCAGCGCCCACATGGTCCAGTTCCTTCTGATAGCCCTCGTAGCGCCGCCGCTTCTGCTCTACGGCACCCCCGAAGCCGGCTACAAGCGCCTGGCCAACCGTCCCTTCGTACTTCGAGTCCTGCGCCTGCTGACGCATCCGCTGGTTGCGCTCGTGTTCTTCAACGTCGTGGTCATAGCGACTCATTGTCCTTCCGTGGTCGACGCACTCATGTCGTCTCAGCTTGGATCGTTCGCTCTGGACATGGCGTGGTTGGCGGCCGGGCTGATTCTCTGGTGGCCGCTTGTCGCACCCGTCCCCGAGCGACCGCGATTCTCCTACATGGTAAAGGTCGGATACCTGATCCTGGCCACGATACTCAACACTCCGGCCTTCATATTGTTGACCTTCAGCGATCTGCCGCTTTACGCGACGTACGAACTGGCCCCGCCGGTGCACGGAATCCCGGTGCGAACGGATCAGCAGGTTGCGGGGCTATTAATGAAGATGGGCGGCGGGATGATATACTGGGTGGCGATTACGGTGCTGTTTTTCAAGTGGTACCATTCGGAGGGGAGGGAAGAAGAGTAGAAGCGAACGTCGAACATCGTCCATCGTCCATCGAACGCCGAACGGACACACCGATGTTGAACCTTGAACATCGTCCGTCAAACTTGAACATCGATACACGCTCAACGTTCAAAGTGAAAAGTCGGGCAGTATTCTCGAAGTTCGATGAACGATGGCCGATGTTCAATGTTCACTACAATATCAAAGGACTCCCATTCCACGCGGCAGTACGTGGAAGAGTACGATTAGGGCGGCTACGACGAGCACGGCCAGCATGAGGGGCGCGACGAAAACGGCGGAGAAGATCTGGCTGTCGTATCGAAGATGCATGTAGAACATGACGACGAGCGCGAACTTGCCGGTGGAAAGAACTAGCAGCAGTGGGACGAGGACGCCGCTGAGAGCCGGGATGTAGAAGACAGCGATCTCGGCGGCCGTTACGATCGTGAGGATCGCTCCGATAGTGGCGTAGAACTTCCAGGTCGGGTGGGCGCCGGCGCTCATGCTACCTCCGTCACGGTATCAGGTAAACCAGGGTGAAGATCACAATCCACACGACATCCACGAAGTGCCAGTAGAGCCCGGCGAGCTCCACGTCGAGGGCGTTCTCTTTTCCGATCTTGCCACGCAGCGTCAGAATCCACAGGGTCAGCAGCCAGATTACGCCTACCGAGACGTGTGCGCCGTGGAAGCCGGTCAGCACGAAGAAGGAAGAGCCGAACACATTCGATGTGAGAGTGAGCCCTTCGTGCGCGAAGGTCGTGAACTCGTACGCTTGGAATCCGAGGAATATCAGGCCGCAGACCGCTGTCGCCATGAGCCAGGTCAGCGCCGCGCCGCGGCTGCCACGTTGGACCGCGTTCAGGGCGAGGACCATCGCCAGAGAGCTGGTCAGCAGGACGAAGGTGCTGACGCTGGTGACCGGGATATCGAGCACCTCGTGCGGGTAGGGCCCTGCCACGGAGGCGCCCTTGTAGACCATGTAGGTCGAGATCAGGCTGCCGAAGAAAAGCGTCTCTGACCCGATGAAAGTCCAGAAGCCCAGCTTCCGGCTGTCGAGGCCGGTGGCGGTCGGTGGGTGGTGCACGCTCTCCATGTCTGTCCTATGTCGCCTCGGTCCTGTACGCGGGTTGGAAGGCCCAGCTGAAGACGCAGAAGGCCGTCACGGCCAGGCCGATCAGCGGGGCCCACCAGATGTGAGTCATGACGAGAATCCAGGTCAGGCTGATGCCGAACGCGGTGAGGATCGGCCAGCCCGACGGGGACGGCATGTGCGGCTCCGCGGCGTGAGACGGGGCGCGCTCTTCCGTCGTCGCGTCCGTCGCCCACATGGGCTCGCGGCTCTTCACGTCGGGGATTTGGACGAAGTTGTAGTGCGGCGGCGGCGAGGGCATCGACCACTCCAGCGTCGGCGCTTCCCAGGGGTTGGCCGGCGCCGGCGCGCCCTTGAACGAGCTGCGCGCCAGGTTCCAGACAAAGATCAGGCTGCTGAGCCCGAAGATGAAGGCGCCGATGGTGGAAGCCATGTTCCAGCCTCCGACGCCCAGCTCGGCCGAGTAGGTGAACACGCGCCGCGGCATGCCGTAGAGTCCGCTCATGTGCATCGGGAAAAACGTGAGGTTGGTCCAGAAGTGCCACTTGCCGAGCGCCTCGCTGGTGAGGCGGCCGGTCATCTTCGGAAACCAGTAGTAAAACCCGGCGAACAGCCCCGTCACCGCACCGCCGACGATGGTGTAGTGGAAGTGCGCGACGACGAAATAGGAGTCGTGCTGCTGCAGATCGATGGGCGCCGAGGCGTGCATGATCCCCGAGAGTCCGCCGAGGGTGAAGATGGCCAGCAGGCCGATGGCGAACAGCATGGCCGTGGAGAAGCGAATCGAGCCTCCCCACATGGTGGCCAGCCAGTTGAAGATCTTCACTCCTGTGGGGATGGCGATGATCATCGTGCTCGCCACGAAGAACGAGTCGGCGATCGCACCCAGTCCGGACGTGAACATGTGGTGGCTCCACACCCCCCACCCGATGAAACCGATGAGGATCCCCGCGTACACGACGATGGGGTACCCGAACAGCGGCTTGCGCGAGAACGTCGGGATGACTTCGGAGATGATCCCGAAAGACGGCAGGATGAGGATGTAGACCTCGGGGTGTCCAAAGATCCAGAAAAGGTGTTGCCAGAGGATCGGGTCGCCGCCGGCCGTCGGAACGAAGAAGTTGGCTCCGAAGAACCGGTCGAAGGCCAAAAAGATGAGCGCCACCGCGATGACCGGGACCGCCGTCACCAGTATCCAACTCGTCACGAAGGTCATCCAGGTGAACAGCGGCATTCGCATCAGCCGCATGCCCGGTGCGCGAAGGTTGATAATCGTCGTGATGAAGTTAATACCGCCGATCAACGAGCTGAGCCCGACGATCGTGAGACCCAGGACCCAGAAGTCGACGTTGGGGCCGGGCGAGAACTGGACTGAGGTCAGGTTCGCGTACCCGACCCAGCTCGCGTTGGGCGCGGCTCCGAAGAGGAAGCTCGAGTTCAGGTACAGTCCGCCGAACAGAAAGACCCAGAAAGAGAGCGCGTTGAGTCGCGGGAAGGCGACGTCGCGGGCTCCGATCTGGAGCGGCACGATGTAGTTGAAGAAGGAGACGGCCATCGGCATGGCCACCAGGAAGATCATGGTGGTGCCATGCATGGTGAACAGCTGGTTGAACGTCTCGGCGTTGACGAAGTCGTTCTCCGGGACGGCCAGCTGGATGCGGAGGATCAAGGCCTCGACGCCACCGACCATCAGGAAGAAGAGGGCGGCGCTCCCGTACATGATGCCGATTCGCTTGTGGTCGACGGTCGTTATCCAACTCCAGATCGTCGGACCGATGCCTCGTTGATCGGTATACAGTTGCGCGGCCGCGCTTCTCGGCTTCACCTGCGTGTTCGTGCTAGCTTTCGTATCTGCCATGCAACCGTATCCTCGAACTCTGAAACAAGCGGCGGCTATCGAAGGCTGGACAGGTAAGCGACCACGGCATCCAGCTGCTCAGCCGACAACCCGGTGGGCGGGAAGCCGCCGCCGCTCTCCGCCACGCCGGGCATCATGACGCCCGGTTTGAACTGGCGCGGGTCAGTGATCCAGGCGGCCAGGTTCTCCGGCCCGTTTTCCAGCAGTCCAGCGCCGATGGTTATCCGTGCCCCCAGGCGCGTGAGACTGGGCCCGAGGGTGCCTCGGGCGTTCGTCCCCTCGATCGCGTGGCAGGCGATGCAGGTACTCTGCATGAAAACGCCGTGCCCGCGCTCTGCCAGGCTTCCGGAGTCGGGGGCGGCGATGCCCTTCATGTCGTTGACCCACTCCTGGTACTCGGCAGCGGATTCCACGATGACCCGCAGCCCCATCAGGCCGTGGGACGGGCCGCAGAACTCCGCGCACTGCCCCTGGTAGACTCCCTCCTCGTCCACCGTGAACGTCAGACGGTTGATCGCCGGATGACCGTCCGGAGTGCGGACCAGGGGGTTGAGGTCGCGCTTGCCGCCCAGCCGCGGGACCCAGAAGGAGTGAATCACATCGGCGGACCACATCCGCAGGTCCACCGTGCGGTCGACGGGGAGGTGCAGTTCGTTCGCCGTCACCACTCCGTCCTCCGGGTAGCGGAACTCCCACCACCACCGGTGACCGATGACCTGCACCACCAGGGCGTCGGGGCCGGGACGCGCCTGGGTGCGGAACACCGTCTGGATCGTCGGGATCGTAATCAGGACCACGATGATCGCGGCGCCGATCGTCCAGCCGACTTCGAGGCCGAAATGGCCACGCGTCTTCTTCGGCGGCGCCCCGCCCGGCCGCTCCCGGAACCGCAACAGCACGTAGGCCAGCACGGTCCAGACGACGGCCAGGATCAGCATGGTCCACCAGAAAACCGTCAGGTAGAGGCTCTGGATGGCCGACCCGAAGTCGCCCGTAACCGGGTCTATCGTGCTTTGTGGATGGTCCTGGCCGCACCCGGCGAGGTACAGGCACAGAACTGGGAGGAGGAAGTTAACCAGGTTGAGATAGCGCCCTCCACGCTCTCCCAACTTATCGTCCCCACCGATCACACTTGCCTCGTCTGCTGTTGGATCTCCAGCTGTGGTTGGCGGCAACGATATAAGATCTGGGCCGATGCGCAACCGGAGGGGCCCGGTGGACGTGTAGCCTCCTACTACTGAAATGTCGAACACCGCACACCGAACACCGCCTGTCGAAGGTGGCACGGCAATCCTTGATCACTAATCACAAATAGCCAACCCCTAAACGTCTATGTGCATTCGGTCTTCGGGCTTAATGATACGGCCTTGCAGTGCACCCTTCGAAAGGCGGTGTTCGGTGTGCGGTGTTCGACATTTCAGTAGTACGAAGGCCAAGGAGTCAACGTCTAGGGACCCCCGAAATGTCGTTGGCCGTCGCCGCGATAGTAGTAGCGGAAGGTGACGCAGCCGGGTTGGCCGCCGGGGCAGTAATATCCAAGGAAGCGGAGGACGGCGATTTTGCCGTCGGCGGTGCGGAGGGCGAAGGCGCGGTCCGCGGGGCGGAGCAGGTGGGAAATCCAGCTATAGTCGTACCAATCCTCTAGGAGGCGGTTGCGGGGGGTGTCACCGGGTTGCTCGTCGGTGACGTAGCCGCTCGCTGGCAGCACGAGGACCGAATCGATGTTGACGGGGCCGAGATCGAGAACGGCCGCCAGGCCGAGCGAGTTGGTTGCGCCGCCGTTGCTGATCATCCTGTGCCGCTGGAAAGCGATATCCCAATCGAGCGAGCGTCGCGACCCGATATCGACGACGGACCCGCGGGAGAAGTCGAAGTAGACCCAGCGATCGTGCGCAGTCGCGTCCACGGTGTAAACGAGCGGACCAACGGATCGTGCGCCGACCTCCTCCGGCGCGACCGCCGATGGAACGAACGTCTCGACCTCCGGCCGCACGAGACTGCTGGCCACTACGCCGACGATGAGCGCGACGAAGACGATCCCGATGGTGCTTAATACGATCGTTGATGTTCTGGGTCTTGGCATGCTGGACAATCTGGTAGTGCGTAAGAAGAAACTGTATTCATCGACAAGGACAACGACAACGACAA
>JBDHAL010000046.1:0-16472 GCA_039588075.1 Gemmatimonadota bacterium | reverse complement strand
AGCGCAGGCGCTCGATCCACTCCCGTAGCGATTCCCTGGTAGCCGCATAGAGCCGCGAGACTTCGTCGTCGTCGAGCCGCCGGGTGCGTTTCACCGGCGGTAGCTTCGCAGCGAGCAGGATCTCGTCTGAGTGGGCGTTGCCGATGCCGCTGAGGATGCGCGGGTCGGTGAGCGCGCGCTTCAGCGTGCGGTTCTCGCGAATCAGGGCGGCTTTGAAATCGTCCAGGCTCGCCTCGAGCGGCTCGACGCCGCCGCGCTCGAACTGGGTCAGAGCGCTCTCCCCACGTACCACGTGCAGCGAGGCGCGCTTCTTCGTCGCCTGCTCGGTGAGCAGGACGGCGCCGCTCGGGAAGTCGAAGGCGGCATGACCGCGCTTCTTGGGGACGGCGACGCCTTTGTCGCGCCAGCGGAAGCGGCCGGTGAGCATGAGGTGGAAGACCAGGAAGATCTCGTCCTCGAATTGCCAGGCGATGCGCTTGCCGATGCGCCGGATACCGACGACGCGCTTGCCTTCCGCGGCGGAGACGAACGGGTCGTAGGTCCTGAGCAGCGAGGCCGAGCCCACACGTGCGTTCAGGAGAGTTCGGCCAACGATGTGCCGCTCTAACGCCTCGACGTATATGGTAACCTCAGGCAACTCTGGCATTACGGGCTTTCGGTGTGGTGGCGGCAGCCGTGATCGGATTCGACACCGGACAGCGGTCAGCCGGGGCTCGACTTCCGAGTTAGACTCGACTACCGACGCCCTGTTTTCGACGCGCCGAGGTTCGACAGTCGCTCGACCGCCGAGCGTCGTTCACCGGCAGTTGGGGGTCGACAGCCGAGTCTAACTCGGACGTCGAGCGACCGCTGACCGCTGTCCGATGTCGAATACAATATCAACCGGGAGGCCATCCCATCACGCGGCCGCCCAGCAGGTGTGCGTGGATGTGGAAGACCGACTGGCCGGCGCCGGCGTTGCAGTTGAGGACGGTGCGGTAACCGTCGTCGGCGACGCCCTCGGCGGCGGCGATCTGTTTGGCCGCGAGGAGCAGCTCACCGAGGAGACCGGCCTTGTCGTCGGTCACGTCGTTGAGCGTGGCGATGTGCTCGCGTGGAATAATGAGCACGTGCGTCGGCGCCTGCGGATTGATGTCGCGGAAAGCGACCCAGCTATCGCCCTCGGCGATTTTGTCGGCGGGGATGTCGCCGCTGGTGATCTTGCAGAACAAGCAATCGTTTGACATGGCACTGTTCTCTGTTGGGAACATGGAATCTCGAATCTGATTCCGGGATTACGGAATACGTGATTTGGGAAGTACGATTCAACCCCTTCGTATTTCCAAACTCCCCTATTCCGTAATCAAGTAATCAGATTCAAGATTCCCACTACCAATATCCTAGTCGAAAAACGCATCCTTCACTCTTTGCCAGAAGCCAGCGCCGTCCTCGTCGGCGGTCGCCGGGCTCTCGACTTCGGACAATCGCTCGAACAGCTCGCGCTGCTGGTCGGTCAGGTTGCTTGGAGTGACGACGACGACCCGGACGATGAGGTCGCCGCTGCCGCCGCGACGCAGGTGAGGCAGGCCCTTGCCGCGTAGCTGGATGATGTGACCGGTCTGCACGCCGGCCGGGATCTTGACCTTCGCGTCATCGGCTACCGTGGGGACGTCGAGCGTCATGCCCATGGCCGCCTGGCTGAAGGTGATGGGCAGGTCGTGGATGAGATCGGCGCCGCGGCGAATGAAGCGCCGGTCTTCGTCCACCTGTACGACGGCGAGCAGGTCGCCGGCCGGTCCGCCGCGGGGACCGACGTTGCCCTGGCCGCGGAGCGTGAGGTAGTCGTCGGTGGCGACGCCGGCGGGGATGTCGATCTCGAAGGACTTCTCGAGACGCTTGCGGCCCTCAGCGGAGCAGTTTGTGCATGGGTCGGTGATGACCGAGCCCTCGCCGCGGCAGTTGGCGCAGGGGCCGACGCGGACGAACTGGCCGAACAGCGATCGCTGCACCTGCTGCAGCTCGCCGGACCCGCCGCACTGCGGGCAAGGCGAGGACGCCGCGCCGCCGCGGGCGCCGCTGCCCTGGCACTCGGGGCAGATGTCGAGGATCGGCATGCGGATGGTCTTCTTGACCCCGTTCATGACGTCCTCGAGGGTGAGCTTGACGCGGATCTTGACGTCGGAGCCGCGGACGCGGGCGCCGCGCTGGCGGCGACCGCCGCCGAACAGATCGTCGAGCCCGAAGCCTCCGAACTCGCGCATGAAGATGTTGAGCGCCTCGTCAAAGGTGCTGAAGCCGCCGAATCCGCCGCCGCCGCCGCGCACGCCGGCTTTCACTCCGTCGTGGCCGTAGCGGTCGTAGAGGCCGCGAAGCTCGGAGTCGCGGAGGACCTCGTAGGCTTCGGTGGCCTCCTTGAACTTCTCCTCGGCCCCGGAGTCGTTGGGGTTTCGGTCGGGGTGGTGTTTCAGGGCGAGCTGGCGGTATGCCTTCTTGATGGCGTCACCATCGGCGCCTCGCGCCACGCCCAGAACGTCGTAGTAGTCTCTCTTCATCTATTCCTGCTGCATATGAGCCTGGTTCCGTAGAGCCAAAGTTCGCAGAACCGGTTCTGTATGCAATCCCGAATCAACCAGGCGCGGGGGGGCGGTCGGGCGCGACAGGGGGCCCTCACTCCATGTCGCGCGGAGTTGGGCCGGCGGAGCGGACGGGCCGGGGCGCTCCAAATATCCGCTCTGGGCCCCCTGTCGCGCCCTCCCCAACGCGTGTTGTGTCACTGAAGCGCTAAGGGTGATGCAGTTACCGGTTACCGATTACCGGTCACCGGTTACCTGCCAGAAGAGGCAGCGGTCAGCGCGGCGATCGACTCGCGTGCGGCCTCGACACGGGGCTGGAGCTCGGGGTCGGCGTCTTCCCAGAGGTCGACGAACTTCTGGTGCCAGTAGATAGCGGCCTCTGGCTCGCCCTGCTCCTGGTAGAGCTGGCCGAGGCGCTCGTAGGCATAGGGCAAATGGAGGTGATCGCCGTACGCCCGGTAGAGGACAGGCGTGGTCACGTAGTGCTCAAAGTAGGCGATCGCGGAGTCGGGCTGGCCGGCCTGGTCGAAAGCCCGGGCCAGGAAAGCCGGCGCACCCGTTCTACTAGCCGAGATCATGTACTCGGTGCGGAAATGCTCGATCGCTTCTTGCGATCGGCCCTCAACTAGCAAGACCACGCCGAGGGCGTCGTGCCAGTCAGCGCTACGTCGCTGTTGGGTCAAAGTATCGAGCTCCCGTTCGTGGTCGTCGAGGAAGCCGCGGGCGATGTCCGGCCGGTCGAGGTAGAGGGCGTAAGTACGAGCGACGGCGAGATAGGGCCGTGACCGAGGTGACATCGATTCAAGCGGATAGCGCTCCAGGGCGGCCTCCACCGCCCTGAGGCCGGGCTCCGGGTCACCCCGTAGATGAGCGATCAAAGCCAGCGGGCCCGTATGGACGTGATAGGCTCGAATGGCACCGTTCTCCGAGTCGGCGTCGCGGGTCCGCTGTGCACGCGCCTCCGCGACGCGGAGCCTCCCTTGTACCAGATCGAGCGATCCCTGCACCTCGCCGGCCGAGACGATCCAGGTGCGGATCGCCCCGTGCTTTTCAATCAGCTCGTTCAGCCGCTCCTCCGCCGTGACGTAGTCACCACGAGAGTACGCCAGGTGAGCGCCAAGCCACGGTGTGGGGGGATACTCCGGGAACAGCCGCTCGATGTGTCGAAATGTCTCTTCGACCTCGTCGAATTTGCCCTGCTTATACTGTACGTTGAACAGATACCGCCATATGCCGGTCAGGGTCGAATCGAGCTCGATGCCACGTTGGTACAGCCGCTCGGCTGCGGCCAGGTCGCCTAACTGCGTGTAGAGTCCACCAAGATTGCCCCGTGCCTCGTATACATCGGGATACCGGTCCAGCAGCCTGCGGTACGCGACTGCCGCTTTCTCTTTCTCGCCGGTTACCCTCTGATAGTAGGTCCCCTCGGTCAGATAGCGTTCGCGATCGGTCAGATGATCGCGAAGCTGATAGGCTCTCGTGTAGGCATCGCGACCGCGCTGTGAATCAAAGGACCAAGCATAGACGCCCAACTTCCGCCACGCCATGGCGAATGTCGAGTCGAGGGCGATCGCTTCCTCGAGTAGCGCTATGGTGGATAGCCGGTCGGACAGCCCGCTACGGAGCGCCTGCGAGTATTTCTGTAGCGCCTCCAGCGAGCTCGTGGTGACCTGTGGCAGCGGCGGGTTGCTGCGAACCGTCTTCAGTGACTCGCCGATTTCAACGCGAAGCTGTTCCGACAGACGGTCTACCGCCGTCATGATGGCGGTGGAATCATCGGCGGTCTCACGGTAGGCCAGGAGGACTTCTCCGCTATCCGCAGCCAGCAGCCGGACCGACAGCACGACGGCACTACCCGTGGAGATAACCTCTCCAGCGATGACGGCTTTCAACCCCTCACGTATCGCCACCTCACGAGCCAGAGCCAGATCGAGCCGCGCGGTGGGCTCTCGCTCCATCCGCGTAAGTACGCCGCCCACGTAGTCGGGCTGCGCGATCCTGACCACGTAGGACTGGTCGAGATTGATGCGAAGCGCTTCGGTGGCGGCCAGGGCGAGCGTGGAGTCGCCGGTCTGGTTCTCGAACTCGGCCAGGATGATGCGCTCCCGTGCCTCCAGCGCGCTGTTGGCAATCGCCGGATCGTCGGATCCGAATCCCAACACGCGCATCGCGATGTAACCGGAAACGATGACGCTGACGATCGCGGCGACGACGACGCCGGCGAGCAGGGCGTCGCGCAGGTTTAGGAAGCGGTGCGCGCCGCCGGCTTTTCTGCGACCGACCGCGTCCTCTTGCGGCTCGGATTCGAGCGCCTGAACTGCCGCATGCGACTCTTCGGGCGCCTTCGGCGTCGACGGCGGCTCTTCCCTCAAACGCTCGGCCAGAGCCTGCACGTCCGGGGGAAGCTCCATGTCGAGTTCATCGCGAAGAATGCGCTCGTGCTCTTTGGCGTGCTGGATGGCGTTGGCCGGGTCGCCGGCGGCGGCCATCGCCTGCATGAGGCGAAGGCTGAAGCGGGAGTTGTACATGTCGTGGGCGGCCAGGCGCTGCCAACAGACGACCGCGTCCGGGAAGTCACCTTTCGCCTCGGCATCTGTGGCGAGCGTTTCCAGTGCTCCCTCGTAGAGGCCGCCTAGCCGCTGGCGCTCTGCGTCGGTCCACGCCTGAAAATCGCGGACGCCATTCACATAGAAGCCGTCCAGGAACGGCCCGGCGTAGAGATTGACGGCCGCTTCCAGCTCCTGGCGACCGATCGCCTCGTCGAAGGCGCGAACATCGCTCCAGACCATCTCGTGGTTCAACCGCAGCGTCTCGCCGGAGGCCAGGACCGCGTCTTCGCCCAGCGCTCTTCGCAGCTCATAGAGCGACCCCGAGAGGCGATGGCGAGCGCCTTCCTCGTCGCTCTCGGGCCAGAGCAGGCCCACCAGCTTGTCGCGGCTCCAGCCTTTCTCGCCGCCCGCTCCCAGCAGCGCCAGCAGCGCCAGCTGCCGCTTCTGAACGGCGCGCCCGGACAACGGCCCGGATGGACCTTCCAGAGAGACGCCTCCGAATAGCCGGAGCCTGTACATAAGCGCGTTCGGGTTGCTCAGGATTAGTGCCGGACAAGAAGGATAATAATTAAATATAGGCCCGGGGCCATCCTCCGAGCCAGAAACCGGGCTCCGCCGCAACCCGGCTAGCCCTTGGGCCGCATCAATTCGACGTAGGGTCTGTAGTCGTCGAAGGACTCGAAATCCATGTCCCAGCCATACCGGGGCCAACTGCCGAGCTGGAACATCCCCTCGGAGAACGCCTGGGCCAAAAGCTCGGTGGCCTCGTCGGGGCGGTCGAGGATTGCCGCGATCCGGGCTCGGTAGGCCGTGTTGTGTCCGAACAGATACGGCTCCTCGAGATCTCGGAGCCAATCGTAGATTTCGAGCGCGGCCTCCCGGTCGCCCAGCCGGGCCGCGGAGAGACCCAGGAAGCCCTGATAATCCATGTGATCTGGCACCGGGCCTTCCGGGAAGTGCCGCCACCCCGACATGTCTTCACGTGCAAGGTCCTTGAAAACGGCCAGCGCATCCTGCCAGCGTTCGGATAGGTAGTAGGCGAGACCCAGCTGGAAACGCCTCTCCTGCGCCAGCTCCGGTCGATCCTGTAGGTCGTCGATCACACGCTGCAAGAGCTCGTCCGCGGGCTCAGCCATGCCGTGAGTTCGCAGCTCTTGAGCAGCTAAGATGACGGCGAGAAACGCAATATTGTCCGCCGCCAGCGTCATGGCCCCCAGATCGCCGACCCGCGTCCGAACCTCATCCAGCCGGCCGAGGGCCGCCAGGGGGCGCAAATCAAACCCGACCCACATGGACTCGCTGGGATCGAACTCCATCAACCGGCGTATCGCGACAAGCTCCTCGGAATAGTGGCCAAGCTGATGGTTGGCCTCGGCGGCCAGGTACAACAACCCGGGTTCTCTCAACGGATCACCTTCCACCGAAGGCAGAACCTCGCCGACCCATCGCAGAGCTTCCTGTGGACGGTTCGTCCAGATGCAGATGCCGGCGGCGTAACTGGCGTTCCAGTAATTCCCAGGCGACAGCACCGCGGCGGCGCGTACGGAGCGGTATTGCCTCTCACGGTCTCCCGTAAGGGCTGACGCGTAGCCGTCCAGAACGTGGCGGTGGTATTGGGAGGTGCGGCTACGATAGCGTTCAGCGACCCGGAGGACGGAATCCGCCGCGTCGAGATCCATCAGATAGTAGTACGCCGGCATCAACCAGACGAGCGGCACGACGACGAAAGAGGTGTCGAGCCGCATCGCCTCTCGCAACAGCTGAATAGAGCGCTGGTAATCACCCTCCAACCACATATCCTTCCCCTCGGCGAAGACCCGGTACGCTTCCAACGTGGGGTAACCGGAGATCGCGGCGGCCGCGCCGACATCGACATCGAAAGCCATCGCCAGAAGGACCAACAGTTGCTCACGCGTCCGCTCGATGGCTTCGCCCGGCGCCTGCCTCGGGCCCCGCACGGGGCCGACGGCTCCGACCAACCGGCCGGCCTCCGGGTTCGTCACGTCGACGTGAAAGCTGAGGCTGTCTCCTTCCAGATAGTAGGATCCCGAGACCACCGTGCCGGCGCCCGCCCTGGCCGCCAGTGCCTCGACGCCTTCGGCATCGCCGCCGGCCTCGAGCATCTCCTGGATCACCGGCGCCGGCACCACCTGGCCAATCTCCTCCAGTTGAATCGCTGCCCCCAACTGCTCTGCCGTTGCCCGACCGATGTATTCCAGCGTTGGATCACCCGTCAGGTTCTCGAACGGGAGCACGGCGACGCGCTCCGGATCGAGGGCGGCCGCCGGCGTCCGCTGGAGAAGCATCTTGCCGACGATGGCGGCCCCGGCGATGAGTAGCGCCGCGGCGGCGCCTCCGATCGCCAGCCGCCGCTTGAGCCGCGACCTGAGCGACGGGAAACGCATACGGGCCGGAGCTGGGAAGCCGCGCGTATGGCTCACTTGCCGTTCCACACGGGCCAACTCTTCCGCCAGCTCATCCGCCGTCGCGTAGCGGTCCGCCGGCTCCCCCGCCAGCAGCTTCTCGGTCATCGCGCTCAACTCCGCCGGCACGCGCTCGCGGACCTCGGAGGGCAGCTGCGGTCTCTCCGACATCCGCCGCCACAGCGTTTGCTGAGGCGTGTCGCCGGTCAGCGGCGCCGCGCCGGTCAACAGCTCGTAGAGCACACAGCCCAGGGAATAGAGGTCGCTCCTACCGTCCAGCTCCTTCTCCCCGGCCGCCTGTTCCACGCTCATGTAGGCCGGCGTGCCCAGCGAGAAGCCGGTCTGCGTCGTCCGCTGATCGCCCGCCGCGCTCAACGCCCGGGCGATGCCGAAGTCGGCGACGACCGCCTGCCCGCCCGACATCAGGATGTTCTCCGGCTTGATGTCCCGGTGTACGACACCCTTGCGATGCGCGACCTCCAACGCCTGGGCCGCCTCGCGTGTGATGCGGACCGCTTCCGGTAGAGGAACCTGGCCTTTTCGCTCCATCAGAGCCCGCAGCGATCCGTCTTCGACGTACGGCATCACATAGTAGAGCAAACCGTCCGCTTCACCGGAGTCGTAGAGGGGCAATATGTGCGGGTGCTGCAGGCCGGCGGCGATCTCGATCTCCCGCAGGAAGCGATCGGCGCTCAAAGAGAAGGCGAGTTCCGGGTGGAGGACCTTGATCGCGACCTTGCGGCGGTGCTTGAGATCGTCGGCCAGGTAGACGCGGGCCATGCCACCGCGGTCCAATTCCCGCTCGATGGCATAGCGCTCCGCCAGGGCGGCCTGCAGCCGCTGGAGGGTTTCCGGCATAGCTTAATATTGTAGTGAAGCTGTCGAAGCGGTGCCACAGTCTCTCTACAATACTAAGCTACGCCACTCGACCGGCTAGCCGAAACCAGCCTGCACTAGAAGTTGACCTCCAGACCCAGGCGAAACGTCATCGGCGGCTGAAAGCGTATTGGCTCGCCGAAGAGCGGGTTCGGATCGGTCTGGTTGCCCTGATCGTCCTGGCTCAGGAAGTGCTGCTGCTCGAAGTCCACCGCCTCGCGCGGGCTCCCGATGTGGAAGATGTCGAGGATCAACCGCGGCGACCACGAAGTGCGAGTGAGCCGCGAGGCATCGTAAACGAAGCGCAGGTTCAGGTCCCAGATCGAGGAGGTGCGACCGACCGTGCCGCGCGGCTGGAGGAAGATCTGTTGATACCACCCTGCCCGCGCCGACCCGAGCTCGCTCAGCGGAGTCCCACTGGACCACATGAAGGAAGTCCCGGCGGTCAGGCCGAAGGGCATCCGGTAGCTGCCGACCAGTTTCAGCACATGTGTTCGGTCGTTGGGCATCAGGCCTTGGGCGTTCACGAGCATCTGGGGATCATCGAACAGGAACAACGCATTAGGAAACCCGGCGCGAAGACCCGAGTCCCAGAGGCCCGAGTAGTTGCCACTGGACCTGGAGAGCACGTACGAGGCCAGAACGTTCAAGCGCCTGTTCCCGTAGGTCTGTGCCGTCAATTCCAGGGCCGTGTACTCGCGCTTCGCCACCGGGAGAAAGCCCAGCGCTCCACGCCCGGGGTTGCCATACATGTACTGACCCTCACCCTCAACGAATGAGTCCTCGATGGACTGTCGCAAGGTTCGGTAGATGCCCCGGGCGCCCACCATTACGTACTCGCCGAGTTGCCGGTCGTACCCGAGGGTGAACTCGTCATAATGCTGCCCCTGGAGGCCTTCGACTTCTGGAAGAATCTGGCCGCCGATATAGTCCAGAGTATCACCTCCAGACGGGTCGATCCGGGGATCATGGTCAAACGAAAGAATTAACCATTCGAATCCGTCGTTGTGATAGACGTTCGAAAGGTTGAGAGAGAGATCCTGATAGAACCGGCCGAACGAGCCGTAGATCCTCTGAGTGCCAGGTCGGCCGGGAGTGAGAATAAACCCGAGCCTCGGCTGAAACTGATTGGTGACCCTCTGGGCCATGCTACCGTCCGAACCGATCAGATACTGGTTGTTCCAGCGGAGACCCGCGTTGATGCGCAGCCGGCGACTTACTTGCCAGGCATCCTGAAGGTAGAGAGAAGGAACGCGATTGTGTATCCCTTCTCCAATCCATCTTTGGCGGAAAGTGAACCACGCGGTATCTGTGGGGGTGTCGCTGAGGTGCCATACTTCATCCACCAAAAAATCACTGCTCAGGCTATTGTCCTGATACTGGAAGCCCGCCTTTAGCATGTGATTCCCGAGCGTGAGGGTGCTCCTGAGGTAGAGAGTCGTTCGGGCAGCGGAATTGTCTATATGGCCGGTGTAACCGCCCGACCACTCGCCGGTCAAGAAACCTATGGTCATGACCTCGGATCGACCACGCTCCGTCGCCGCCTGGTCCTTCCATCGTGTGTTGGTTCTCGAGAGTGATGCCTCGAGAAGCAGTTTGTCGCTCGCGAAGTGAGTTCCATCCAGCATGAAGTTGACGCCGCCTGTCTTGACGTCATATAGCCATGGGTCGACGTTCTCCATTCCCGCCGGGGTACCCTTCGGGCCGTGGGCCCCTACACCCACCGCCTGCCGCGTGGTCGGGTCGCCGAACGTCGTGAACACGACATCGGTCTTCGACCCTGCTTTCCACGTCAGCTTGCCGGCGAAGATGTGCCGGGTCGTCTCGTCATCGTAGAATCCGAGGTCGAAGACGCCGACCTGCTCGCGGACGAAGGTGGGATTATAGGCCGCAACGTACCACAGCTTGTCACGAACGATTGGCCCCCTGAGGCTCGCCCCGATATCGAAGTGCGAGAAGTCCCCTTGGGCCGGGTCGAGGGCCCCCTTCCGTTCCGTGCCGGCGAAGTTGTTGTTGGCGAAATACCCGAATAGCTGGCCGCGAAACTCATTTCCGCCGGATTGGGTGACGACGTTGACGATACCTCCCAACGAGCTCTCGTACTCCGCCTCGTAGCCACCCACCTTCACCTCGATCGCCTGAACGAAATTGTACGGCAGGACCGTCGAAGACATTCCGAGCAGCGGCTCGGTGACATCGACACCGTCGATAAAGTGTTTTATCTCGCTACCTGTCGCGCCGGCGAAGTTGATCCCGTCACCCAGGAAGCTCTCGTTGGCATGGGGGAGCAGGCTGGAGATCGTCTGGTAGTTCCGCTCCGTGGGGAGGTCCTCGATCAACTCGTAATCGAGATTCGCCCCGCTGGCCGTGGAGGTTGGGTCGATCAGAGTCCGCTCGACCTCGGCCACGACCTGCTCGACCTCGAGCGGTTGCTCCTCCAGTCGCAGCTCTCCAATCGTCGTGGTTCTTCCCAAGCGGACTGACACATCCGGGATGTCCACCGCCTGGTAGCTCAAGAGTCGTATCTCGACCGTGTACCTCCCCACCGGCAGCGCCAGCAGGAAGAAGTACCCATCGGCTCCCGTGGTGGCCACCCGCTCGCCCTGCAGGCCCGGCCCGCTGACAGTTATCTCCGCCGCGACGAGCGGCATCCCCTCCGCGTCCAGGATCCGGCCCTGGAGGTTCCCGTTCGTGTCCTGCGCCTCGGCGCTCGATGCCGCCAGAACCACCAGCGCCAGCAGGGTTACGATCCTCGTCATGATCCCCCTCCTATGCTGATTACAGTGGGCGGTCACCTTCATAATTGGCGAGGAGTATCCGCTGGCTATCAGCGTGCTATCCGCTCCACGCCAGGAACCCTCTATCTGTATGTGAAACCACTTTTCTGTAGAGAAGGCCCTCCGCTCTTGAGCGGCAAGGGATCTTGGTGAGGCTTTTCGGCACGAGAAGTGGGGATACTAGTAAAAGATAGAACAATTCCGACTGTCGAGGCAAACCTTTCTTATTTCGCGTGCACTGATACCCGGGAGTAGCGCGGGCCGGGCAGCTTCTGCACGAGACCGGCCAGCTCAAGCTCCAGGAGCGCGGCGGTGAGGGCGGCGGGCGCCGCTCCAACGGTGAGCCCGATGTCCTCGAGGAGCGCGTCGCCGTTCTCCAGCGCGGCCCAAACGCGGCGGGCCAGCTCGGAGGCGCCGGGCTCCGGCTGCCGCTCGATGGACCGGGCTAGCTCGTCCAGATCGAGTCCATCGGTCATCGGCTGGGGCAGCGGCTCGCCGGTACGCGCTTCGAGAGCCCTGAGAACGTCGGCCACCGAAGTCACCAACGCGGCCCCGTCCTGAATCAGCAGGTTGGTGCCCTGGCTGGTCGGATTGTGGATCGGCCCCGGGACCGCGAAAACCTCCTTCCCTTCCTCCAACGCATAGCGCGCCGTGATCATGGCGCCACTGCGCACTGGCGCCTCGACGACGAGCACGCCACGGGACAGTCCAGCGATGATCCGGTTGCGTTGGGGGAAGTGATACTTGCGCGGCGGCGTCCCCGGCGGAAACTCGGAGACCAGGCAACCCCGCTCGGCCATCGCCCGAATCAACTCCTCGTGCTCCGCCGGGTAAGGGACGTCGAGGCCGGTGCCGAGCACCCCGACGGTGTCTCCGCCGACGTCGAGCGCGGTGCGATGCGCGATGCCGTCGATGCCGCGAGCCAGCCCGCTGACGATCGTGTAGCCCGCCCTCACCAGGCCCACGACGAACGAGACCGTCGCATCCCGTCCGTAGGTGGAGTGCGCGCGGGTCCCGATCACCGCAATCCCCGGCCGACTGAGCAGCTCGATGCGACCCTGGACGTGAAGCACCGGCGGGGGCTGTGGAAGCACACGCAGCGCTTCCGGGTAGTCCGGCTGATCGACCTCGAGCTTGCAAGGCGCCGTCATAGGACGCCGACGTTCGCGTTCCCGTAAAACCCGCTCACGCCCAGGAACGTGGTGTACTGCAATCAACGCACCGTCAACGCACGACTCGGAGGTCGCTCAGCGGCCTAGTTTGCCGTTACAGCCGCGAGCCGCACGCCTTCGCCGTCTATTCTCCGCCCAGCCGAAGTAGCCTAGCCCCCGATCCCCTCAATCGGGGGCGCCCCCGCCGCCTCGAGCGCGCGCTCGAGCTCCGGCATCACCTGCTCGGCAATCCGGTCCAGTTCGCTGCGCAGCGCGGAGAACTCGTTCCGGCCCGCCTGCAATGTGCTCCGGTGCAGTTCGGTGGGCCCGTAGCTCGTGCTGAGACCGCGCCACCCCACGAAGAAACGGTTATTGGGCGACGGCGGGTCTCGTTCGCCGACCTCGTCCTTCGCCTCGCTCCCCTCCATCGCCTTCCGGAGGTCCAACAGCTCCAGACGCGTCTGGTACAGCCGAGAGGCGAGCTGTGGGTCGTCGTTTTCAGCCCGTTCCAGCGCCGTTTGCATCGCCTCCACCTTCTGGATTAGCTCGTCCAAAAGGTTGTCGGCGCGTGCGAGGTCGTGCTGGAATGTCTCCAGCTCCTCCCGGAACGCAGCGATGACCTCGTTTGACGCCCCTGGCAGGGCCCCGTCCCTGAGCAGTCGCACTTCGAACGTCACGGGACCGGCAAGCTCGCTCACCGCACCCTCCTCGACCTTGACGAGTGTGGCGGTGTAGGTTCCGGGAAGGGCCCAAAAGCCAAAGCCGCCGGACGGGTCCTCCAGCCCGATCAGGCTCATCGGCGCGTATCGCAGATCCCAACTCACCCGGTGGAAGCCGGCGTCGGTGGGCCCGCTGACGCGATTGATGACGGTGCCTGCTGCATCACGCACGACGACCTGGACCGCTGGACCCTGCTCCCACATCTCCTGGTCGAGCGCGTCCCAGCCAGGGAAGGGGACGTTCTCGTCCTCGCCCACGCCGCGCTCCCGTTCCTCCCGCTCCGCCTCCATCGACTTGTAGCCGTCGCGCAGGTGATAGGTGAAGACGGCGCCGAACGGCGGGTTCTCCGCCTGGTAGTCGTCATCTCCCTGGGAGTCCACCAGGTCCTTGGGCACGTACCAGAGCGCCGTCCGGATTGGGAAGAGCGCCGCCTCGCGCTCCAGCACCTCGGCGCTCAGCTCCCGCAGGGGCGTGTAGTCGTCGAGGATGAAGATGCCGCGCCCGAACGAGCCGGCGACCAGATCCTCGTGGGTGCGCTGGATCGTAATGTCTCTGAGCGAAATGGTGGGCACTCCGCCATCGAGCTCGATCCACTCGCTGCCGCCGTCCAGCGTGAAGAAGATTCCGAACTCCGTCGCTGCGAACAACAGCTGCGGGTTCACGTGATCCTGCACGACCCGCCACACGAGGTGCCGGTCCGGCAGGTCGCCGGCCATGGAGCGCCACGAGCGTCCCCGATCCGTGCTCTTCACCAGGTAGGGGCTGAAGTCGCCGGATTTGTGGTGGTCGAGCGCCATGTAGACGGTATTCGCATCGAACAGGTCCGCCTTGATGTCGTTGACGAACGCCATAGCGGGCACGCCGCGGATGCTGCCGACCTCGACGCGGCGCCAGTTCGCGCCGCCGTCCTCGGTCACCTGCAGCAGGCCGTCATCGGTGCCTGCGTAGATGAGGCCCTCGACGAGTGGCGACTCGGCCAGCGACGTGATCGTGTTGTAATTGGACATCGCCGAGATGTCCCATGGATTGTCCCAGCTCTGCTGCCGGCCCATGATCGGCAGCGCGATCCGCTCCTGGCTTCGGGTCAGGTCACCAGAGATGGGCGTCCAGCTGTCACCTCGGTCGTCGGTGCGCCACACGCGATACGACGCGAAGTAGATCCGCTGCGGGTTGTGCGGGCTGATCTCGATCGGCGCGTCCCAATTGAAGCGCTCGTGGCCCTCGTCCTCCCGCGCCTGCGGCTGGATGAAAACCTGCTCACCCGTCATACGATCCACCCGGTGCAGGCCGCCCTGCTGCGTCTCGGCGTAGATGATGTTGGGGTTGCCCGGCTCGGTCGCAGAGCCATGGCCATCCGCACCCAGCGTGTTGAACCAGTCGGCGTTGCGGATGCCATGGTCGGTGTCGGTACGCGACGGGCCGCCGTTGGATCCGTTGTCCTGTGTGCCGCCGTAGACGAAATAGAACGGCTCGGCATCGTCGACGGAGATCTTGTAGTACTGCATCACGGGGAGATTGCGGATGAACCGCCACGTCTCCATGTCGTCGTACGTCTCGTACAGACCGCCGTCGCTGCCGACCAGCAGGTAGTTCGGGTCGTCAGGTTGGAACGCGATCGCGTGGTCGTCCACATGCCTGCTCTGCACGTTCATCCGCCTGAACGTCGCGCCGTGGTCGTCGGAGACGAGCGTCACGTTGCTCACCAGGTAGATCCGCCCGAACCGGTGCGGCGAGGCATAGAGCTCCTGGTAATAGTGCGGCCCCGTGCCGCCGGAGACGCCATCAGACATCTTGGTCCACGACGCGCCCCGGTTCGTGGAACGGTACAGGCCGCCCGAACGGCGGTCGAGCTCGATGGCGGCGTAAACGATGTCGGGATTCTGTGGCGAGATCGCGAGCCCAATCTTCCCCAGGTTGGAAGACGGCAAGCCGGCCGCGAGCTGGGTCCAGGTCTCGCCGCCGTCGGTGCTCTTGTGAATTCCGGAGGCGGGGCCGCCGCCCATGTAGGCGGCTACGGTGCGATGGCGCTGCCAGGTGGCGGCATAGAGGACGTCAGGGTCCCGCGGGTCCATGACGATGTCCGTCACACCGGTCCACTCGTCATCGCCCAGCACCTTGCGCCAGGTCTCGCCGCCGTCGGTGGCCTTGTACAGGCCGCGTTCGCCACCGTGGGTCCACAGCGGCCCTTGGGCCGACACCCAGACGACGTCCGAGTTCTCGGGATGCACCAGCACTGTGGAGATGTGCTCGGAGTTCCTGAGGCCCTTGTTTTGCCAGGTGCGGCCGCCGTCGGTGCTCTTGTACACGCCGTCGCCGTACCCCACGTGCCGGCCGCCCACATCTTCACCCGTGCCCACCCAGACAGTGGAAGGTTCGCTCGGATCGATGACGACGGAGCCGATCGAATAGGTGGGTTGATCGTCGAATATCGGCTGCCAAGTGGTGCCGGCGTTCTCGGTCTTCCACACGCCACCCGAGCCGACCGCCACGTACCACACGCTGCGGTGCTCGGGGTGGATGGCGATATCGGCGATGCGTCCGCCGTTGATCGAGGGTCCGACGTTGCGGAACGCGAGGGCCTCGTAGTCCGTCGCCCCGAGGCGCGAGTCACCTTCTTGAGCCATGAGCGCGGCACCAGGTACGGCGAGCGCGCTCATCAGCAGCACGGTACGGAGGATGTTCCTGTCCATGGCTTCCTGGGGTTAAGGGGCGGAAAGTGAACGCTGAGGCTGGAAAGCTACGTGCGCCTCCGAGCGGGCACAAATGCGTGAACCCGTCAGCCGGGTCAATACTCACGCCCACCAACGCAGTCTAGCCCTCTTCCCCGCGCCGGCCATAAACACAGCGTCAACCGCGATACCGTGCGCGTCGTCGTTTGGCTAGCTAGGTTGGCCAATCCGCAGCAAACGCTGGAGGACGGGGAGTGGCAGATCGGGCATTCCTTCATCTGTACCGCGAACGGCGGCGTCTCGAGTTCGCCGCACTCTTGCTCCTGGTGGCGGCTTGCGGACCCTCGTCAGAAACCGGCGATCGGGCCGCAAGCTCATGGCAGGGCACGACGGTGGAGGAAGGTTCGACCCTGACCGTCAGGACGACCAGCGGCACCGACCTCGGGTACGTCGACACCTATGTTCTCTATTGGTTTTCGATGCGAGCGTCACCTACCAGAGCCGAGCCGCTACGGGCCCCTGCAGGTCGTTGAGCCGGTGTTGCTGGTGTAGACGGCGGTGTAAGAGGTGATCACCCCGTCCGCCCCCCGCTCCACGGTCACCTCCCAGGAGCCCTCACAGTCTCCCTCCTCAGTGCTGCACCCTGCTGTCGATGGCCCCAAATAGGGGGCCTTTATGAGCAGCATCATATGACCGCAGCAGCTACCCCGGAGATCCCGTCCCGAGTTAGACAGGTGCACCCAATCGCATACGCC
>JBDHAL010000045.1:0-17412 GCA_039588075.1 Gemmatimonadota bacterium | reverse complement strand
CTGTCGCTCGTCGAGGGCGGGACCGACGCGCTGCGCGAGCTGCTTCGCCTGTACAACTTCAGCGACTCGGCGTCAGGAGAGAAACAGATCCAGGGAATTACGGGCCTGCGCAGCGTGCCCTGCTACTCGAGAATCGAGAGCGAGCATGGCCTGGCATTCGCCCGCGGCCACCGCGTCGAGATCGAATTCGATGAGGAGCACTTCACCGGCGGCGGCGTCTACCTCTTCGCAAGCGTGTTGGAGCGCTTCCTAGGGCTCTACGCATCGATTAACAGTTTCTGCATCCTCGCCGCACGGACTCGGCAACGAAAGGAGCTGCTTCGAGAATGGCCTCCGAGGGCCGGTTGGAAGGCTCTCCTGTAGAGCAGACCGCAGGGCACTCCGTCGCTCAACCGGAGCTCGAGGCGGCCCTGGAGGAGAACCCGCGTTCCTTCGGGTTCTTCCAGGCCGTGCGCCTGCTCGAGGGGTTGCTGCCCGACCGGGCGCCGGTCGGCGGCTTCGGCGACCCCGCTGATGAGGTTGCCCGCTTCTCGGTTGCTCCCTTCATCTCGTTTCCGTCCAGCGAGATCCAGGAACTCGAGCTTTCTGACGGCGAGCCGGTCGACATGTCCGTCAACTTCATGGGGCTCACCGGCCCGCTCGGCGTCCTTCCGTTCTACTACACGCAGGAGGTCGCCAAGCGGCGCGCCAAGCGCGATCACGCGATAAAGGACTTCTTCGATATCTTCCATCATCGGTTCGTCTCCCTCTTCTATCGCGCTTGGGAGAAGACCCGATTCGCCGCCGGTTACGGAAAGGACCGTCGCGACCGCGTCACCGAACACCTTTACGACTTGATCGGCGTCGGTCTCCCAAGTCATCGCAATCGCCTCCCCGTCTCCGATGAGGCCCTCGTCTTTTACACCGGCCTGCTCGCCCCGCACCAGCGGTCCGCTGTCGGCCTCGAGCAGATGCTCGAGGATTTCTTCAACGTGCCCGTCGAGGTCGAGCAGTTCGTCGGTGGTTGGTACGCCCTCGCCATCGGCACTCAATGCAGCGTCGGCGAGCCAGACGCTTCCGCTCAACTCGGCCTGGGCGCATCAGGATCGGACCTCTGAGCAGAGAGCGTTACGAGGAGTTCCTGCCCACCGGCGCCGCCTACGAACCGTTGCGGGCGCTGACGCGTTTCTTTTCCAACGACCAGTTTGACTTCGAGGTGCAGCTCGTCCTCGCCAGGGACGAGGTGCCCGGATGTGTCGTCGGGGCCGATGAGGGAGCGACCCAGCCCTTGGGATGGAGCACCTGGATTCGCTCGGCCCCGTTCGAGCGTGATGCGGACGAGGCGGTTTTCACGCTTTGAACAGCGAGTAAGTGAGATGAGTGTCGATCTTCGAGCGCTAATCGGACGGCTCAACCACGAGACGCGGGGAGCCGTGGAGGCGGCGGCGGGACTCTGCCTGTCGCGCACCCACTATGACGTCGAGATCGAGCACTTCATGCTGAAACTGCTCGACGCGACCGACAACGATTTCGCCTTCATCCTCAAACATTACGGCGTCGATCGCTCGCGCCTCTCCAAGGAGCTGACCGAGAGCATCGATTCGCTGAAGTCCGGCAATGCGCGCACGCCTTCGCTCAGCCCATCTCTAACCAAGATGCTCAGCGAGGCGTGGCTCATCGGTTCGGTGGATTACGGCGCTGGCCAGATCCGCAGCGGGCACACGATCGTTGCCCTCGCCGCGAACGATGAGCTGAGCAGGCTGATTAAAGAGTCGAGCGCCGAGTTCGCCAAGATACCCGGCGAAAGCCTGCGCAAGGACTTCGGCGCCATCGTTGGCGGCTCCGTCGAAGAGATGGGGGTCGCTGCGCCGGGCGTCGGTCCCGACGCCGCCGCCAGACCCGGTGACGGCAAGACGCCGAAGCTCGATGCCTACACCGTCAACGTCACCCAGCGGGCGCGCGACGGATTGCTCGACCCGGTCCTCGGTCGCGAGTTCGAGGTCCGCCAGGTCGTCGACATCCTCACGCGCCGGCGCCAGAACAACCCGATCATGGTCGGCGAGGCCGGCGTCGGGAAGACCGCTGTGGTCGAGGGCTTCGCCATGCGCATCGTCGAGGGTGACGTGCCGCCGCCCCTCAAGAACGTGGAGATCCGCGGCCTCGACCTGGCGCTCCTGCAGGCGGGCGCTGGGGTCAAAGGCGAGTTCGAGAATCGCCTCAAGGGCCTCATCGCAGAGGTAAAGGCGTCGCCCACGCCCATCATCCTCTTCATCGACGAGGCTCACACGATGATCGGCGCCGGCGGCTCGGCGGGCCAGGGCGATGCCGCCAACCTGCTCAAGCCCGCTCTCGCGCGCGGCGAGCTCCGCACCATCGCCGCCACCACCTGGTCCGAGTACAAGAAATACTTCGAAAAGGATCCCGCTCTCACGCGCCGCTTCCAGCTCGTCAAGGTGGAGGAACCCTCAGAGGCGGACTGCTCGCTCATGATGCGTGGCGTGGCGCCCGCCCTCGAGAAGCACCACAACGTGCGGATCCTCGACGACGGTCTCGAGGCGGCCGTCCGCCTCTCCCACCGCTACCTCGCTGACCGCCAGCTGCCCGACAAGGCCGTCAGCGTGCTCGACACCGCCTGCGCCAGGCTCGCGCTCGGTCAGAGTGCCACTCCCGCCGCTGTCGAAGGCGCCAGTCGCCGGCTCGATGACCTGCAGGTCCAAACCCGCGTCCTCGAGCGCGAGGCCGCCGTCGGCGCCGACCATGCCGAGCGCCTCGCCGGGATCGCCCAGCAGCGCGAGGAGACAGAGAAACAGCTTGGCGAGCTAACCGAGCGCTGGGAAAAGGAGAGCGAACTCGTCTCCAAGGTCCGTGAGTTACGCGAGAAGCTGGAAGCCATGGCCGAAGGCGATAGCAAGGCGGCCAAGGGCGATCCCGCCGCGTTGCGCAAAGAGCTCGATGCGCTCAACAGCGCGCTCGAGGAGCTTCAGGGCGAGACGCCGCTGATCCCCGTCTGCGTCGATTCCGAGCTGGTTGGGCAGGTGATCTCAGGCTGGACCGGCATACCCGTCGGCAAGATGCTCAGGGATGAGGTCAAGACGGTCCTCAACCTCGAGCAGCACCTCGGCGAGCGCATCATAGGCCAGGGGCACGCCCTCGAGGCCATAAGCCATCGCATTCGTACGTCGCGCGCCGGAATCGAAGACCCCAAGAAGCCCGTCGGCGTCTTCATGCTGGTCGGACCCAGCGGGGTGGGGAAGACGGAGACGGCTCTCGTCATCTCCGATCTCCTTTACGGCGGCGAACACAACCTGATCAGCATCAACATGTCGGAGTTCCAGGAGGCGCACACCGTCTCGACACTCAAGGGCTCGCCCCCCGGCTACGTGGGCTATGGTGAAGGTGGCGTGCTCACCGAAGCCGTGCGCCGCCGCCCCTACTCCGTCGTGCTGCTCGATGAGGTGGAGAAGGCGCACCCCGACGTGCTCGAGCTCTTCTTCCAGGTTTTCGACAAGGGCAGGATGGAGGACGGCGAGGGCCGGCAGATCGATTTCAAGAACACGATCATCATGCTGACCACCAACGCCGGCACCGACACCATCATGAACCTGACGGCGGACCCCGAGACCATGCCCGACCACGTCGGCCTCGTGAAGGCGCTGAAGCCCGAGCTCGACAAGACTTTCAAACCGGCGTTCCTCGGGCGTCTCGTCCTCGTTCCATACTTCCCGATCCGAGACGAGGCTCTCAAGACGATCGTCGTTCTCAAGCTCGACAAGATCCAGCATCGGCTCGCCGACACTCACGGTGTTGAGCTGAAGTACGATGACACTCTCGTCGATGCGGTTGCCGAGCGTTGCACCGAAGTCGAGAGCGGTGCCCGCAACATCGACAACATATTGACCAACACCATGCTCCCGACGATCTCGCGCCTCATGCTCGAGTCGATCGCCGAGGGCGGCAAGCCCGGCGCCGTCCGGGTCGGAGTCGGCGACGACGGGGACTTCGAGTACTCCGTCGAGCCGGCATAGGGACATTCTGTGCCTGGCTGCCGCGGCCGCTGACCCGGCCGCTAGAGAAGCGTCAGGCTGACACCTGCAAATATCGAGGCTGAGATGGCGAAGTACTCTCAGGCCGATAGGCCGCTAAGAGTCGACACCGAACTCGGTGAGGACGGTCTGCTGCTCGAGTCGTTCACGGG
Organism: Gemmatimonadota bacterium; assembly: GCA_039588075.1. Classification (GTDB taxonomy): domain Bacteria; phylum Gemmatimonadota; class Gemmatimonadetes; order Palauibacterales; family KS3-K002; genus JBDHAL01. Next base: position 13,238 of record JBDHAL010000045.1, on the reverse strand, counting down.
GGATGAGGGAGTATCCAAGCCGTTCTTCTTCACCCTCGACATGATCTCCGAAGATCCAGCCATCGACCCGAAGAGCCTGCTGCGAACGCCCGCAACCATCACGCTCGGACTCTACGGTGGCGACGAGCGCGTCATTCACGGGATCATCCGGCGCTTCGTTCAGCTCGGGCAGTCGGGCGATGGCGAGACCACTTCGTATCGCGCCGAGATCGTCCCCTGGCTCTGGTTCCTCTCACTGTCCAGCGAGTGCAAGATCTTCCAGGAGATGTCCGCACTCGAGATCGTCGAGAAGGTCTTCAAGGACCAGGGATACTCCGACTTCGAGATCAAGTGCGTCAGGAACTACCCCAAGCGCGAGTTCTGCGTCCAGTACCGCGAGTCTCACCTCAACTTCGTCTCGCGCCTGCTCGAAGAGGAAGGGATCTTCTACTTCTTCGATCATACGAAATCCAAACACACGCTCATTCTCGCCGACGACAGCAGTGCCATCAAACCGTGTCCGGTCCAGTCCGCCGTCCGCGTCGTGGCGGAACCGGCCTCTGGAGCCGAGGAAGATGTCATCACCACCTTCCAGCGCGAACACTCCGCCTATATCGGCAAGGTCACCTTCAGGGACTACGATTACCTCCAGCCGTCTCTCAAGCTGGAGAGCGCCGAGACCGGCGAGGGCGTTGAGGAGGTCTACGACTATCCCGGGAAATATACCGAGCTCTCCGAAGGCGAGCGCCTCGCCCGCCTGCGCCTCCAGGAACAGGAGGCCCGCTACGAGATCGTTCGCGGCGACAGCATCTGCCGCTCCCTCGCCAGCGGTTTCTCCTTCGATCTCAAGGAGCACTACCGCAGGGACGTCAACAAGACCTACCAGCTGATCATGGTCCGCCATTCCGGTCGCGGCGGGCCCCTTACGGCCGCGGCCAGCTCCTCCTTCGACTACCGCAACGAGTTCCTCGCCATACCTCAGAGCGTGCCGTTCCACCCGCCCCACACCAGCCGCAAGCCCACCGTTCAGGGCTCGCAAACCGCGCTCGTCGTCGGCAAGTCCGGCGAAGAGATCTGGGTCGACAAGCACGGCCGCGTCAAAATCCAGTTCTACTGGGACCGCGTCGGCGCCAAGGACGAGAACTCCTCCTGCTGGGTCCGCGTCTCCAGCACCTGGGCCGGCAAAGGATGGGGCCACATCCAGATCCCCCGCATCGGCCAGGAAGTCATCGTCGACTTCCTCGAAGGCGACCCCGACCGCCCCCTCATCACCGGCCGCGTCTACAACGCCGAGCAGGTCCCGCCCTACGACTTGCCGGCGGACCAGACCAAGAGCGGCATCAAATCACGCAGCTCGAAGGGCGGCGGCACCGACAACTTCAACGAGATCCGCATGGAGGACCTCAAGGGCAGCGAGCTCCTTTACATCCATGCGGAGAAGGACAAACAGGTTGTGGTCGAGAATGATCGCACTGAGTCTGTTGGACATGATGAGAAGATCACCATCTCCAACAACCGAACTGAGTCAGTCGGCAAGAACGAAACCGTCAGCATTGGTGAGAATCGAACCGAAGATGTTGGAAAAGATGAGAAGATCACCATCGCTAGTAATCGAGGCGAGTCCGTAGGGAAGGATGAAACAGTAGAAATCGGCGAGAACAAGACGCTTTTCGTTGGCAAGAACGAGAAGAGAAATGTTGGAGAGAATCGGCGGACGGCCATCGACAAGAACGACGAACTCAGTGTGGGCAAGAAACTATCGATCGTTGCCGGCGATGTAATACAGTTGAAAGCTGGGAAGTCGTCAATTGTCCTCGAAAAGAACGGAACCATCACCATAAAGGGCAAGGACATAACGTTGTCCGGTTCGGGCAAGATCAATATCAAAGCCAGTTCCGATGTGACTATCAAGGGCAGCAAAGTCAAAGAAAACTAGTTCTCGATGCTCCAGTTCAAGAACGAGACCGGATTCGAAGGCACGATCTATGTGTGCCCGGATCCGGCTGGTGTCGAGTCGCTGTACACCATCGTGAAGGGAACTTTTACGTTGGCGGAACAGGTCGCGCCCGCTGAGGAGCAGATTCCCGTCAAGATGGAAGATGAGAACTATGGCGATGCCGCCGAGACGAGCATCAGTGTCCCAGCGGACTTTAGCTTGATGAAGCCGGGCACGGATCTGGTACTCATCGGTACTGCTCGTGCTCCCGGCGAAGTACCCACGACGCAGATGGATGTATCCGTGGCTGTCGGGCAGAACCACAAGACTGTCCGGGTTATCGGAGATAGACACTGGGAATCCGCGGGTGTAGGCTACGCGATATCCGCGCCTCAACCCTTCACCAGCATGCCCCTCGTTTGGGAAAGGGCATTTGGTGGCACTGATCGAGTCGGGACCGAATCCTGTGCCGAGATCCGCAATCCGGTTGGGACGGGCTTTAGAGCACCGGATGGTGACAAGCCGCTGGATGGTCTTCGATTGCCAAACCTGGAGGCCCCCAATAACCTGATCGGCGGATGGAGGGACACGCCCGAGCCGGCGTGTTTCGCACCCGTATCACCGCACTGGGAGCCGCGGCGCTCGCTGGCTGGGACGTACGATCTCGAGTGGCAAAGGAATCGGGCTCCCTACCTACCTACGGACTTCGATCCACGGTTCTTCCAAATTGCGGCCGACGGGATGGTGGTCGACGGCCACCTGGAAGGCGGCGAGTCGGTCGAGATAGTAGGCGCGACCCACTCGGGACCTCTGCGTTTCCGATTGCCCTCTGTTAACGTTCACGTCACCTATCAACTAGATGACTCCGAGGAAGACCCGCCGACCGTCTTGGATACGGTCTTGGTGCTTCCGGATGCAACGAGGCTCATACTCGTTTGGAGGACCGTTTTCACCTGCGACAAGAAAACTCTGCGGGTGCGTGAGGTTCGTGCCTCTCTGAATCACGGCAACTGAGGGGGACATGCGGTGACCCCTGAACCCCTGGTGATTGGCGGCGTAGGCTCGATCAGCGCGGTTGGCTTGACTGCTCCCGAAACGGTGGCTTCGGTTCGTTCGGCGACGATGAGGTTCAGTGAGATCGACTTCCTCGACCACAGCTTGAAGCCGTTTACCGTTGCTGAGATCCCTCGAGAGTTGTTACCCGAGCTTCTGGAGCGCGTCGACATCGCCGGTGTTACGAGCCGGGAAGATCGAATGCTCCGCTTGGCCGGCTCTGCTTTGGACGAGTGCTTATCGTCACTGCCGGCCGGGGAACCCCCCCCACTCTTGATGTTGTCGTTGCCCGAATGTCGCACGACCATTGACATCGACGAGCAGAGGCTCTTGAATCGCTTGGCCGCTCAGACTGGACGGGATTTCGACGTCGCCGGCAGTGACGCCTCGTATCGAGGTCGGGCAGGGGGCCTACAGGCTTTCGCCGCTGCGATGGAGTCTGTCCACAGTGGGCGAACCAGTCTGGCGTTGGTCGGCGGCATCGATACCTATATTGATCCGTATATCCTGGCGACCTTGGACCTGGACAAACGCGTCAAATCCGATGCCCACCTGGACGGTTTCATACCGGGCGAGGGTGCCGCATTCGTGCTCCTGGCGAAAGCCGGTGCTGGCGCGCTTCCGGCGCTGGCATCGGTCTCCAAGGTCGCAGTCGGCTTCGAGCCGGGCCATATCCACAGCGAGGACACCTACCAGGGTGAAGGCTTGGCTCAGACCTTTCAGCAACTCGCTGAGGCGGAAGCTGCAAGCTCGCCTGTAGAAACCGTCCTCTCATCCATGAATGGCGAGGGCTATTGGGCCAAGGAGTGGGGCGTAGCCAGAGTACGCCACGATGCCATGTTTCATGCTGAGCACGACATGTATCACCCTGCCGATTGTACTGGTGACTTGGGTGCCGCGTGTGGTCCCATGTTGCTGGGTCTTGCGGCTCTCGGCATCCGACAAGGTTACTACCGCTGTCCAGTTCTCGTTTACGCTTCGTCCGACTACGGTTCGCGAGCGGCTCTCATTCTTGATGCACCGAAAGGCTAGATAGAATGGCACAGTCGACCTATGCAAACTCCAGGGGAGTTGCACACAAGGGAAGCGGGGGGTTCAGCATAGTCTTCCCCGACGTCTGCAAGACACCTGCTGCGCCCAGCCCCATTCCCATTCCTTACCCTAACATTGGAAAGTCCTCTGACACCTCTGGTGGGCCGACAACTGTCAAGACCGACGGCAAGATGCCCATGGTAAAAGGTGCTAAGTACTCACGCTCCTCTGGCGATGAGGCCGGCTCCCTCGGAGGTGTCGTCTCAGGTGTCAACATGAGTGTCTGCGAGTACATGATGTACTCGTTCGATGTGAAATTCGAAGGTAAGAACGTCTGCAGATTGGGTGATCCACTCTTTCACAACAAGAAGAACATAATGGGTTAGCTCGAGAACAATGTTCGACTCTATTCACCTGGCGGTTCGACACTATGACTGAAATCGGCGAAGCGGCAATGATGGGTCTCATAACAGAGCACACGAGCAAGTGCGAACTGTGCTCCGAACCCGAGAAGCCACCCAAGCGAAAGTCGAACGTGGACGCCAACTGGGAGGAAGACCCCGGTGAGGCTATCGGCAACGATTCGGGCGACCTTGAGAACGCTATGGCGGCGGAGGGCAGTCCGAGGCCTAAGCATTGGGTCATCAACGGAAAGATCGGGGGCGCGCAGTTCGACAATCACGTGGTCAAGCCCAATCCTCACCACCTGATTCCGGGCAACGAGTCACTGAAGAGATCGAATATCCTCGATTGGATTTTCGAATCTGACAAGATCAAGGCAGACATCGGGTACGACGTCAACAACGAGGGCAATGGCATCTGGCTGCCGAGCAACAACGCCATGCGTAGGAACGCCGTGCCGCCGCCACCGACGAGTTGGGCCAACGACAACGTTAAGACGGACTACGTTGTCAAGGCGATGGACAAAGCGCAGGGCCATTTCCACGACCGGCATACGGACTATTCGAAGTTCGTGAAGAAGATACTCAATAAGATAGCCGAACGTATGGATGGCGTAAAAGTCCTGAACATGGGCTGTCCCTACGAGAACACCAAGAGCGATGATGACGACCGCTACGACCCTCCATACTGGCTCTACGTCCGCCTGAACGGTGTGTCAAAGCGCTTGTCAAAACACCTGTCTGCAGACGCCCCGCGTCAGGACTTCTTGTTTACTTCGAAACTCGTCAAGCGGTATTGGAAGAAGAAGAACACCAAGTACCTCGAGGCGCCGGCGCGGTTCACTTAGGGCCTGCGGTCTAACGAATAGGAGGCCCGGATGGCTTACTACATGATAGAGTGTTTCGAGCCAGATGACTGGGAAGACAGCGCGCTGGTCGACCGCGCGCCGAAGCTGCCCGGAGTGGGTTCATGGATGTCCGGTCAGCGTTTCAGTGGCCCCGTTCCCGAGCCGATAGAGTTTAGCCTACTGGACACACATAACGATCGCATGCTTGAGATGGACAATACTGAAGCGCTCTTGATCACAAAGAAGCTTCTTGGCGCGTTGCGCGAGGCCGGGGTAGACAACTTGGACGCTTACGATGCGGTAATTCGCCACGAAGGCGCTGGCACGGTTACGACCGACTATGTGGCCGTGAATGTCATTGGCTTGGTCTCGGCGGCTGATCTTGGCGCGTCGAATATCGTCGGCGGCATGAAGGGAGGTCTCATCGATGTCGATTTCGAGGGCGTGGTGATCGATGAAGGGCGAGCACGCGGCGCGTTGATGTTCCGTTTGGCCGAGAATACGAGCGCCATCATTGTGCACGAACGAGTTAGGGATCACCTGCTTGATCGGGGTTTCGATATGCTGGCGTTCATTCCACCTGAAAGGTGGATGGGCTGATCGCATCTGTGCATCGAGTGGTAACTTGAGATCGGAGAAATGAGATGATTGCTGGTCAACTACTTGTGGCTGCCGGTACAGCGCAGGACGGATTGTCGCGGGCGATCGTGCTGCAAGCACATGACGGCGGAACGGTAACCGTCAGGAAGAATCTGGAATCGAGGTTTCTCCAGTGCGATGTCTTGCAGGCTACCGGAGGCCAATTGCGGCTGTCACCCGGTGATGAGGTGTTGGTGTGGCATGTCACCGCTTCAGAGGACGAGCGTGGCGTCGTAATCGGCCGAATCGGAAATGAACGGATTCCGGAACCTGCTGAGCTTCGGGACGAGGTAGTGGTAGAGGCAAGGAAGAACCTCACTCTGAAGTGCGGCGATGGGTCGATCACGATTCGGGAAGATGGGAAGATACTCATCAAAGGGAGGGATCTCGTATCGCACGCTGTACGGGTGAATCGAATAAAGGGCGGAGCCGTGGCCATCAACTAGGTGATGCACATGACCGCCCGCGTTGGCTTCATCCCCGATATTCTCGAGGAACACCTCGAGGAGTTGGCATTTCTCTGGGGGCAGCGCCAGTTCGCGTTGCGCAGCCCGGACTACACCTTTCGTGCGTTTGCCGATCTGGAGGAACGGATCCAGGCCCACCTGGCCGGCGTACTTGTCGTCGGTGACGAGTCGCTGCCTCTACTCGAGGAGGAGCTTTCGGGGGACGACTCCTTGCTCTCGTTCGCGTCCGGCTTTGCGTTGATCCATCGCCGCGATGCGAGCTCGAACACGGCAGTGATCGATGCGTTTCGCAACAGTCAAGGTCAACGGCTGGAAGCCCTCCGGCAGGCCCTGAGTCATGCGCCTCTGGATCAGGTCCAGCTGGATGTGGAGGGTCTGTACGGTTCGGCGGCCGCGACCACGGCGGTAGCCGCGGCGGAGGTCCTGACCTTTCACAATGCGCTGCGGCTCGCGGCGACGGACGTCGAGCGCTTTCTGCGGGACGACGGCCCCGAAGTCCGTCGGGGAGGGTGGCGGCTGGTCGGCTATCTGGGCCTGCCGATGGATCCCAAGGCCTACGCGGCGGCGGTCCGTGACGATGACCCGGCGGTACGGGGCACCGCGCTGGAGGCAGGTGCCTGGTGCGGCGAGCCCGGCGTCCTGGCGCTGGGTCGCAAGGTGGCCGAGGAGCCAACAGTCGACAACCTCGGCGCTCTCGAGTTGCTCGCCGCACTCGGTGGCCCGGGCGACCAGCAGCTGATGACGGGGATTGGCGGAGCCCACGATCTGGGGCCCGACCGCTTCCGCCTGCTGGGCGCGTACGGGAATCCGGCCCTGATGAACCTCGTACTGGAGGGGATCATCGACCCCGACGATCCCGCGTCGGCCATGGCGGCTGGCGCCGCGTTTACCAAGATCACCGGCTACGACGTCGAGTCGCATGACAACCGTGTAACGGTGCCGCCGGCCGATGGGAGCGAGCCGGACGAGTTCGAGGCCGAGTTTCTGGACGAGGTCTTCTTGCCGGATCCGCGGAAGGCTTGGGGTTACTGGGAGAAGGTGAAGGACAAGTTGTCCGGCGCATCCCGGGTTTGCCGGGGCTTCGACCTTGCCGGCGGCCTCAACAGCGAACAGTTCGAGCAAATGGACATGGAGTCCCGCTGGGAGGTCATCCTCAGGGCCAAGTATTCCGGCGTTTGGGATGGTTCGCCGCTCAGCATGGAGGTCTTCCCGCAGCGGCGTTAGAGCGCGATCTGTGCCAAGCTCCATGCTTGACGACTGAGAACAAGTGCCAGATAATGGAAAACACCAAGATACAGCACTACGGAGTGTGTTCTTTGCGACATCCCCGTGGCTCAGACGCCGGAGGGATGATGACGCTAAGTGCTTACCATATAAAGCCTTAGACGATGGCGAACGACGTGCCGGGCGGGAACGCTCCCGAGAACGAGATTCTCACGATCGAAGAGGTGGCCGAATACCTCCGCTTGACGCCCCAGACGATATACAAATGGGCGCAGGAGCGGCGGATTCCCGCGACGAAGCTCGGTAAGGAATGGCGGTTCAGAAAGAGCCTGATCGACCGCTGGCTGGACGATCAGATGCTCCGTGGCGCGGAATTCCGGCACCTGAGACAGAGCCGCTGAGGCCTCGACGGGCCACACTTCCGCTGTCGAGCGTTGGGCCGTAAGATTCTAGCCGCCACATCGAGCGAATAACCTGGAACTCGGCTCCGAAGGGAAAGCCTCCGGTGGGAGTCCTACGCGAATCGGGTAACACCAACTTCAGTCTGCCGAGCCTCGGAGATGCGCCGCGGTCGGGCGACATGTTCCTGGAGGCCGTGCGGGAGGCGGCCGCCGGCGACTACGAGGTTTTCGGCGAGGTCATCCGCGGAGTCGACGGCAGCATCGTCTATCTAGCCCGCGACCTCGAGCGAATGCAACTGGTGATGATCCGGATGACCGGCGGCGGCAACCAGTTCTATCTCGAGGTCGTCAAGGAGCTCGACTCGTCGGTGCCGGCTCCCGATAACTTCTGCGGGCAGTGTCGGGCGCCCCTACGCAACTGGGGGCGCTATTGCACGGGTTGCGGCGCCGATCTCTGGGGCGATGCGTCGCTCAGCGGTGAATGGTCCCGGGGAGAGTTGCTCGACGCGGTCAAAGAGATGGCCGAGGGAAGGTTCGAGATCCTGGGAGAGATGCCCAGGGCCGAGGGCGGTGGCTTCGTCTACTTCGGACGCGACCAGAGCACCGGCAAACTGTCGGCGCTCCGCCTCCTGAAGGAGAGTGCCGACTCGTTCTCGCTGGGGCAGACGGGATTGCTGAGGCGGATCGCCAAGTCTGCCACGGATACACCACCGCCACCCGTACAGCCGCCACCGCCACCACCCGTACAGCCGCTGCCCGCAGAGCCGTTGCCTCCCGAGCCGGTGCTGCCCGAGCCTCTCCTCTCTCCGGCTCCTCCGGCGCGACAGCCGGTGCGGCCGCCACCGACGCCGATCCCGCCGCCAAGAAGGGCCGCCTACGGCGATCAGTGGGAGCAATTGCTCGAGTTCGTCCGGCAACCGATCGTCCTGGCGGTCATCACCTTCGCGCTGGCCCTCTTCTTGGTCACGCTCTGCACGATTGCGCTCTCTCCGGGACGCGCCCGGCAGGCTGACCGCGTCGGCGCGGCCGCGCCGGGCGCCGAGACGCCCGTCACAGCGGCCAGCGCGCTTCCCGCCGAGACGTTGCTCGAGTACTCGGTGGCGATCGCTTCTTACCGGACGCTGGACGAAGCGATGCAGCACCGGCGAAGGCTGGTTTGGCCGGGCACGCCGTTCTACGTCGCGCCTACCGTCGTCCGCGGTGTCGTCTACTACCGGCTCTACGCGGCCATGCTACCCAGCAGCGGTGCGGCCCGCTCCCTGATGGGCCAGCTCGTCGATCGAGGGCTCAAGGAGCGCGTCAGGGATTGGGATGTGAGGCCGACGGGGCTGGCTTACTTCCTCGGCACCCACACGTCTGAGTCGGAGGCCGATGCCGCTCTGGAAAGCCTCCTGCGCGTCGGTATTCCGGCCTATATGGTCCCGGCGGCCGCAGCAGGCGGAGGTTCGGCCTATCACGTCTATGCAGGGGGCTTCGAGAAGGCTGACGAAGCCCGGTTTTTGGAGGAGCTGATGGCCGGCGCGGGCATCGCGGCGGAGCTCGTGGAGCGGGTTGGACTGGTGCAGCCCTAGGAGGCACGACGGTCTTTCAACTGAAACGTAATCGTGCTAGCTTGTTGCGCCTAGCCGTCAACTACAAACATCACGGAGGTTCCCGATGTCGCGGTATCGTGGAGCAGTACTCGCTTTGTTGCTGGCACTCGTGCCGTCGTCGCTCGCCGCCCAGGGCCTCAAGTTCTCGGCCAGCGGGTTTGGAGGAGCGCTAATACCGACGACCGACCTGGTCGACGAAGCCACGACCGATACGATACACAAGTTCGGGCTCAAGACCGGCTGGACGTTGGGAGGGCGCGCTGCCGTGTGGATCACGCCGCGCTTCGGGATCGAGGCCGAGGGAGCCTACGCCAGCAGCGACCTCGACATCACCAACGTGGAGGGCGGTGCGGTTCAGGCGGATACCACTCTGCCTGCGACCTTGTTCTACGGCAGCATCAACGCGATGTACACCGTGATCGCTCCTCCGCTTGATCCCTTCTCCGTCTACTTGGCCGGCGGCATCGGCGTGGTGAGCCGTAGCGGGGATGGAATCGAGCAGGCCTTCGGCAGCAAGACGGAGGTCGCCGGAACGCTGGGCGTCGGTTTCCGCTACAGCGTATCGCCGACCGTGATCATCCGGGCGGACCTGCGAGACTACATCTCGTCGTTCAAGAGTGACAGGTTAGGATCCGAGTCGAAGCTGCAGAACGACCTTTTGGTGACGGCGGGTGTGGAGGTCGGCTTCGGCGGAAGCTAACGCCGTGCTTCGGCGTTCTGCAGGCGCCAGCCGGCTTGGTCCTCGGTGAAGGTCAGGCGGAACCGCTGGTTCATCTGACGAGGATCTCTGGATCTCGTCTGGATGAACTCCATGTGAAGCTCGATGTCGGCGGTGGCTCGGCCTTCCACAATCTCAAACCGTGGGGGACCTACGAGGTCGACTCGTAGGTCCTCGGCTCGGTCGAAAATGCTGCCCATCAAGTTCGCATCGTCCCGTGGAACCGCGGTTCGGTAAAGCTCGGACCCCATCCCGTCCAGGTCTTCCAGTTCGAATAGCGATCTAAACCGCTCCACCAGCTCTCCCAGTTCCTCCTCGGGCCGGCGCCTCGGCTGTTCCCTCGCGCTTACAGCCAGCGCCGCACTCCCGCGCACGCCGTCTATGCTGGCCATGATCGACGTTGTCCCCGCAGAGAGCGCGGTGACCACGCCGGCTTGCGACACCCGGGCCACCGATGGATCGCCAACGCTCCAGGTCACTTCACGGCCCGTGAGGACCGTCCCGTCTGCGCCCGCGGCCTGCGCGGTTGCACGCACGGCGTCGTCGACCGTTACGGTATTCCGCTCCAGCGAAACCGTCACCGATGCCACGCCGGCCGGGTTCACGGTGAGTGACACGGTAGCGCTGCGTCCTTCGACCGTCGCCGTGATTACGGTTCTGCCCTCGGCGTGTCCCCGCACGGTCCCATTGCCGCTGACCGTCGCTATGGATGTGCTGCTCGATCTCCACCTCGGCGTTCTGCCGGGAAGGGCGTTGCCGCGTTGATCGATCGCTCTCGCGCTCAGTCGGAGCGTACCGCCCACCGTAAGAGAGCGGCGCGCCGCTTGGATGGTGACGCGATCGACCCGCAACGTGCTCACGCTGACGACCGTGCTGGCGCTCCGGCCTTCGCTCGTCGCGGTGATTCTGGTCGAGCCCTCCGCTTGACCGGTCACGGTTCCGTCCAGAGACACTCGCGCTATACTGGGATCGCTCGATTCCCACGTGACGGTTCTGCCCGCCAGGTCGGCGCCCTCGCCATCCAGCATTCGAGCACGCAAAGTGACCGAGTTTCCGATGATGATCGTCGGAGATTCCGGCTGGACCGTCACGCTCGCCACCCGGACGTGCGCGAGGCCCACAGTTGCCGTTGCCGTGGCCTGCATACCGCCTTCTTCTCGCGCCGTAATGGTTGCCGTACCCGGACCTTCGCCGGTGACGATGCCCCCGGCCACGCTTGCCACGCTGATGTCGTTCGACTCCCAGATTACGCTGCGCTCGGTTAGCACGTTGCCGGCTTCGTCTCGCAGGACGGCGTTTAGATTGGCTGTGCCGCCGATTGAGATCGACGCGGCAGGCGGCTGTATCACCACAGAAGTCACCCTCGGCGGCAACTCTTCTGTAGGGCTCCTGAGCCCTAACCACAGCGTCAACAAAGCGCCCGCGGCGAGCGGCGCGGTCCACCAGAACCTGCCGACAAGGTAGGCCGCACCGGGCTGCGTCACCCGCACCGGTGCGGCCTTGGCCTGCTCCTCACATCTGGCGATCACTTCTGCGTGGCCCGTAGCTACCGCGGTCACCAGTCCGTCCGCCGACACCTCGATCACCTCGGGGTCGCCGGACATCCAGTCGATCGGGCGATCGGTGAGGCTCGAGCCGTCGCTGCCGCGGATCTTCGCCTTGAACTGGACGGAGCTGCCCTCGGCCATGATCCGGCGCATCGGCCACACCCTGACCGACTGCACGGTGACGGGCATCACCTCGAGGAATACACGATCCGCCTGGCCCTCACAGGCGGCTGTGATCGTGGCGGAGCCCGGCTTCAAGCTCGTCACCAGGCCGTCGAGTGTGACGTGAGCGACTTCGCTGTCACTCGACTCCCACGATATCCGTCGATCTTCCAGTCGTGAGCCCGCAGCGTCCAGGATGCTGGCCTGGAGCTGCACGCTATGGCCGGCCCACATCGATCGAGGCACCGGCGACAGGACCAGCGACTCGACCGCCGCCGGCTCCGCCGGCACTGCCGGCACCGGCGCCGGTTCGGGCACAAGGTAGGCGGGAAGCACATCCTGCTCCGACGGCGGGGTTATCGCCTGTTGCCCTGCCGGCGGCGAGATCGCGGCTTGGCCTCTCGGCGGAGAGGGCGCGGGCCCACCCCCGACACCGGTCGTGCGCAACCGTGCCCGCTGGGCGCTGGGCGAAGCGAGCGCGGCCAGCTGGGCTCGAATCGGATCGTCGTGAGCGATCGGCGTTCCACCAATCGTGGCGATGATGTCTTCCATCGCCGCCCAGCGCCTCAGCGGATCCTTCTCCAGCATCCGGTCCACCGCCGCCACCAACTCGGCGGGGCAGTGCGGTCGGTGCACCGTGATGGGACGCGGCGGCCGCTCCGTGTGCGCCTTCATCACCTCCAGCGACGGACCGGTGAACGGAGGTTCGCCCGTCAGCATCTCGTACGCGACGACCCCCAGCGAGTATTGATCCGACGCCGCCGTGATCTCTTTCGACGTGCACTGCTCCGGGCTCATGTACGCCGGAGTCCCCAGCGTCATCCCCGTCTGTGTCAGATTGGATCGCCTCGGGACCTTGGCGATCCCGAAATCGGTGACGACCGCGTTACCCTCGTCATCGAGAAGAATGTTTGCGGGCTTGATGTCGCGGTGTACCACTCCTTGCCGGTGCGCATATCCCAGCGCGCTCGACACCTGCGTCAGCCAGGCCTTCACCACCGACTTCGGCAACGGGCCGTCACGCCGGATCACCGTCTCCAGCGATGGGCCCGAAAAGTACTTCATCACGAAGTAGTGCAGATCTTGCGTCTCTTCTACCGTGTAGATCGTTACGATGTTCGGGTTGTTCAGCGCCGCTACCGTCACCGCTTCCTGCTGGAATCGGTCGACCATACCCGGCGCCATCATCAGGCCCGGCGACATCACCTTGATCGCCACCGGCCGGTTTAGCCGCACCTC
>JBDHAL010000044.1:0-16471 GCA_039588075.1 Gemmatimonadota bacterium | reverse complement strand
GCCGCCGCGGCCTTCGTCGACACCGGTATTAAGAACGTCCGCCACGAGGTCACCTCCGTTCGCAAGGCCTGGGCGCCGGTCCTCAAGCGCTGGTGGTCTGACACCCAGCCCATTCTGATCGACCTGGGGGACCGGGCACTGGCCGCTCTCCTGGCGCTGGGCCGGGCTCTCCTCGCCCTGTCGAAGGTGATGGGCGTCAAGGCCATAGCCGCGGGCGGCAGGATATCCGAGGCGCAGGCGGGCATGAGGGAGCGCCGTCGCGCCAGGAAGTCCGACAGGTCGGCGGCCAAGGCGGATAGGGCCGCGCTCAACGCAGACAAGGCGGCGGCGAAGGCATCGGCAAAGGCAGGCAAGGCGGCGGAGAGCGCATCGCTCAAAGCGGACAAGGCCGCGGAGAAGGCCACTGCTAAAGCCGCGAGGAAAGCCGAAAAGCAGGCCAGGAAAGCTTCCGCCAAAGAGGCGAAGCAAAAGGCGGCGGAACCGCCTCCCTGGGAGACGGACGCGGCGGCGTCTGAGCTGGATTGGGACCAGCCGGGAGCTCCGAGTCAGGTGGAGCCCGACCTTCTGGAGCCGTCGATGTCGACCTCGCCGTTCGACACGGCCCAGGACGACTTAATCGGCGTCAGGTTCGCCGAGACCGGCGTCGAAGAACGGAGGCGCTTTAGGCTTCCGACTCTCAAGATTCCGGCGCTATGGCCCATCCTGCGGCGTTTCTGGTACGCGCCAGTGGCGCTTGCCGTTGTTGGGCTCGCGGTCGTCTTTGGTCCGCGGGTGGTTGGGATGGTCGGCGGTCTGACGGAGGATCTCGGCGATGTACAGGCCCCGTCGCTGCCCAGCGTCTCGCTTCCGAGGGTGACCGTTCCGAAGGTCACACTGCGAACGCCATCGTTCGTCGAGACGTCCGTATCCAGAATCGCGGAGATGCTCTCCGGCCCGATTCTCGATGAATCGGGCGAATGGGTCCTGGTCGCCGACGTCGACGTCGCAGATCCGGGCGACGGCGATCCCTCGAGCGCCGCGATGACGCTGGCGCTGGAGAGCGATTTAGCCCAGGCCCGCTTCTTCAACACGGTTCCACGCGAGCGCGCGCTCATCGCTCGAACCCGGCGTACCGGCCAACGCTCCGCCAACCTGAACCTGGACGAAGCGCTCGCCCTCGCAGGGGCCGAGGGTCACGCCCTCGTCATCGCCACCTGGATGAGCCGCGGCATCGGGCCGGACAGCATGCCCTTCGACAGCGTCAGGATTCAGGTGATGAGCCCGGCGGGTGACACGCTCTACGGCGTTGCTGCCCAGGTCGAGGAGGAGTCGAACAGGCTGGAGACCATGGCGGGGCTCGCGCGCGCGGTTCGCCGTCGCCTCGGAGAGCCGGGTGACGACATCGAGGCCAGCAGGTCGCCCCTGCAGTTCCTCACCAGCTCGCCGGGAGCGCTCGATGCCTACACGGAAGCGCGCAGGCACATGTATGCCGGTCGATTCACCAGCGCGACGAGCTCTGCGCAGCAGGCCGTCAGTCTCGATCCCACCTTCGCACTCGCCTACCAGTTGCTTTCCGAGGCCTACGCCCTTCGTGACCAGCGTCGCAACGCGCGTTCCGCCTTGGAGACGGCCTGGGAGCTGAGCGACGGGACGACCGATCGCGAGCGCTATCGCATTCTGGCCGACCGCCACGCCCTCGAGGGCCGACTATCGGACGCGGCCGTCACCTACGACGAGTTGTTCCAGCTCTATCGCGATGACGTCGGCGCCCTCAAGGCCCAGGCGCTCGTCCAGCGGATGATCGGCGTCCGCGGGAGCGGTGGCGGAAACCTGCGCGTCGCCTACTCCATCGATCCCTATGACTGGCCCCAGTTGTCGCGGATCGCCCGCTACCTGAACTACCCTGGCCGGCTGCCGGACGTTGATTCCCTCGTTGCTTCGCTGGATGACGGTGGACAGTAGACGGGTAGGTAGCTAGGCCGCAATTCACTGTTGACTTCCAATACGCTGCCCCTACAATGCGCAAGCTTCAAGGCAGTCTGGCCACCCGTCCATCCTCACCAGGGGCTTGCATGAAACGTCTACTAGCCATAGCAGCAGGCGGCTTGCTCGCAGCCGCAGCCTTCGCGCAAACCGCGCAGGCACAAGATGAGCCGGAAAAGGCTTGGACCAACGTTGCGGATCTGTCGCTCGTCAGCACCGGCGGCAACTCGCAGGTCACCACCTGGGCGATAAGCGACAAGTTCGTTTATGATTGGTCGAGATCGCAGTTGACCTTCGAGGGTTACGCGCTGAAATCCGACACGCGGGTCAGGGGTGTCAGCAACGTTGCCGGCGAGGCGGTGGTCGATGAAAACACGGCGACCACGGCGGAGGAGTACTTTGTCGGTGGCCGATATCGCTACTCGCTCGCCTCGAGCCTGTTCACCTATACCAGCGGTCGCTGGTACCGCAACGAGTTCTCCGGTATCGATAACAGGTTCGCCGCCGCATTGGGCCTCGGTTACCAGATCCTGGCACAGGAGAAGCAGACCTTCAGTCTCGAGGTCGGTGCCGATTGGACAAAGGAGGAGCAGGTCGCCTCGCAGTCCAATACGTTCGGCGGCGTGCAGGCCATATTCGATTACCAGTACAAGTTCTCCGAGTCCGGTGTCTTCGACGGCGACCTCGCATTTCTCGAGAACCTCCAAGACACCGACGACTTGAGGATCAATCTCGTATTGGCGCTCACCGCGTCGATGACCAAGATCTTCGCGATCAGCCTGAGCTACGCCGTCCTGTTCGACAATCAGCCGGTCCAGGTGCTCGTCCCGCCCGATGCTCCCGGCGACCCCGATGCGACCTTCACCTTCGACAAGACGGATACCCGGTTCGCCGCGTCTCTGGTAATTAACCTCTAACAACGACCCAAACTCGCTTCTCGTTTCTCTTTGTCGTTGTCGTTGTCGTTACCGACGGCGGCTTTCGACAATGACAACGACAACGAGAAGCGAGAAACGAGGCGTGGGATGGGGGGTGACGGGAGAGGCTGGCGATGCGATGGCTCCTTGTAGCCGCCGTCCGCGAGGGCTAGCTTCAAGTATGATGATGAGACAGGGACTCAAATTGGCCGCGGCCATTATCTTGGCCGCCCCGCTGCTCGCCGCCCCGGCGAGCGCCCAGCAGCAACAGCGTGATTGCGTGGTCAAGAAAGAGGCGAGCGGTCTCGTTCGAGGTGATCGCGTCCCCAGAGGGTGCGTCCTGGTCGACGAGGATGCGCCGCAGCGGCCTAGGTACCAGGCGACCCCCTGGAGAACAGGGCTCGGACCCTGTGAAGCCTACTCCGAAAGGATCGACTACACGCCCAACGTCAAGAAGTCTGCCCTCACCAACATGGCGCGGACCTGCCGGCCGGCGTTGCAGGCGGCTGAGGCCGGCGCCGCGGCGTCCCGCTCGGGCAACTTTGGGTCGCCGCAGAGAAACTTCGGGTCCGGGCAGCGCAACTTCGGGTCGGGCCAGCGGAACTTCGGGTCGGGTCAGCGTAATTTCGGGTCGGGCCAGCGCAACTTCGGGTCGGGCCAGCGCAACTTTGGATCATCACAACGCAGCTTCGGGTCGTCGCGAAGCAGCTCCGGATCCCGCCCTCGAAACACTCGCAAAGACCGGACATGAGCGGGTTGCCGCTCCCCGCCAGGCCTCACCGCCCGTGGAGATAGACCTCGCCGTTGTCGCCGATGCCGCCAACGTCAGCCAGGAAGGCAAACTCAACATCCTCGGCGTCTTCGATACCATCTGGGCTCGCGAGTTGCCCTTTCGACACGCCTCCATGGTCTTCGTTCTCCGGGCCCGCGCCGATTTCACCGAACAGGGCCAGCACCAACTCGAAGTTCGGCTCATCGACGCCGACGGTGGACAGCTCTTCAAGGCCGAAGGGCCCCTCGTCGTCCCCGGCGGTGTCCCCGGCCGCGCCCTCAAACCCCACGTCATCCTCGGGCTCGCCGGCGTCAATTTTCAGAAGTCTGGCGACTACTCCTTCGAGGTCATCGTCGACGACCAACACCTCAAGAGCGTACCGCTCTACGTCATGCAGACTCCTCAAACCTCACCGGACAAGCTCGCTTGATAACTGGCTTTCTCATTCTTGCAAACCAGGTGGGTCGACCGTAGATTGCTGGTGCTGCACCCACCACAATTTGTAAGAAGCCTTGCCTTTTTGAGGCGGGGGACGAGTCTCTTCGATACACCCGCAGAAGGAAGCCCGATGACCAGAGTGTGTACAGTTGATTCCGACGGCTCATTTAAAATTGGTAAGCGAAAGCACCGAATTCCTGACAGCTTCTCGGACCGACAAATCCACAGCTACCGGACGTTGCTGGAGCCGATCCCGGAGACGCCGAGTGGACCGAGCATGTCATCGGAACTGAGACGAAAGCAGCGGGCCTATTTGATGAGGCGCTCGCTGGCGGCGGTGATACCCGGCTTGCCGTTGCCGGTGTTGCAGAAGCTATCACTGAGCCAGGTGCGTGGAATCCACGAGTGGATAGCGCACAACCGTCCTGAGCTCGTAACGGGAATGGCGCTGGCGCAAGAGAAATAGGAAGGCAGACGGCAGGGACGGGAGTAGGAAGGCCGGCCCTGCACGCGGGTGCAGTGTGCTCCAAGCTCGGACCCCACCGCAGGCATTTCCACAGAACCAGGAACGATGGATAGCCGAAGAGAACTAGTCGTGCGTGCGGGCACGATCCGGACGCTGGACGCTGAACGCCCGGAAGTCGAGAGCCTGCTGGTGCGAGATGGGCGTGTGGCGGCGATAGGGTCGCAGGCCGAGGTGGAAGCCAGAGCGGGAGGTGGAGTGGAGCGGCTGGATCTGAGGCCGCACACAATCGTGCCGGGTCTGAGCGACTCACACATACACCTGATCGAGTGGGCGCAGGGGCTGGGGGGTCTCGATGTATCGGGATCGGGATCGATGAAGGGGGCCCTTGAGGCCGTAACGCTGGCGGCGGCGGCGGCGCCGGCAGACGCGTGGATAGAGGCCAAGGGCTGGGATCCGACCTGGCGAGGAGAAGCGGAGTTGGCGGATCTGGACGAAGCGTCTGGTGGCCGGGCGGTGGCGCTGATCGCCCACGACCTTCATTCGGGTTGGCTGAACAGCGAAGGAATGAGGCGGCTGGGGATCGAGGCGGAACGGGCCGATCCGCCCGGCGGTCAGGTCGAGCGTGACGGCCGGGGTCGGCCCACGGGGTATTTGACGGAACGAGCTCTCGATTGGTGGTACGAGGGGCGACCGCGTCCCGTGGAGGCGGAACGGAAGAGCGCGCTGCTGGAGGGTCAGGCGGAGCTTCACAAGTTGGGGGTTACCGCGGTCCAATCGGTGGAGGCGCCGGAATCCTTCCGCATAGTCCGGGAGCTGGAGCGTTCGGGCGAGCTACGTCTCCGCGTCCTGCATCACTTCCCGCAGCGATTCCTGGGAACGCTGATCGAGGCTGGCATGGCGAGCGGGTTCGGGAGTGAGTGGTTGCGCGTTGGCGGGATCAAGTATTTCACGGACGGTGCTCTGGGTTCTCGCACGGCATGGATGCTGGAGCCGTATGAGGGCGAGGAGCAGTGCGGGGTTCGCCGCCTGGAGCCCGAGGAGCTCGAGTCGGATGTGGAGCGGGCGGTCCGGGCAGGCCTGGCCGCGACGATACACGCGATCGGTGATGCGGCGGTCCGCATGACCCTCGACGCGATTGAGGGAGCGGGATCGGCGGGTCTGGCGATTCCTCACCGCGTGGAGCATCTGCAATGCGTGGCCGAACGGGACATGCAGCGGGCCGCTCGTTCGGGTATCGTTGCCTCGATGCAACCGTCCCATCTTCTCACCGACGTGCGGCTGGTCGAGGAGCGCTGGGGCGCCGATCGCGGCGGCAGAACCATGGCTCTGCGCACGCTGCTCGATGCGGGGACGGTCCTGGCCCTCGGTTCGGACGCGCCGGTCGAGGCGGCCGACCCTCGCGAGGGCTTCTACGGCGCGATGGCCCGGCGCGATCGCGGCGGTTATCCCGAGGCGGGGTGGTACCCGAGTGAGCGGTTGAGCGGGCTCGAGACCTTGCGGGCCTACACCGAGGGGCCGGCCCAGGCGGCCGGCGACGCGGATCGGCGCGGTCGGCTGGCACCGGGTTACCACGCAGATTTCGCCGCATGGGACACAGACCTGGTGACCGCGGACCCCGAGGCGATCCTTTCCTCGAGCGTGATCGCGACGATAGTCGGGGGAGAGGTCGTCTATCGTGCCTAGCGCATTCTGATCGCAATGGACGATTTCGAGCGGGCGGTTGAGGTCCTGGACGTGGCGAGCCTTGTCGTGGCGGCGACCGGCGCCGGGATGTCGAAGGAGAGCGGGATCCCAACGTTCAGGGACGCGCAGGAAGGCCTGTGGGCGCGCTACAACCCGCAGGAGCTAGCGACGCGGGACGGTTTTCGACAGGACCCGGCCCGCGTCTGGGGTTGGTACAACTACCGTCGCGGGCTCATCTTGGGCCGCTCACCCCATGCCGGACACGAGGCCATCGCCCGGCTCGAGGGGCTCGTCCCGGAAGTCGCTGTGGTCACTCAGAACATCGACGGGCTACACGAGCGCGCCGGATCCTCGCGTATCCTGGAGCTTCACGGGAACATTCACCGTTTCAAGTGCTTCGAGCGCGATCACCCCGTGGCGATTGACGTGCCGCTGGCTGACGCCGATGGGCCGGTCGAGCCGCAGAAGTGTGCGGACTGCGGATCGTCGATCAGGCCCGACGTGGTCTGGTTCGGTGAGATGCTGCCGCCGGGCGTGTTCGAGAGTTCGGAATCGCTGGCCCGTTCTTGCGACGTGATGCTCGTGGTTGGGACCTCCGGGCTCGTCTACCCGGCGGCGGGCCTCCCGGTCACGGCGCGGGCGGCCGGAGCTACGGTGATCGAGGTCAACACGGAGCCGTCGGAGCTGACCGGGAGCGTCGACATCTTCCTGTCGGGCCGGGCGGGCCAGGTTCTGCCCGAGTTGATTGCGGGCATCGAGACTAGACGATCAGGCGGCGGACGTGGTTGAGCGCGGGTCTCTGCGCCGAGCGGTTCCGCTCTGCGCATTCGTTCTCATGGGTTGCTTCGGTGGCCGGGATCGACCCACGGTTCCGGTCTTCGGTGACCTGTTCGTGCGCTCGGATCCGAGCAATGCCGACATCATCATAGACGGCCAATCTCTGGGTGTCAGGACGCCGGCCTTGCTCCCAAACGCGCCCGTCGGCTTTTACGAGGTCGAATTGGTCCTCGTGGCGACTCCGGAGCAGACCTTTGCGTGGGCCGACACCACCACCGTCAGCGAAGGCGTCCGCGATACGCTGGATGTCGGACTGGAAGGCGGCTGCCGGAGCAACTGTCCGTTCCAAATGCAGAGGGGTCGCATCGACTGCCGCTTTACCGGCCTCGGCGACACCTGTGCCGGCGCCTTCTTTGGTGGTGGGCCGGGCCTTTCCTGGCCGGATACCGCCGTCCTCGAGTATGCGGCGGGCGGCCGGATCCTCGCCGCGGCCATACTGGGAAGCGACGCGGGCGCGTCGGCCGGTGACACGGTGGCCAGCCAGGTCGCCCTCGAAGCGTGGACGGGCCGCGAGCCGCTGGCGACTCGAGCGAGCGGGTTCCGTCAGATCGAGACGGTGGAATACTGGGCCACGGAGCCCGGCGTCGGTGAGTCGTTGTTGGGGCTGTCCGTGAAGCAGACGATCGTGGCCATCGATACCGTAGACGTCGAGGACATCTTGTTCATCCGCTACGAGGTCGAGAACGTCAGCGGCGATCCTCGCTACCGGAGGAACTACCCATCCGTCCCGGAAGGCGGCTACACGTTCGAACAGCTGTACCTCGGGTTCGGGCTCGACGCCGACGTGGGGGTGTCCACCGACGACCTGGGGACCTTCGACCCGGACCTCAACCTCGGGTTCCTCTACGACGCGGATTTCAGCGATCCCGCACTCGGCGGCTTTTCCGACTCGCCCGCCCTGGTCGGGCTCGTCTCCCTGGAACCACCGGCCGGCTCTACCGAGCGGACCCTGACCCTCTGGCGCGCCGGCGACGACTGGAACGACCAGGCGTCCCCCGGCTTTGGCTGGCGCGTCCTGGCCGGGCGCCTTGGCACCCTGCTGGATCCTATCGGCGATCACCCGTCGCCCGATATCGGGTTCGTTTCCGACGCGCCCAACGACTACCGCCTGACCGAAGGCCACGGACCCCTCACGCTGGCCCCCGGCGACACCGCGAGCCTGACCGTCGCGCTCGTGCTCGGCGCGCCCGTGCCCGGGGCCTATACGCCGGGCCAGCAGGTCGATCCCGGCGACCCCCTCGACTCGAACCGCCAGATCCTCACCATAGCCCAGCGTCTGCGGACACTGGCGGCCGCCGCTCCCACCCTCTGGCTCCTCTTTCGCCCTTAGCCGGACCCCTGCAAGCATTGACGGAACGCTTCGGCGCTCTAGAGTTTGTGATCTATGGACGCGACGAAGACCTTTCTGAAGACGAAGATCGTCTGCACCATCGGCCCGGGCTCGTCGGATCCGCAAACGCTGAAAGCCCTCTGCGCCGCCGGGATGGATGTGGCCCGGCTGAACATGTCCCATGCCACGCCGGAGAGCGTGCGCGAAATGGCGCAAAAGGTACGAGCGGCGGCGGCCGAGTCCGGCAGGACGGTGGGCGTGCTGGTCGATTTGCAGGGGCCGAAGATCCGGGTGGGGCGGCTGGATGGCGAGATGTTTCTGGAGCCGGGTGACGTTGTGGTCCTTGCGCCGGCCGAAGCGGCCCGCGACGGCGACTTGCCGGTCACCTACCCGGACCTGGCGAAGGACCTCTCGAAGGACAACCGGGTTCTGCTGGCCGACGGCAGCATCGAGCTGAAGGTACGCTCGGTCGACGCGCCGCGCGTCGAAGCGGAGGTGGTGATGGGTGGCAAGGTGACGACCGGCAGGGGCATCAACCTTCCCGGCGTGCACGTGGGCGCCCCGTCGCTCACCGAGAAGGACCTGGCCGACCTGGAAGTAGCGGTGGAGATCGAGGCGGATTACCTGGCTCTTTCGTTCGTGCGCTCGGCCCAGAACCTCAAAGACCTTCGGGATCGAGTGCCGGAGAGCCAGCCGATCATGGCCAAGATCGAAAAGGAAGCCGCGCTGGATGACTTCGCTTCGATCCTCGACGCAGCGGACGCCATCATGGTGGCGCGCGGAGACCTGGGGACCGAATTACCTTTCGAAATGGTTCCGTTGGCTCAGAAGCGTATCGTGCGCATGGCCAACGCCCGCTGTCGGCCCGTCGTCATCGCCACGGAAATGCTCGAATCGATGATCGTGCGCCCGCGCCCCACTCGCGCCGAGGTCTCCGATGTGGCGAACGCCATCCTGGACGGCACCGACGCCGTCATGCTCTCAGCCGAAACGGCCGTCGGAAACTACCCCGTCGAGTCGGTTCGGGCCCTCACCCGGGTCATTGCCGAGGTCGAGGCCCGCAGCGTGATGCTGGCGGGCGGACCGCCCTACGACGTGCCCGACATGCTCAAGGATACGGGCCCGGCAACCACCGAAGTGGCCGTGGCCGGTGCCACCCTGGACGCCGTCCGCGCCACGCAGGCGCCGGCCATCGTCACGCTCACCAGTAGCGGCCACACCGCGCGCGTCGTCTCGTCGCGCCGCCCGCCCGTCCCGGTCCTGGCCGTCACCGACAAGGAGAGCGTGCTGCGCCAGCTCGCCCTGGCCTGGGGCGTGCTGCCCTTGCTGTGCCGCGCCGAGCCTACCTACGACAACATGCTCGAAGTCGCCCGCGCCGAACTGGCGCGCCGCTCTCTCGCCGCGCCCGGTGACCGCGTCGTCGTCACCGCCGGCATGCCTTTCCACGTTAGCGGCACCACCAACATGATCCGCATAGAGACGATCTGACCGTGCGACTCCGCTTCCTCGGCTCAGGCACCAGTTTTGGCGTCCCCGTCATCGGATGCGAGTGCCCGGTCTGCTCGTCGGGCGACGAGCGCAATAGACGCACCCGGCACAGCCTGGCCGTCGAGCAGGACGGTCGCGTCCTGCTGGTCGATACCGCCCCCGAATTGCGCCTCCAACTCTTGCGGGCGGGGACCAAGCGGGTGGACGCCGTGTTCTTGACACACCTGCACGCCGATCACGTCCAAGGGATCGACGACCTGCGCATCTTCAGCCAGCGGGACGGAGAGGCGCTGCCGATGTACGTGGCCCACGAGCACGCCGCCGAGTTGCGCGATAGGTTCCCGTACATCTTCGATGCCTCAATCCAGCCGAACCCGGGCAGCAGCAAGCCCGAGATCGACTTGAGAACGTTCCGGACCGGGGAACAGCTCGACATAGCGGGCTTCCAACTCACCCCGCTGCCGTTCCCGCATGGCAACATCAACTCCTACGGTTTCCGGGCCGGCCGGCTCGGCGTCGTCGTCGACGGCAAGCGCATCGGTGAACCGGAGCGCCAGATCCTGGACGGCGTCGACGTTCTCGTGATCAACGCGCTTTGGTGGGGCGATCCCCACCCGACCCATTTCAACGTGGAGGAAGCACTCGAGGCGGCCGGCGTCATCGGCGCGAAACGGACTTTCCTGACCCACCTCACGCACCGGCTCGATTACCAAGGCACGCTTGAGCGGCTGCCGCCTGGGGTGGAGCCGGCGTACGACGGTCTGGTTGTGGAGGTGTGACCGTTGGACTTCGAAATGTGTTGGGAATTACGAATTTGATTACGTGATTACGGAACAGGTGAGTTTGGAAGTTCGATGTTATTTCTGATATCCAAACTCCCCTGTTCCGTAATCACGTAATCCACTTCCCAGCCCCACTCAACCATTACCTGTTGAACAAACCGCTGCGCTAGCCTATCTTTGCCTTTACCGATAGCGCACGGCCCCCCTTTTTTGCCACCGCTTCGTGAGGCCAGATGGCTCCCCGGCGCATTCTTTTCGTAGATCAGGCGGGTCCTGTACGGGACGCGCTGGTGAGGGCTTTGACGACCGGTGGACACGATGTTCGGGTGGCCGACACGCCGGAAGCTGCGGAGCGGGAAAACGATTTCGCGCCCGATGCCGTAGTGTACGGAGAGGGTTTTTCGCGCTCCGTCGGGCCCGAGGCCCAACGGATCGCCCTGCAGCGCCCGGTCAACATGGAAGAATTGCGCCGTGCTCTGCGCGAGTCTTGAGCGTGGCTGCACGAGAGACAAGAGCTGGACTAGACTAGACCGAGAGGAAACTGACGATGCGCGATTACGATGACGATGGAGTTCCCTACGTGGTGATCGAGCGGACCGGCTCGGGCCTGTTCCCCTTCGTTTGGGGAGCGCTGCTCGGCGCCGCCGCCGCCCTCCTGCTCGCCCCCAAGTCGGGTGCCGAGACGCAGGAGGAGCTCAAGGAGCGTGCGCGTCGCCTGCGCGACCGAGCCGAGGAGAAGGCCGGCGAGCTCCAGGGGACCCTTCAGGACGCGTTTTCCCAGGGCCGCCGCCAGGTGGAAGAGAAGTACGAGCAGGCGAAGAGCAAGGTCTCGGAAGGCCGGGGTAAGGCGCAGCAGGCGCTGGACGCGGGCCGGAAAGCCGCCCGTGCGGCGCGGACAGAGCTCGAAGATCAGATCGCCGAAGCGCGCGGATCCGACGGGGAAAGCGCGGACGCCTGATCCGATCAGCGACTGAGGGCGCTCCGTACCGCGTGCCGTGAACGCCGTCGACACGCCTCAACCGATCTCCGTATATCGCAGGTGGTTGAACGGGGCGCGGAGCACCGCCGACGCGCTGTGGGTGGCGCTCAAGGACTACTCCGTCCGCGTCTTCGAGAAGGCCGACGACGATAACGTCTTCGTCTTGGCCAGCGGCCTGACCTTCAGCATCCTGGTCGCCGCCGTCCCCTTTCTGTTCATCATCGTATCTCTGATCAGTCTGACGCTGGAAGCGGCGGCCGAAGCGGCCGGAGTGGAGCCGATCGAGCAGCTGCGGCAGTACCTCTCGGTGATCGTGCCGGTCCTTGGCGAGGGCGGTGTTAGCGGGGCTGAGGACAGCCTTCCAGAGGAGGTCATCGAGTGGGCCGTCTCCCGCGGCCAGGCCATCGGGTTGATCAGCTTCGGGCTGTTCGTCTGGTTCTCGACCCGCTTGTTCGGCTCCATTAGGGCCGTTCTGAGGGAGATATTCGACCTGCGTCAGAGCCGCGGGATCATCCAGGGCAAGATCTTCGACGCGGAGATGGTGCTGGTCTCTTCCGTGCTGGTCATCCTCAATATCGGGATCACCATCGTGTTCAACCTGGCGAAGGCGCGCGGCTTCGAGGTGCTGGGCCTCTCACCGGTCCACGTGGGGATATTGGAACGGATCTCGGCTCAAGTGACGGCCCTGGCCTTCATCTTCTTGCTCTTCCTGCTTCTCTACAAGTACGTGCCGGCGCGGCGCGTCCCGTGGCGCATGGCGGTTGCGGCGGCGGTCTTCACAGCGGTCTGCTGGGAGTTGCTCAAGTTCGGCTTCGCATTCTACCTGACCCGGGTAGCGGACTACAGGTCGATCTACGGCGGGATCGCGACGTTGGTGGTCGTGGTAGTCTGGCTATACTACCTGGCGATCGTCTTTGTGCTGGGGGCGGAGGTGGCGCAGGTTCACGAGCTGCGGCGCGTGAGGCGGCAACAGATCGAAGTGCTGGAGTAGGCTTGACTTGCGCGCCCGGACTTGAACTACGATAATAAGGAACCCCCCACGGCCTCCAGCCGTAATACTTCCATGTCCAAAGAGAGCACCAAGCTAGTAGCTCGGAATAAGAAAGCGCGTCACGAGTACCTGATCCTGGAGACGCTGGAAGTGGGGTTGGTGCTGGCTGGCAGCGAGGTCAAAGCGCTCCGCGAAGGGCACGTGAGCCTGTCCGATTCGTACGCGCGGCTCGAGCGTGGAGAAGCATGGTTGCACAACATGCACATCGGGACATACGGGCCGGCGGGGCCGGACGCCCACGAGTTCAAGCGGCGGCGCAAGCTTCTGCTGCACCGGAAGGAGATCCAGCGGCTGATCGGGCAGGTCGAGCAGGCCGGCCTGACGCTGGTACCGCTGGAGGTGTATTTCCGGAACGGGGTGGCCAAAGTGAAGCTGGCGGTGGCGAGGGGAAAGAAGCACCGCGATCGTCGGGAAGACATCAAGCGGCGTGAAGCGGAGCGGGAGGTGGGACTTGCACGGAAGAACAGGTAGCCTGGCGTTCGCGCTGTTGGCGGGCGGCATCCTCGGTTGGGGGCCGGTACCGGCCGACGACTTCGTCGTCGTCCGGGATGGAGCGACGCGAGCGGTCTCCATCGAGCGAGACCACGGCTACTCGGCCGCCCGCGCGACGCAGCTCGCCGAGGCCCTCGGCTACACGTGGACCGGCGCGGCGATGCAGATGGACGGAGAACGCGTCCGCTTCGCCCCCGGCTCGCCGTTCTTCTCCGTCGGTGATGAAATCTTCCAGTTGGCCAACCCGGTCTACAGCGATGGCGCCAACCTCATGGTTCCCGTCAGCTGGGCGCTCGATTGGCTGCCCCGAGAGCGACCGCGGCGCTGGCGCTACCTGGATGGTCGCCTGGTGGAGCGGCCGCCGACGACGCTACGGCCGCCGACTCGGGACTCCTGGATCGTCGCGATCGATGCCGGCCACGGTGGCAGAGACCCCGGCGCCATTGGCGTGCGGGGCACGAAAGAGAAGGACGTCACCCTGGCCATCGCCCTCGATCTGGCCAAGCGGCTGCGCCGTGAGCGGGGTATCGAGGTTGTCCTCACCCGGGAAGCCGACACGCTGATCGCACTGACCGACCGGCCGCGCGTCCTGGAGCTCAGCGGTTTGGACCACCCGCCTGATCTCTTCCTGTCGATCCACGGCAACTCGATGCCGAGGGTCCCAAACCCGGCCCGTGGCGTCGAGACTTACTTCCTCGCGGTGGCCAAAACGGACCAGGCCCGGCAGGTGGCGATGCGTGAGAACTCCGCGCTCGAGTTCGAGACGGATACGCCGGAGGAGTACCTGGAGCCCCTCCAGTACATCCTCAGCGACCTGCAATCCACCGGCAACCTTCAGGAGTCCAGCCTGCTCGCCACGGTGATTCAAGGCAGCGTGAGCGAGGCCCTGCGGGCGCCCAACCGCGGCGTCAAACAGGCCGGGCTCGTCGTTTTGGTGGGTGCCACCATGCCCGCTGTCCTGGTCGAGGTCGGGTACCTCTCCAACCGGGATGAGGAAATGCTGTTGCGGTCGTCCTCTTATCAGGCGAAGATAGCAGATGCGTTGGCCGATGCAGTTGTGGACTATTTGTCGGATTATGGTCGGCGGGTCTGGTCTTCCTACGACAGCGGCAACTAGAGGTCACGGTCTACTCCGTAGTACTCTCGCTATCCCGATCATCGCGGTCGCTCTGACCGCGGCGACCGGATGCGTCTATTTCAACGCGCTCTACAACGCCAACCGGCTCTTCGATCAGGGTAGCGCAGAGATCGAGGACGGTCGCGTTGCCGCCGGTCGCGGGAACCTGGGCGCCAGCATCGAAAAAGCCGAACGCATCGTCGCGAACAAACCCAACAGCCGTTGGGCCGACGATGCCCTGCGCCTCACCACCCGGGCGCGCATCCTGCGCGAGGAGTGGATGGAGGCCGCCGAATCCGCCGTGCTTCTACTGGCCTACGCCAAGACCGCTGAAGACAGCGCCGAGGTCGCCGGGTACCTCGGCACGGCTAAGATCTATCTGGGCGAGCTCGCAGTCGCCGATTCGCTGCTCTCCGTCGCCCTCGAGTACGAGGACGGGGCCAAGCCCCGCTCCCGGTTGCTGCTCAGCCGGGCACGGGCCCGAGCCGTCATGGACCGCCTGGGCGAGGCGGATCTGGACCTTCGCGAGGCGATCGAGCTGGAGCCCGACTGGCTCGAGCCGCGGATCGACCGGGTGCGGCTGCTGGTACTGAGCGGCCGCGGCGATCAAGCAGTCTTCTGGCTGTCCAGCCTCTTCAACCTGATTCTCAATGCCACCGAGGAGCGGGAGGTCGTCGCGCTGGCCCAAGAAGTGGTGTCGATGAGTCCGGCGACCGGCTTGGCCGCTCTGGCGGAGGTCGAATCGTCCAACCTTCTGCGAAGCGACCGGGCGTTGCTGATCAAGCTGCGCGCCGACATTGAAGTGTCGATTGGGGACACCGAGACGGGTAAAGAGGACTACCAGCTGGCCGTATCGATCGATCCGGACTCCAGATCTGCCGTCGACGCTCAGGTGAGCCTCGCATCCCTCGATGTCCAGAGCGCCGAGCAGATTGAAGACCTGGAGCGCCCCCAGACCTCGCTCGAGCGGCTATACCGACAGCCTGCCGCTCGCGGCGTTTATTCCTTGAATCGCCTGCGTGACATGCTGATCCGCATCGAGTTCTGGGTGGAGGTGGGGAACCTCGGATACATCCTCGCCGCCGAGACCGCCAGGGACGAGTTGAACGCGCCGCTGCTCGCCAGAACCCTGCTCCTCGAGTATGCCAACACGCAGCCTCAATCGCTTTGGGCGCCGAAAGCTATTCTGGCGGTCCTTGATCTCACCGATCTAGATTCCGGCGCGCCGGAAGCGGCGACCAACGGGTCGAGCGCGGAAGAGTTGCGGCGCCGCCTGGCGGAGGACTACGGGGACTCGGCCTACGTTAGGGCCCTGATCGGTGGGGCACAGAGCCAGTTCACCTACGAGGAGCTGGAGTCGGGGCTGCGACGGCAGCTGGAGCGGCTCGAGGTGCTGGCCGACCAAGAGGTGAGGGCCAGGCAGGCGGCGTGGCAGTGAAGTCCACGCCCGCGTCTCGATGGCCCGGTGACACCGAAACACGGAACGGACCAGACCAACAGGTGAAGAGAGAGCATCGAATCGTCCGCAGCTGGTGCGAGGTACGGGCGAAGCAGCAGATGGCGGAGGGGACCTTCTGGCTGGAGCTGGAGGCGCCTGATATCGCCGCCCAGGCCGCGCCCGGGCAGTTCGTGATGGTCGGCTTCGGTGCGACGGGGTGGGGAAGCCCGTTCCTGCCGCGCCCCAACAGCGTGGCTGCGGCCCGGGACGGAATGATCGGGCTGCTGGTCCGGGTATTCGGTGAGGGCTCGCGGCGCGTCGCGGAGCTGCGCCCTGGAGACTCGGCCTTGTTGCTGGGTCCTCTGGGCAGCCACTATCAGATCGAGGGCGCCGGAAAGATCCTTTGTGTCGCCGGCGGCGTGGGCCTGGCGCCGTTCCTCTTCCTGCCGGACTGGGCTATCCGCGCCGTGCCGCCGGGGCCGGAAATCCGCCTGCTGTATGGCGAGCGGAACGCGGAAGCCGTCTTCGATCCGGACGAGATTCATGAGCTGTCAGGGCTGGTGGCCGAGGTCTGGACGGAGGACGGCGGGCTCGGCCGCAGAGGTCGAGTGACCGAGGGCATCGAGCTCGAAGGCGTCGACCTCGTCCTGACGTGCGGGCCCACCCCGATGCTCAAGGCGGTTCGCCGTCTCGCGCTGGACGCCGGCGTCCCCTGCCAG
>JBDHAL010000043.1:0-17007 GCA_039588075.1 Gemmatimonadota bacterium | reverse complement strand
CCACGGTTGCGACCCAAAGGCTGGCGTCGCCGCGGTCGAGGAGGGTGCGGAAGCTCGCCGGACTCCACGGGGTCGAGAACGACGCGCGCTCTATCTGGATGACCGAATCGAGGTCCGAACCGGTCATCTCACGCACCGTTGGCGCATAGACAGGCTCGACCGCGCTCACGGTGTCTTCCCCTCCTCCGGCACCTTCCAGTCCCTCAAGTAAAGAGGCTCCCAGGCATCGGGATCGGCGATCCGGCCGAGATCGGGGACGCGGTCGCGCAACCACAAAAGGCTAGCCGCCCGGGGCGTGCCCAGGTGCTCTGGGAGCAGGCAGGCTCCCGGGAGCGACTCT
The DNA here is from genome assembly GCA_039588075.1 of Gemmatimonadota bacterium. GTDB lineage: Bacteria > Gemmatimonadota > Gemmatimonadetes > Palauibacterales > KS3-K002 > JBDHAL01. The sequence continues at coordinate 16,667 of JBDHAL010000043.1, read as the reverse complement.
CGAAGTGACGCGCCGTAGACGAGTGCACCCTCCCCGGCGAAGGTCGGCCGGATCCCGAGGCGTGAGAGCTGGGCGAGCAACTCGTCGAGACGCCAGGCGGCGGGCGGGAGCAACTCGATGGGGCGGCCTCGAGAGAAGTCGTAGCAAGCGGCGTAGACCTGGTTCCGGCGAGCGTCGAACAGAGCGCAGATGGGGCCGTCGACGCCGGACCCGGCGGCCGTAGCGAGGAGGCTCGAGTAGGCGAACAGAGGAGTGCCACGAGCCATCGCCCAGCCCTTGGCCATCGAGGCGACGATGCGCACACCTGTGAAGGAGCCGGGCCCGCTGCCGATGACGAGTGCGGAGACATCCTCGGGAAGCGTGCCCGTGACCTCCAGGGCGCGATCGATCGTTGGAAGCACCAGCTCGGAATGACCGCCCTGAATCCGGAGCGACTCCTCGAAGGCCAGCCCGTCCTTCCAGATCGCCACGGAGCCCACCGGGGTGGCCGTTTCGATAGCGAGCCACACGTCAGCCGGGCCCGCTCGACCCTTCATGCGGTTGGGCCCCGTCACGGCTCCAGCAGCCCCTGCGCGGCGCCGCGTCGCCAGGCGCTCACGACTCTCTCGTCCGGCGTTTCGCCATAGTCCAGTGCAACGTCCCAACGATCATCGGGTTGCTGTCCTTCGGCTCGCCCCGGCCACTCCAACAGCACGAGGCCCGTCCCTCCAACGAGGTCGTCCCAGCCCAACGGCTCGATGGGGTCCCCTGCCTCGAGCCGGAAGAGATCCACGTGGTGGATTCGGAAACCGCGGGCGCTCTCGTACTGCTGAACCAGCGTGAAGCTCGGCGAGGGGATGTGTCCGACGACGCCGGCGCCGCGGCAGATAGCCCGGGCCAGGACGCTCTTCCCGGCGCCGAGGGGGCCGTCGAGGGCGACCCAAAGCGGCGGCTCGACGGACGCGCCGATCCTCCGGCCCCAGGCCGCCAACTGGGGTTCGCTCAGGCCCAGCGGCCCCAGCATGTCAACTCGCGTCATCTGCTCAACCCTTGGAGCCTCCTTGGCGAGCGGAGCGCCCCGGCTCGCCACCGCGGCGCTGCGTCTCCAGATCGGCCTTGATCTGAAAGATGCTGTCACGCAGCTCGGAAGCCAGCTCGAAGTCGAGGGCCTCGGCCGCCTGTTCCATTTCCGCGGTGAGCTGCTCCACCATCTCCTCCGGCCCAAGGTCGGAGAGGCCGGCCAGCGCGTCCACCGCCCGGGCACCCGTTTTGAGCCGCGAGTCGGCCACCGCGGTCGTCCGCCTCACCTCCTCCACCGACTTGCGGATCGAGCGAGGCGTTATCCCGTGCTCGGCGTTGTAGCGCGCCTGGATCACCCTCCGCCGGTCGGTCTCATCGATGCAGCGTCGCATCGAGCCCGTCACGGTGTCGGCGTACATGATCGCCTTACCATTCTCACTACGCGCCGCTCGTCCGATCGTCTGGATGAGGCTCTTGTCCGACCGGAGGAAGCCTTCCTTGTCCGCATCGAGAATCGCCACCAGAGAGACCTCCGGAAGGTCCAGCCCTTCGCGCAGCAGGTTGATCCCGACCAACACATCAAAGAGCCCCAGTCGCAAGCCACGCAGGATCTCCACCCGCTCGATGGCATCGATGTCCGAGTGCATGTAGCGCACACGGATGCCGACTCCCAGCAGGTACTCGGTCAGGTCCTCGGCCATGCGCTTGGTCAGTGTCGTGACCAGCACCCGCTCGTCACGGGCGGCCCGCTCGCGGACCTCGGCGATCAAGTCGTCGACCTGACCCCGCACCGGCCTCACATCGACCTCCGGATCGAGGAGCCCTGTCGGCCGGATGACCTGTTCGACCACCACACCGCTCGACCGCTCGAGCTCGAAATCGCCCGGCGTCGCCGACACGAAAATCGCCCGCGGGACGAGCGACTCCCATTCCTCGAAGCGAAGCGGGCGATTGTCCAGCGCGCTTGGCAGGCGAAATCCATAATCGACCAGCGTCTGCTTGCGCGAGCGGTCACCCGCGTACATTCCGCCGATCTGCGGAACGGAGACGTGAGACTCATCGACGACGACCAAGAAATCATCCGGAAAATAGTCGATCAGACAGGCCGGGCGCTCGCCGGCCTCGCGCCCCGAGAGGTGACGTGAATAGTTCTCGATACCCGAGCAGAAGCCGACCTCGCGCAACATCTCCAGATCGTAGCGGGTTCGGTGCTCCAGTCGCTGCGCCTCGAGAAGCCGACCCGACCGCCTGAGCTCGATCAACCGGTCGTTCAGTTCGTGCCTGATCGTCTTGATCGCCCGATCGAGGGAAGGCTGGCCTATCGCGTAATGGGTTGCCGGGTAGATCGCGGCGCGATCCAGCTCGGCGATCACCGATCCGGTTAGCGGGTCGATCTTGGTGAGGCGGTCCACCTCGTCGCCCCACAACTCGATGCGCAAAGCCTGCTCTTCGTATGCTGGGAAAACCTCCACCACGTCGCCGCGCACGCGAAAAGTCCCGCGCTTGAAATCGAAGTCGCTGCGGTTGTACTGCACGTCGACCAGCGAGGCGAGGATATCCTCACGCGCCACGCTCTGCCCCCGTTGGACCTGAAGCAGGAGGTCACGGTACTCCTCCGGCTCGCCGAGCCCGTAGATGGCGGAGACCGACGCGACGACGACGACGTCGCTGCGCTCCATCAAGCTGGAGGTGGTGCGCAGGCGCATCCTGTCTATGTCGTCGTTGATCGAGGCGTCTTTCTCGATATAGGTGTCGGTCTGCGGGACGTATGCCTCGGGCTGGTAGTAGTCGTAGTAGGAGATGAAGTACTCGACAGCATTCGCGGGGAAGAACTGCTTCAGCTCGCCGTACAGCTGCGCGGCCAGCGTCTTGTTGTGGCTCATCACGAGGGCGGGACGGCCCCAGCGCGCGATCACGTTGGCCATCGTCAGCGTCTTACCCGAGCCGGTCACACCCAACAGGGTCTGCCAGCGCTCGGCTCGCTCGAGACCGACGACCAGCTCGTCTATCGCGGCCGGTTGGTCGCCGGTGGGACGGAACGGCGACCGGAGATCGAAGGAGTTGCCAGAAATACTAGTGCGAGCCCTGGACATAGGTATACAGATTCGACAGCCGACAGCCGACAACCGACAGCCGACCTTTAAGTATTGTTGGACGCCCGACGTTCGACGTCCGAGTATCGATGTTCAACGCAGCTGCCGCGGTACATAGCCGGGCGTCGCGATTAGGGGGTCGGACGTCGGTAGTCCAACAATACTTAGAAGTCGGCTGTCGAATGTCTACTGTTGAATATCGAATCCTAAATCAACCATCAAGACTGTCAAACCACTTGTCGATCTTGTCTTCCTCGATCTCGCTTGATTCGGAGGTGCCGGCGGCCGCGTCGGCCATTGGCAGCTCGCTCAACATCTCGCGGGCTCGATTCAGCATGGGGCCGGCGCCGAGCTTTTCGAACAGCTCGATGGCGCGCTCGACGGCGGCGCGCGCCTCTGCCGGCTGCGCCCGGGCCAAGACATGCGCCTGGTGGTACTGCAGGAATCCTTCACCGTAGGGATCCTTGTCGGCGGTCTCGCCGATGCCCTGCTGTGCGACCATGCCGGCCAGCCAGTCGTCGCTGTCAAGGTCGATCACCCGAATACGGACAGCGTCGCCCTCCGGGCGGCGGTCGAACCATCCCTCCTTGCCCTGATACTGCTGTTCGAGACGCGCCGCCTCCTGCCAAGCCTGTAGCTCGTCTCCAAGCTCCAGGTAGGCGAGAGCGCGGATCGCGGTGGTCTGGAAGTCGATCTTCCAGGCACCGCTTTCCGGAAGCAGCTTGCGTACGCCGTCGGTCAGCTCGAGAACACGGGCGTAGTCGCCGCGCTCGAACTCGAGGCGCGCGATCCCGGTCCGACAGCGAAGCGCGAGGGGCAGGTCCTCGAGCTCCTCGGCGAGTTTCAGGCCCGACTGGAACAGGCGCAGAGCCCGATCCCACTCGCCGCGAAGCGTGAGCAGCTCGGCGATGTTGACCTGCATGGCGATCTTCTGGTCCGGCACGCCGGCCACTTCCATGCTCTCCAGGGCCGACTCCCAGTGGTGCAGCGCTCCGTCCCACTCACCGGCGCGGAAGTTGGCGAGACCGAGCAGGTCGTGGCAGACGGCGACGCCACCGAGATCGTCGACCTGGCCGAACACGTCGAGGGCACGCTGCGCCAGAGCCCGCCCTTCTTCGGGGCTTCCCCACGACACGTGAACGCGTGCCAGGCGGTAAGCGGCTAGCGCCACGATCTCGGCGCCGCTCCCGCTCTCGGCCACGTAAAGGGCCTCCTCGGCCATGAGCAGCGCCTCCTCGGCCCGCCCGGTCCGCTCGGCGACCACACACAAGAGGTCGAGAGCCATCACGAGCTGCTCGGCCATCTCGTTGGTGCGAGCCGTGTCGACCATCTTGCTCGCCAGCTCCGAGATTTGCAGCGGCGGGTCACCGCGCTCGAGCATGAGCCAACCCAGCGTGGTGCCGGAATCGACCATGAGCTCATTGTTACCGAGCACGAGCGACCTCTTGTGCACGGAGTCGAGCAGCGCCTCAGCCTCGGGCTCGCGGCCCGTCGCAGCATAAAGCCTGGCGAGCCGGTTCTGAATTATCAGGCGTTGGACCTCATCGTCGGTCGTACGCGCAGCGATTCGAAGGTAGTCGTCGACCTCGTAAAGCGCGTAGATCCGCTCTGCGAGATCGGCGGCCTTGAGCGACCATTCCCGGATCTTCGGGCGTGAGCCGGCGCCGATGTAGAGGGTGGCGATTTCGTCGGCGATCTCAGAAGCTCCTTCGCCGGCGAGCCTCTCGAGCAGAGCGGCGGCGCGGCCGAGCAGGTGCTCGCGCCGCTTCCCGGAGACGCGAGAGCTGAAAACGGATCGGATGAGGGGATGGCGGAACCGGTAGCGGACCGAAGTATGGCCGGCCGCCCAGCGACGCTCGCCGATGCGCTCGACGAGCCTGTGCCGTTCGTCCGCGGCCTTGAGCAGGGGTAGGATCTCGACGGGCTTCTTGCCCATCTGTGTCGCTACGACGGTGGAATCAATGACGGAGCCGGCGAGGGTCGCGGCCTCCAACGTCCAACGGATATTGGGCTCGAGCGTGTCGAGCCGGCCGACTACGATGCTCTCGGTCCGGGTCGATGGGCTAGGGAGAGAGCTGTCGCGAACCGAGTACTTGAAGAGCCGCTTGCGCAAGATCTTTCGTTCCGAGAGAGTGAGCAGAAGCTGCTCGACCCGCAGCGGGTTTCCCTGCCCGGCCTGCACCAGCCAGTCTTCCAGCTCGCTCGCCACCGAGCCGTCCAGTAGCGCCTCCGCCGTCTCGAGAACTCCATCCTTCTCGAACTCGCGAACGATGAGCTCTACCGCGTTCGGGCCGACCCTTTGCTGGACGCCTTTGATGGAAACGGCAGTCTCCGACGTGCTCTCCTGGTATGAGACGAGAATCAGGATCCGCAACGACCCCAGAGCGCTGCCGATACGAGCCAGCAGGTCGAGGGATGATCGGTCGCTCCACTGCAGATCATCGATCAAGAGAGCCAGCGGCCTCTGGCGAGCGATGTTGTCGCACAACGCCAGGAACTGGTCGAACATGGCGTTGCGTCCGGCCGATTGTGCCGCCCCCGGAAGCCACCCGGGCGCCGACTTGCGGATGGCCGCGACCAGCGCCGGGTCCCCCGCGCCAGCCAGCTGGGCGAGGATGTCGCGGAACGGTCCGTAGGGCCTGAAGGCGCCCTGGTCCTCGACGCAGCGGGCCGTGGGCGTGATGGAATCGGGCTTGGAGCGCCGGATCTGGGCGAGGGACGCCTCGGCCAGGGCGGTCTTCCCCACGCCCGTGGCGCCGCTGAGGATCACGAGCCGACCACGACCCTGTTTGTCCAGGACCTCGTCGAAGACCCTCTTGAGCGTTGCGAGCTCGGTAGCCCGGGCAGCCAGGCTCTACCTCCTCTCCCTGTCGCGGTCCGCAGAAACCGCCGGCTCCCACCTGACGGCTAGCACCCAGCCCGACCGCAATTCGTTGTCAGTCGAACCGGCTGGGAGCGAAGTGTTCATCGAGATGCGGGCCGCAAAACCCATGGAGCTGCGGTCGCTCCAGCGTTGGACGCGGGGGGGTGATCGGTCGATCCAAAGCGCATCGACACAAGGAAGGTATCTTAGAAGCGAAGTACCTTCAATGGTGGGGGCGCGCACGAGGCAATTGCCAGCTCAGGACTCGGCCATTTCCAGAATCCGCCGCCAGATCGGCTCCGGCACCGGCATGACCGAGAGCCGCGGCACGCGAACCAGCTCCCATTCCGCAAACTCGCCGCTCGCCTTGACGCTGGCCAACGTCACCGGCCCCGACAGTCTCTCCATCGGGCTGATGTCGAACACGACATATCTCTCATCTCCGGCGTCCGGGTCCGGGTAGGCCTCGCTCTCCACCCGCGCCACGCCGACGATCGCTTTCTCTTTTCCCGTGTGGTAGAAGAACGCTCGGTCGCCGGGCTGCACCCGGCGCATGTGCTTTAGCGCCACCGGGTTCCTCACCCCGTCCCATGCCGCGCGTCCCTCGCGGGCGAGGTCGTCAAAGGAGTAATCGTTGGGCTCGCTCTTGAGCAGCCAATAACTAGCCATCAATCGACTCCGGTCGCACATCCGATTCCGACAGGCGCTCGCGCCGCTCCACGCTAACGACGCCCTTCACTTTGCGGATCGCCTTCATCACCTTCGTCAGGTGGGACAGGTCTTCGATCTCGACCACGAAGACGCCGTGCATTCCGCCTTCGACCGCCTCGGTCTCCGCGCTCTTGATGTTGGTGCCCGTGTTCGTGATCGCCTTGGCCATGTCGGACAGCAACCCGCGCCGGTCGGTCCCTTCGATGGTGAGCCGCACCAAGTACAGCTGAGCTCTGTCACGCCGCCAGTCGATCTCGAGCCGCCGTTCGGGGTGATCTCCGAACTGGAGGACGTTGGGGCAATCGACCCGGTGAATGGAAACACCGCGGCCGCGCGTGATGTAGCCGATGACCTCGTCGCCGGGCACCGGTTGGCAGCACTGGGAGTAGCGGACCATCACGTTGTCGACACCCTGGATCTTCACCCCGCGCGGCTCGCGTCGGATCTGATCCACCAGTCGCGTGATCGGCGAGGGCTTGATCGCATCGGGCGGCGCGTCCTGGTCGGGCCAGATCTGCCGCAGGACGTACGTCAGCCCCACGTCGCCGCGCCCGAGCGCCGCGTACAGAGCATCAACCGAGTGATAGCCCGCCTTGGTGCCCGCACCCGCCAGCTCGGACTCGGCCAGCTTCTTTCGCCGTTTCCGCAACTCGCGCTCCAAGAACTCCTTGCCGATTTGGACCGCGGTCGCCTGCTCTTCCTGCCGGATCCAGAGGCGTATCTTCTGCCGGGCCCGAGCGGTGCGGACGAAGTTGAGCCAGTCGGGCGACGGCGTCTGCCTGGGGTTGGTGTCGATCTCGACCGTGTCGCCACTGGCGAGCGCGCGGGTGAGCGGCGCGATTCGGCCGTTGACCATGGCGCCGGCGCAGTGGTACCCGACCTCCGTATGAACGGCGAAGGCGAAATCGATGGGAGTGGCGTCTTTCGGCAACTGCTTGACGTCACCGGCCGGCGTGAAGACGAAGATCTCGTGCTGGTACAGGTCGATGCGCAGGAACTCGAGAAACTCCTCCGGTTCGCGAGTCTCCTGCTGCCACTCGAGAACCTGCCGGAACCAGGCGAGCTTCTCGTCGACCTCGTCCGGGGCGCCCTTGTAGCCCTCCTTGTAGCGCCAGTGCGCCGCGATGCCGTACTCGGCGGTGTCGTGCATGTCGCTGGTTCGGATCTGAATCTCGTACAGGCGGCCGCCGGGCCCGAAGATCGTCGTGTGGAGGGACCGGTACATGTTCGACTTGGGCGTGGCGATATAGTCGTGGAAGCGTTCGGTCAGCGGAGTCCACCGGTTGTGGATCGCGCCGAGCGCGTGATAGCAGTCCTTGATGCTTTCGGTGGTGACGCGGATCGCCATCAGGTCGTAGATCTCTTCGTACGGCTTCTCCCGTTTCCGCATCTTGTTGTAGATCGACCAGAGATGCTTGGGGCGTCCGGTCACTTCGCAAGGGATCCCCGCCTTCTGCAGCTCGTCGCGCAACGGCTCGGCCAACTGGTTGATGAACCCCTCACGGCCCTTCCGGTTGTCCCGGACCTTTTTGGCCACCTGCTTGTAGGCCTGCGGCTCCATGTACTTGAAAGCCAGGTCCTCCAGCTCCCAGCGCAGCTTCGCCATGCCCAGCCTGTGGGCCAGCGGGGCGTAGATCTCGCGGGTCTCCAGCGAGATGCGGCGCCGCTTGCCCTCCGGCAACGCCTCCAGGGTACGCATGTTGTGCAGGCGGTCGGCCAACTTGACGATGATGACCCGGGCGTCCCGCGCCATCGAGAGAAGCAGCTTGCGGAAGTTCTCCGCCTGCTGTTCGGTACTCGAGCTGAACTCGACTCGGCCGATCTTGGTGAGACCCTCGACGATCGTGGCGATCTCCTGGCCGAACTGCTCCTCGATCTCCTCGACGTCGACCTCGGTGTCCTCGACGACGTCGTGAAGAAAGGCGGCGCAGATGGTTGCGCTGTCCAGGTAGAGGCTAGCCAGGATCTTGCCCACCTCGACGCAGTGCGTGATGTAGTCCTCGCCGGACTTTCGCTTCTGCCCGTGGTGGGCCCGCTGGCTGTAGGTGAAGGCCCGGGCCAGGAGGGCCAGGTCGAGCCGCTCCCGCGTTTCCTCGATGGCGCTCAGGAAATCGGCCGGCAAAGACGGAGCCGTATCATCGCCCGGCGGGGCTTTCGCCACGCCGGTCTCATCGATCGTATCCGTGATCCGCTCCGACGCCATAAGAGCTACGGGTTGTTGGGGTTACGGCGGCGTGGCCCGTTCGTGGTGGACCCGTCCGCTTCTAGGTTGTACACGGGAAGGGCGCCGCCTGTTCGATCGGCCTCGTGCTCTGATTATGTAGAATCGCTAGACGGGTGTCGTGCCGCAAGTTACGGGTTGTTGGGAATTCTCGAATGTTGATTACTTGATTATGGAATTAGGGAGTTTGGAAGTCCGATATTACTTCGGAAATCCAAAATCCCCTATTCCGTGATCCCGGAATCGGCATTCGAGAATTCCCAACAACCTCACCGATCGTTATTCCCAATAATCCCCAGATCCAGAAACGAGGCATAGCGGCCGTTCCCCACGACGACGTGGTCCCGCACCGGGATACCGAGCACGCGCCCGGCCTCGACGAGCTGGCCGGTGACCTCGCGATCGGCGGGCGACGGGGTCGGGTCGCCGCTGGGATGGTTGTGAACCAAAATGACCGCGGCGGCCGCTTCGGCGAGCGCAGGTGCGAAGACCTCACGCGGGTGCACGACGGAAGCGTCGAGGATACCGCGGGTGACCATGACCTCGCGCATGACGGCGTTCTGGGTATTGAGGAGGAGGACGTGGAACTCCTCTTGCCTGAGGTCGCGAAGACGCAGCTCGAAGCGCCGGTAGACGTCGCGCGGGGAGGTGACGCGATCGTCTTCCTGTCGGACTTCCTCGGCCGCCCTGCGACCCAGCTCCAAGGCGGCCTGGATCGCCACCGCCCGTGCTTCGCCGATACCCCGAACCTGGGTGAGCTGGGACCCAGGCGCCGTGCCGAGACGGCGAAGCGAGCGGCCGAATCGCTCGTAGAGCGCCTCGGCGACCTGGAGCGCACTACGGCCGCCGGCGCCGCTGGTGGCGAGAATTGCCAGCAATTCGGAGGTGCGCAGCGCCGCCGGCCCAAGGCGTTGGAAGCGCTCGCGCGGGCGCTCGTTGGACGGCCACTCCTTTATTGAGAGAGAAAAAGAAGGGGCCCCGGCGTTTTCTTCGCTTGATCCCATCGCCGCCTAATTTGGCGGTGAGGATCAACTAATCGTCATTCCTTGGAGGGAATATCGAAGTAAGGAGTGCGAATCTGAGTTTGGGTTGGGAATTTCGAATTTGATTACGTGAACACGGAGCACGGAGTTCGGAAATCCGAAATAACGTCGGACTTCCGAACTCAACTGTTCCGTGATCACGTAATCAAATTCGAGTTCCCATCCTATAAAGCCGGAGACCCGGGCCGCCCGTGGCATTTCTTGTATTTCTTGCCTGAGCCACACGGGCAAGGATCGTTGCGGCCGATCCGGTCGCCGGCGGCAGCCGGCTTGGCGGGCGCGGCCTCGCCGCGGTTGGTGACGAGCGGCGTTTGGCCGGGCGCGGCGCCGGGCGCCAACGGGCCCTGGGCGGGCGGCGGCGCGCCGAGCACGCCGGTCTGGGCGGACGCCGCGACCCCGGTGGGAGAGAACTGCCCTCGGGCGGCGGCGCCAGGCGCGAGGCCGTCGTCGGCCGTGTCCAGCGTGGGCCCGCTCATCCGGGTGATCCGCGGGGCGCGAAGCGGCTGAGGCGGCATGATCTGAGCCTTGAACAGCCTGTCGGCCAGGGTGGACCGGATATCGCCCATCAAGTCCACAAACATGTCGTAGGCCTCACGCTTGTACTCGATGAGCGGATCCTTCTGGCCCCAAGCCCGGAAGTAGATCCCCGCCTTCAACTGGTCCAGATCGTACAGGTGATCCTTCCACTTCTCATCCACGGTGTAGAGGAAGATGGAAGAGAGGAAGCGCTCGGCCTGGTCGCCGAAGTCCTCCACCTTCTTCTTGAAGGTCGCCCGGGCTTTGTCGAGAACGTACTCGACGATGGCCTCGCGACCCTCCCATTCCATGGTTGCCTCCAGCGAGTTCTCGTCGGGCAGCTCCGGGCAGTGCATGAAGAAGTCGATCAGCAGCCGGTTCTTCAACTCCGACAGGTCCCAGTGCTCCTCGCTGCCGCTCAGACATTCGTCCACCCGCCTGAGCATGGTCTGCGCGACCATGTCCCACACTTCGCCCTTCAGATCCTCTCCGCCCTCGAGCGCGAAGACGCGGAGATCGTAGATGACCTCCCGCTGCTGGTTCATCACATCGTCGTACTCCAACAGCCGCTTGCGGGCGTCGAAGTTCTGCATCTCGACGCGGCTCTGCGCCCGCTCGATCGCACGCGTCACCAGAGGATGCGTGATGACCTCGCCGTCCTCGGCGCCCAGCGTATCCATGATCTTCGCGATACGCTCCGCCATGAACAGGCGCATCAGGTCGTCTTCCAACGAGAGGAAGAAGCGAGAGCCGCCGGGATCGCCCTGGCGGCCCGAGCGGCCGCGGAGCTGGCGGTCGATGCGCCGCGAGTCGTGACGCTCGGTCCCGAGGATGACCAGACCGCATGGCGGATCGACCAGGCAACCGAGCTCGCCCGCCAGGTCGTGGCTGATGTCCGGCTCTTCGTGGAAGCGGCCGAACGAGGGCTGCTGCGCATCGATCGAGCACACCCTGCACTTCACCACGCCGCCCTTCAGTTTGATGTCGGTGCCGCGGCCGGCCATGTTCGTGGCGATGGTCACGGCGGCGCTCTGGCCCGCTTCGGCGATAATCTCGGCCTCGCGCTCGTGGTACTTCGCGTTCAGCACCTGGTGCTTGATGCCCCGGCGGCGCAACATGCGGGAAACCGTCTCGGACGTGTCCACACTGGTCGTGCCGACGAGGATCGGCAGCCCGCGCTCGTGCATCCGCTCGATCTCATCGAGCAAAGCCGTATATTTTTCCCGCTTGGTCTTGAAGATGACGTCGTCCTGATCGATTCGGCGGACCGGGCGGTTCGTCGGTATGACGACGACCTCGAGGCCGTAGATCTCGTGGAACTCGCCTTCCTCAGTCTCAGCCGTACCGGTCATGCCGGCGAGCTTGTCGTACATGCGGAAGTAATTCTGGATCGTGATGGTGGCGAGGGTCTGGGTCTCGCCCCGAACCGTCACGGCTTCCTTCGCCTCGACGGCCTGGTGCAGGCCGTCACTCCAGCGGCGGCCAGCCATCTTGCGGCCCGTGAACTCGTCGACGATGACGACCTGCCCGTTCTCGACGACATAATCGGCGTCGCGCTCGAATAGCGTGTACGCCTTGAGGAGCTGGTGAATGATGTGGATCTTCTCCGACTTCTTCGCATAGCCTTGCTCGGACTTCTCTATCTCCTGCCGCTTCTCGTCGGCCGAAAGGCTCTCGTCTCGCTCGATCTCGTGGAACAGCTCCGACAGGTCGGGAACGATGAAGGCCTCGTGGTCGTTGGGCGATAGGACGTCGAGCCCCTGGTCGGTCAGGTGGACCTGGTGTCCTTTCTCGTCCATCGAGTAGAGCAGCGCCTCATCCAGCTGGTGCAGGCGCTTCTCGCGCATGTAGTCGGCCTCAACGCGCTGCATGGTCTTGCGGACGCCGGCCTCCTGGAGGAGCTTCGCCAGCTTCCTGTTCTTGGGCATGCCGCGGTTAGCGAGCAGCGCCTTTTCGCCGACCTGGTACTCGGCATCGGGGTCGTCGTCCGCCGAGGCCAGCAGGTCCTCGGCCTCGGCCAATAATTGGTTCACGATGCGCGCCTGACGCTTCGCCAAGCTGGCGACCTGGGCGTTGTGCTCGCCGTAGCGCTTGTTGTCCTCACGGCCGACGGGTCCACTGATGATGAGGGGCGTGCGCGCCTCATCGATGAGGACGGAGTCGACCTCGTCGATGATCGCGAAGTTGTGCGGGCGTTGGACGCGATCATCGAGCACGTGGACCATGTTGTCGCGCAGGTAGTCGAAACCGAACTCGTTGTTGGTACCGTAGGTTATGTCGCATTGGTAAGCGGCGCGGCGCTCCTGCGAACCGGGGTCCGTCAAGTCGAGGCAGCCAACGGTGAGGCCGAGGTACTTGAAGATCGTGCCCATCCACTCCGAGTCGCGGGTGGCCAGGTAGTCGTTGACGGTGACGAGATGCGCGCCGCGACCGGGAAGCGAGTTGAGATAGAGCGGCATGGTAGCGACGAGCGTCTTTCCTTCACCGGTCGCCATCTCGGCGATCTTGCCCTGGTGCAGGACGATGCCGCCAATCAGCTGCACGTCGTACGGCACCATGTCCCACTGGGTCTCGTGGCCGCGAACCTCGATGTCCCGGCCCAAGAGGCGCCGGCAGGCCTCGCGGACCGTGGCGTAGGCCTCCGGTAGAAGATCATCGAGTAGCTGTTGCGTCGCTTCCTGCAGTTCCTGCTCGAGCTGCTCCATGCGGATGGCCATGCGCTCGCGCTCGCTGGCCTCTTCTGTCCGCTTCTTGGTCTCCTTGAGCTGGGCGATCTCCTCTTCCATCGCCTGTGTTTGTTCGCGGATGATCGCCCGGAACTTCTCGGTCTGAGCCACCAGCTCATCCTCGCTGATGTCTTTGAGCCGCTCCTCGTGAACGTGTATCTGGTCCACTATCGGCTGGATCTTACGGACGTCCCGCTCGAACTTCGTGCCAAGGAAACCTGTGACTACCTGCTTGATCATGTTCTTCCGGCCGACCCGGGTTCGGACCTGTAAAGGGAATGCTGCTCGATGATCCGGTAGACCGGATCCGGCACGAGGTAACGATACGGCCGGCCCGACCTGGCCCTTTCTCTGATGTCGCTCGACGAGATAGCGACATGTGTGACCGCGACCCGGCCGATCTCGAAAGCGACATCCGGGTCCGCGGCGCTATCGACGTCGGCCCGGGACATCACCGTGATACGGAGGCGCCGGGCAAGCTCCTGGATTCTATGCCAGCGGTGGATCTCACCGAGGACATCGGCGCCGACGAGCAGGAACAGTTCGGAGCCCGGTTTCTCGGCCTCCAGTTCGGCGATCGTATCGACCGTATAGGATGGTCCCGGCCGTCGCATCTCGCGGTCGTCGACCACGAACGAGTCGCTGCCCGCGACAGCCGCTCTGATCATGTCCAGGCGCAAGGGCCCGGGTGCCTCAACGCGCTCGCCCTTGAGGGGGTGGGTACCCGATGGAACGAAGAGGACGCGGTCCAACCCCAGGGCTGCCGCCGCGTCGTCTGCCACGATCAGGTGGCCAACGTGGGGCGGGTCGAATGTCCCGCCGAAGATGCCAAGCCTCATGCCGCTGTCAACGTCGGCGCGCGGCCGCCGCGGGGCGGGCGGTTACCCACCATCGCCGGACGAGAGTTCGGCGAGCTTCTGGGCTTCGGGCGAGTCCGGATACTCGCGCAGCAAACGCGCCTCGATGTCGTCTGCCTCCTGCCGGTAGCCGGTCCTCAAGTACGCCTCCCAAAGCTTGAGCAGCGCCAGCGGCTCCACCGCCGCACCCCTGAAGTTCTCGAGCAGGTGCTCGAGGTACACGATAGCCGACTCGTAGGCTTTGCGCTTGTAATAGTACTCAGCGCTGAGATAGACCTTGAGCGCGAGTTTGTCAGTGAGTTCCTTCACCTGCTCGGCGGCCTGCCCGGCGTAGGGGCTTCCCGGGTAAAGCAGGGTGACGGAGCGGCACTGGACGATCGCCTCGAGCGTGAACTCCTGGTCGAGCTCGGGGCGTGGCGAGAGCTTGCCGTAGGCCTGGCAGGCCCGGAAGCGGGCGTCGTCGGCCAGTGGGCCGGCGGGCCGGTTCTGAGCCAACCGAAGGAACTCGGCCGCCGCGGTCAGGTACTGCTTCTGCTCATAGTAAGACTCTCCGATGAGGAACGCCGCGCTGTCGGCCTTGATGTGGCCGGGATCCAGAAAGAGAAAGCGCTGCAGCGCATTGATCGCGGTTTGCCAGTTCCTCTTGCCGTAGGCCTCGACGCCGCTCTGGTAGAGCTCCTCGGGAGAGGCGTCCTGCGGCAACTCCTTCGGGCAGCCCAGGAGAGTCAGGGCCAGACCCACCAGCACCGCTCCCAGGGCCACGCGTCTCACTGGCCTTCCTCCTCGGGCTCGCTTCGAAAGCGGATGCTGCGAATCCGGTCCTCCGCCAACCGCACGCGACGGCCGGTCCGGGTCGGATTCAAATCCAGTACTCTTTGATATGACCTCACAGCTTCGTCAAACTCTCCAAGGGCAAAAAGAAGCTCGCCTCGCTCGAACCAGGCATCGTCCTGTAGCGCCTGTGGTGAGCGAAGCGCGATGACATACTCGTACTTCTCGAGCGCCTGAGACGGCCGGCCCTCCAGCCGGTCTTTCTGAGCCAGCTCGTAGGCACACTGGCCGGCGTGCCAGCGCGCATCGGCCCTTCGCTCACCGCTGGGCCGCTGGGCGAGGAAGGCTTGCAGGTGGACGAGCGCTTGACCGCACTCACCCAGCTCGTAATAGACCCGCGCCAACTCGTAACGCACGGCCGGCTCGACGCTGTCGGGCTGCACGATCAACACCGACAGATAGAGGGGCAAGGCGCTGGGGTACTCGCGCAGCTCGTAGTAGTAGCGCGCGAACGGCAGCGCCAGTTCATCGGGAACGCTGCCGGGGCGGATACTCTCGACCTGTTCCAGGGCGCGCGCCAGCTGCGCGCGGTCGGTTCTGCTCATCGCCCGTTTGGCCAGAGCGATGAAGTCGGCGACAGCCTGGTCCGCGAAAGCGGAATCGACGTCGAGCAGGCGCGCGTAGTAATCGCTGGCCTCGTCGAGACGATCCAAGTGCGCATAGCCGTGGGCGAGGCGCGACAAGACGTCGGGCTCTTCGCCGCGCTGGCGGAGGGCGACCTGGTACTCGGCGATGGCGGCCTCGGGGCGACCGGCGCCGAGCAGGCGATCGCCGCCCGCGATATGGTCGCGCACGTCCCCTCGGCAGGCCGTCAGCGACCAGCCAAGGGCGGCAACTACGATGAAGTGGACTGCAGGTCTCAGCCGTTCCCCTCCCCGCCGGCAGCCTTTGTGCGAGGCATGTTGAGGAACGCTCGGGCCTTGGGGTGATCGGGAACCCGCTGCAGGCAGGCCCGCCATTCGGCGGCGGCCAAGTCGTGTTGACCTGCTCGATACAGCACGAGGCCGAGATTCACGCGGCCTTCCACGTAGTCGGGGCTTTCGGCCAGGACACGGTTCAACTCGTCCGTCGCTTCCGCGAGCCGCCCGTGCTCCATGAGGGCCCGCGCCAGCTTGGTGCGGATATCCAGGAAATCCGGTCTCAGAGTCGCCGCGCGCTGGTACTGCTCCACGGCTTCCGCGTAGGAACCGAGGTCGGCGTACAGGTCACCGAGCTCCATGTGCATGTTCGAAAGACGCGCGGACACCGAGCGGGAGAAAGGCCGGCCGGCAGAATGATCGCTGTCCCACGCGAGTCGGAACGCTTCGCGCGCCTCATCGTAACGACCCAGATCATTGAGCGTGATTGCCCGGTTCAGGTGGGCCTCAACGTAGGAGGGATTGAGCGCCAGAGCCCGGTCGAACTCCTCCAGCGCCGCCTCCGGCTGTCCCGCAAGGCCGAGCGAGAGGCCGAGCAGGTGGCGTACGTCGGCGTAGCCCGGCTCGCGTTCAGCGGCCTCCCGCAGAGCCGAAATGGCGCCGACGTAGTCATTCTGCGCCAGGCACTCTTTTCCCTTCGCAATGAGCTGGTCCGTATTCATCGGGCAAAAAGCTAGGCGTTATCGGTGCTGTCGGCAAGCGAAGCGCGCCGGCGTCGGCGCCGGAAGATTCTGCGCCAGATGCCGTATTTCAGGATACAGCGGATCGCCGACACCCCGTCCTTCCAGTTGATCTTCTTCCCCTCCGCATAGGTCCGGCCGGCGTACGAGATCCCGACCTCGTAGATCCTCCAGCCCCCCAGGGACAGCTTCGCGGTAATTTCGGGCTCC
>JBDHAL010000042.1:0-17014 GCA_039588075.1 Gemmatimonadota bacterium | reverse complement strand
AGAAACGCTTCAGCCGCGACGCGGGCAAGTTCGGCGGCGTCATCAAAGATGCGGATCTCCGTGGCGCCGGTGCGCCCGACGTCAGCCATCGCTTGAGACGTTGAATCGGTCGTAGAGGTCGACGAGATCGCTGCTGCCGATGGCCAGTGGAGTCGTCTGGTGCAAGGCTTCCGGTTTGATGTCCAGCACGCGAGCGTGCCCGGTGCTGGCCCGGCCGCCGGCCTGATCGGTGATGAACGCCATTGGCGCGCACTCGTACAGCAGCCGAAGCTTTCCGTGTGGGTGATTCCGGTCTGCCGGATAGAAATAGATGCCGCCCTCCAGCAGGTTCCTGTGCAGGTCGGCCACGAAGGCGCCGGAATAGCGGAGCGAGTATGGCCTTTCGCCGTTCGGATCGCGCTCGATCAAGTAATCGGCGAAGTTCCGTATACGCGAGTCCCAATCGTGATAGTATCCGAGGTTCGCGCTATAGTATGGGCCACTTGCCGGGCAGCGGATGTTCTCGTGCGAGAGGAGATACGCGCCAATGCTGTAGTCGAGAGTGAATCCGTTGACGCCGTTCCCGTGCGTATAGACCATGACGGTGCTGGGTCCGTACATGACGTACCCGGCGGCCACGAGTTCCGCGCTGTCGCGCAGCTCCGCTTCCACATCGTCGCAAGCGCCACCGACGGTTCGCCGGAAGAAACTAAAGATCGTGCCGACGGAGCCGTTGACATCGGTGTTGGAGGATCCGTCAAGCGGATCGACCGACAGGATGTAGTCCGCCGTGTCGCTGCAGCCGACGGTGCGAAGCTCCTCCATCTCCTCCGAAACGATCGCAGCCACCAGTTCGCTGCGCTCGAATGCCTCCAACACGACCTCGTTCGAATAGACGTCCAGCTTCTTTTGAGCGTCGCCGGTGACGTTCTTCTCACCGATCAACCCCAGCCTACCGACAAGCGCGGCGCGCCGTATCTCGCGGGACAGGATCTTTGAGGCGAAGGCCATCTCGAGGATCAACGTGCCGAGCGCGGGCGTCGGCAACGTACGCTGCTCAGACTCCCGGGCGAGGAATCGACTGAGGCTAACCGCGTCGCTACTCAAAGCATCACCTCAGCCGCTGCTAGCGAGGTTGCCGAGCGAGGCGTAGCGGGCAGCGCCGAGCAGTGCTGTCCCTTCCCTGACGATGACCCTGATCGGAGTCGCCTCCAACAGCGGTCTCATGCGGCCCTTGTCCAGGAAAGCCTCCATGAAAGCCGGTCGCCTCAACACGTCGATGATCCTTGGAGCGATGCCACCTCCGAGAAAGACACCGCCGGTCGCCATCATTTTGAGGGCCAAGTTGCTCGCCTCGGCGCCGTAGAACTCGACGAACAGGTCGAGAGTCTCGACGCACAGCGAACAGCCCCCCGACATGGCCGATCGTGTGATGGCTGCGGGATCATCCTTCCTCAAATCCTCGATGTGACCGATCGGCAAATCGGCATGTCTGTAGTCGACGAGGAAATCGTGGATGTTCACGAGGCCGGGGCCTGAAACGAGGCGTTCCCAGCTGACATGGCCTGCGAAGCGCTGCGCCAAGTATGCGAGAAGCGCCAGCTGCAACTCGTTCCTCGGCGCGAAGCTGGCGTGGCCGCCTTCACAAGCGAACGGCCGGTAGTCGGAGCCATCCCAGTAGAGTCCAGCCTGGCCGAGGCCGGTGCCCGCGGCGATGAGGGCGGAGTTGCCCGTAGAATCCGGGTTTCCAGGGTTGAGCACCACGAAGTCGTCCGGGTCGAGGAGCCCTATGCCCCAAGCCTGGGCCTCGAGGTCGTTGATGACGGCAACGCGCTCGACGGCGGCCTCGGCGGCCAAGTGGGCCGCCTCGACGACCCAGGGGAGGTTGGTGATTTCGGCGCGGCCGTCTTTCACCGGTCCGGGCACGCCAAAACAGGCGCTCCGGAGGGTGATGTCGTGACTCGCCATGAACCGCTCGACGATCTCCTCGAGCGACGAGTACTCACGGCTGGGAAAAGTCTCAGCGATCTCCGCTTGGCGCCGCTTGCTCTCGAGGTCGAAGATGGCCAACCGGGCGTTGGTGCCGCCGATGTCGCCGGCGAGGACCTTCATGTTAGAGCCTCGACCAGCGGCGGCCGTCACGCTTCAACAGGTCGCCCGCCGCCTTCGGCCCCCAGGTTCCGGCCGCGTAGTTGGGGAAATCACGCGGCGGAAGCGCGCCCCAGACGTCCAGGATGGGCGTCACCACGGACCAGGCGGCCTCCGCGTTGTCACCTCGCTGGAATAGCCCGGCGTCTCCTTTCATGCAGTCATAGAGGAGGGTCTCATAGCCGGTGGCGGGGGTGCTCCCAAAGTAGTCCGTGTTGCTGAAATCCATGTCGACGTCGCCGATGCGCATCGCCGGACCCGGCACCTTCGCGCTGAACGAGAGCGATATCCCTTCGTCCGGCTGGATCCGCAGGACCAGGGTGTTGGGCTTGAGCTCGTCGATCGGAGTCTGCTTGAAGAGGACCAACGGGACTCGCTTGAACTCGATGGCGATCTCGGTGTAGCGAGCCGGCATGCTCTTGCCCGTACGCATGTAGAAAGGCACATCGGCCCAACGCCAATTGTCGATCTTGAGCTTCAGAGCCACGTACGTCTCGGTAGCCGAGCCAGCGTCGACCTTGGCCGCCGACCGGTACGCGACGACGGGCTCGCCGTCCGGCATCGCGCCCTCGCCGTACTGTCCCCGCACCGCCTCATCCAGAACTTCGTCCGGCTCGATCGGGTTGATGGCCCGATAGATCTTGCCCCTCTCGTTGCGCACCGCATCGGCCTCGAAGGAGATCGGCGGCTCCATGGCGATGAGGGCCAGTAGCTGGAAGAGGTGGTTGGGTACCATGTCCCTCAGCGCGCCGGCCTGATCGTAGTACCCGCCGCGCGTTCCCACGCCCACCGTTTCCGACACGGTGATTTGAACGTTGTCGATGTAGCGGCGATTCCACACCGGCTCGAAGATCGCGTTGGCGAAACGGAACACCAATAAGTTCTGTACCGTTTCCTTGCCCAGGTAATGATCGATCCGGTAAATCTGCGCCTCGTCCAGCACGTCGAGAAGCTCGCGATTCAGCGACCTGGCCGACTCGAGATCACGGCCGAACGGCTTTTCGACGACGACCCGGCGCCAGCGATCCTCCGCTTCGTTGGTCAGACCTACCTCTTTCAGCTGGCGTGGGATCTCAGCGAAGAAACTCGGCGGCGTCGAGAGATAGAAGAGGTAGTTACCTCCGGTTCCACGCTCCTCATCGACCGTCGAGAGTCGCTCCGCGAGCCGTCTGTATGCCTCGGGGTCGTTGAAGTTGCCCTCCACGCGATAGAACCGCTCCGCCAGCCAATCCCAGGTCGCCTGGTTGAAATCGCCGCTGAGGTATTTCTGCGCATCCCGCTTCAACTCCTCACGGATCGCCTCATCGCCAAGCTGACGAGCGAAACCGACCACGGCGAACTCCTCCGGCAGCAGCCCGGCATCCTTCAAGTTGTAAAGGGCGGGGATCAGCTTCCGGCGCGTGAGGTCGCCGGCGGCACCGAAGATTACTACGGCGCATTTTGGCGCTACTGTGAGGGCGTTGTTGTTCATTTGTCCGTTCTCTGATCCGGCGGCTCCGTGTGCCCTCCGAAGCCGTGTCGCATGGCGGACAGCACCTTTTCCGCAAACGTAGAATCCTGTCGGGAGCGGAAGCGGGCGTAGAGCGATGCTGAGAGCACGTCCGCGGGCACGGCCTCCTCGACGGCGGTGAGGATGGTCCAGCGGCCCTCGCCGGAGTCCTGTACGAATCCGCTGTAGGCGCCGAGGTCGGAATCCTTGAGAAGCGCCATGGCGGTGAGGTCGAGGAGCCAGGAAGTGATGACGCTACCGCGGCGCCAGACCTCGGCGACGCTGGCGAGATCGAAGTCGTAGCGTTCCACACTGCGCAGCAGGTCGAAGCCTTCGGCGTAGGCCTGCATCAGGCCGTATTCGATGCCGTTGTGGACCATTTTGACGAAGTGGCCCGCGCCGACCGGGCCGCAGTGGAGGTAGCCGTGCTCGACCGGAGCCGACTTCCCTTCCCGGCCGGGCGTGCGCTCTATCTCTCCGACGCCGGGTGCCAGGGTGGCGAAGATCGGGTCGAGACGGTCGACGGCATCCTTGGGGCCACCGATCATCATGCTGTAGCCGCGCTCGAGGCCCCAGACGCCGCCGCTCACGCCCACATCGACGTAGTGGATCCCCTTCTCCTCGATCTGCCGGGCCCTGCGGAGGTCGTCCTTGAAATAGGAGTTGCCGCCGTCGATGATGGTGTCGCCGGCGTCGAACAGTTCGGCCAAGGCCATGACCGTATTGTCGGTGGGGTCTCCGGCGGGCACCATGACCCAAGCGGCTCGCGGCTTTTGCAGTTTCGGCGCGATCTCTTCCAGCGATGCGGCGCCCGTCGCCCCTTCCTTCTCCATCTCCTTCACGCTGTCCGAGCTCAGGTCGAACACGACGCAGTCGTGGCCGCTCCGCATCAGGCGTCGGACCATGTTGGCGCCCATTCTACCCAAACCGACCATTCCGAGTTGCATTGATCGCACTCCTCTCGTCGCGAACCGTCAGGCCAACGAGCTGGCTATCAGCCCGCGCAGTTTCTCGAGTCCCGCCGTCACGTCGGCACCAAGGTGAACTCTAAGGGCGCGGCGGCCGCGCTGGGCCAGGACGTCAAAGTCGCCGCGCGCCTGTGCGGCCTTCACCACGCCGAAGGTGAAGGAACGGCCGGGGACCGGCAGGTCCGCCGCATCGTCAGCGGTGATTTGCAGGAATATTCCGGTATCCGGTCCACCCTTGTAGGCCTGGCCCGTCGAGTGGAGGAAGCGGGGGCCGAACCCCAAGCAGGTGGCGACGCGCCGGGCGTCGCGCACCTTGTGACGGATGGCCTGCAGCACGTCGCGGTGCCGGTCGCTCATCTCCACGTAGGCGAGCAATCCGAAATAGTCGCCCGGACGCAAGCGATCGAGGTGGGCCTCGAGGTAGGCGCCGACGGTCTGCCGTTCTGCCGCGGCTTCCAAGTCGGCAGCGTTGTTCTCATCGGTGAACAGCTTGATGCCGTCTTCTTCGAGGATAGGCGTCTCGGCGGGCAGTGAGCCCGCGTCCTCGTATGCATCGGTCAGGGCGCGCGTCGCGACCTTGCTGGCCTCCACATCCGGCTGGTTGAAGGGGTTGATGCCGAGGATCGAGCCGGCGACGGCGGTGGCGAACTCCCAGCGGAAAAACTCCTGGCCAACGTCATAAAGGTCGGGAATATCGATCCGAACCACCGGCTGGCCGGCTGCTTCGAGCCGTTCGACCGCCGCGTCCTGATCCGCGTCGGCCGCGTCGCTCAGGCGCAAGAAAACGAACACGCGATCGTCGCTGTACACCTCGGGCGAGCCGATCTCTTCCCCGTCGACAGGGATCAACGCGAGCCCGTCCTTCCCGGTCGACTCGGCGATCAACTGTTCGAGCCAAGCGCCGAGGTCCCAGATTCCCGGCGAAGTGATGACCGTCAACTTGTTGCGACCGGCCCTGCCCAGAACGCCGAGGATAACGCCGAGCACGAGACCGGGGTTCTCCTCGGCGGGCACGCAGGCCGCGCAGGCCTGAACCATGCCATCGGCGCTGTCGAGCAACCGATGCACGTCGAGTCCCATGACGGCCGCCGGCACCATTCCGAAATCCGACAGGGCGGAGTAGCGGCCGCCGATGCTCGGTAGGCCGAAAAAGACACGGCGGAAGCCGCGGGCCTCGGCCTCTTCTTGGAGTCGGGAACCCGGGTCCGTGATGGCGACGAAGTGCCGGCCGGCCTTGTCCGCACCGATCCGCTCCGCCAGCCTGGCAAAGAAATAGTCCTTGAAGATGTTCGGCTCGAGAGTCGTTCCCGACTTGCTGGAAACGATGAAGATCGTTCGCTCCAGGTCCACCATCTCTTCAAAGCTCTTGACCTGGGCCGGGTCTGTGGAATCGAGAACGCAAAGCTCCGGGAAGCCATCGATCTTGCCGAAGGTCATCTTGAAGACCTCGGGACAGAGGCTGGAGCCACCCATCCCCAAGAGCAATACGTGAGAGATGTCTTCTTCCTTCGCGACTGCCGTCAGTCGCTGGAAGCGACCCAGGTGCGTCTTCAACTGGTCCTCCGTGATGCCCAGCCAGCCCAGCCAATCTGCCTCGTCGCTGCCGGTCCAGAGAGAGGCGTCGCGCGCCCAGAGGCGGCGCACGTTGCCCGACATCTGCCAATCCTGAAGGGTCGCGGTAACGTCCGCGGCGAGCGCCTCCGGTAGCAGGTAGGTCTGGCGACCTGCCATAGCCTCGGCGGGCGCCTGGCAGCTTCCCTCAACCGCGCTCAGTAACCCGACGAAAGCGTCGGCGAAGAGGCGCACGCCGTCGACGAGCAACCGGTCGGTGACCTCCTTCAGTGAGATATCGAGTTCGCCGAGCGTCTGGAGAATCGACCAGGCCCCTTCAAGATCCTCCTCCAGCGAGTCGCGCAACCTTCCGTGCTCGCGGAACGCGTCATAGGTGGCGGGCGGGATGGTGTTGACGGTGTCGGGCCCGATGAGCTCCTCGACGTAGATGACGTCTCTGTACTCGGGGTTCTTCGTGCTGGTGCTGGCCCAGAGCAAGCGCTGCGTCTGCGCGCCGGCTTTTTGCAGGGCCTCCCAGCGCAGACCGCTGAATAGCTCCTTGTAGCGCTGGTAGGTGAGCCTGGCATTGGCGATAGCGACTCCGCCATGGACCGCCTGCAATCGCTGTCGCTCACCGTCGTCACTGGCATCTTCGAGCCGCTCATCGACGATGGAGTCGATCGCGGCATCGATTCGGCTGATGAAGAAGCTGGCGACGCTGGCGACACCGGACGGATCACCGCCTGACGCCACGAGTCGCTCGAGTCCGCTCATGTACGCTTCTACCACACGCTCGTACGTATCCGTTGCGAACAGCAGCGTGACGTTGACGTTGATGCCGTCGCCGATGAGTTGATCGATGGCGGGGATGCCCTCCTCCGTGGCGGGCACCTTTATCATGACGTTCGGGCGGCCAACAGCGTCCCAAAGCCGCCGGGCTTCTGCGACCGTCCCTTCCGTGTCGTGGGCGAGATTCGGCGAGACTTCAAGGCTGACGTAGCCGTCGCGACGGTTCGTGGCCTCGAAAACGGGCGCCATCACATCGGCCGCCATCTGGATGTCTTCGACGGCTAGTCGTTCATAGAGCGCCTTGGCGTCGAGCTGCTTGTCGGCCAGCAGCGCCCCGAGGGCATCGGCGTAGTCGTTGCTGCCGGCGATCGCTTTGGCGAAAATGGCCGGATTGGAGGTGACCCCCTTCAGACCGTCCGCGTCGATCAGATGCTGGAGCTCGCCGCCTGTGACGAGGCTCCTGCGAATGTAGTCGAGCCAGACTGACTGACCCCGCTTGGCGAGTGCGACCAGCGGATTCATGAGGAAATCTCCCAAGCTAAGGCGTCGCCTCCAGCTGTTCCCGAGCCTTGGCGACCACATTGTCGACAGTGAAGCCGAAGTGTCTCTGCACTTCTTTAATCGGAGCAGAGGCGCCAAAGGTTTCCATTCCGAGGATGGCGCCGCCGGATCCGACGTACCGGTGCCAGCCTTGCTTCACGCCCTGCTCCACCGCCACGCGCGCCTTCACCGACGGCGGAATGACTTTGTCGCGGTAGCTCCGAGGCTGCCGCTCGAACAGCTCCCAAGACGGCATGCTCACGACCCGGACGCGGACGCCATCGGAGGCCAACTGCTCGGCCGCTTCCAGGGCGAGCGCGACCTCGCTGCCACTGGCCATGAGCACCAGATCGGGCTGGCTGCCCGGCGTGTCGGCCAGGATGTAGCCACCCTTCCGAGTGCCGTCGGCGGAGCCGTACTTGGAGCGATCGAGCGTGGGCAGCGACTGGCGGCTCAAAGCGAAGGCGACGGGCCCGTGGCGCATTTCCATCACGGCGCGCCAGGCCTCGGCCACCTCGTTGGCATCGGCGGGCCTGATAACGACGAGGCCGGGAATGGCCCTGAGAGCGGCGAGCTGCTCCACCGGCTGGTGGGTCGGCCCGTCCTCGCCGACTCCGATGGAGTCGTGAGTGAAGATGTAGATCACGGGGACCTCCATCAGCGAGCTCAGCCGGATCGCCGGTCTCATGTAGTCGCTGAACACCAGGAAGGTCGACGCGTAGGACCGCAACTTGCCGTGCGAGAGGCCGTTCGCGATGGCGCCCATGGCGTGCTCGCGCACGCCGAAGTGGAGGTTGCGCGGGGCGTAGTTGGCCGCCTCGAAGCTCCCGGTGGCGCCCTCGAAAGTCAGCAGTGTCTTCGTCGAAGGGGCGAGGTCGGCGGATCCTCCCATGAGCCACGGCACGTTCTGCGCGATTGCGTTCAACACTTTCCCCGACGAGGCCCGTGTCGCGACGCCCTTCGGGTCGGCAGGGAAAGTCGGGATGTCGCCGTCCCAACCGTCGGGCAACATCCGGTGCTGCATCTTCTGCAGGTGGTCCGCCAGCTCCGGGAATTGCGCCTGGTAGTTCTCAAACGTCTCCATCCATGCATCGCGCACCTCCCTTCCGCGAGCACCGACGCCGCCGGCGAAATTCTCGCGGACGCCGTCGGGCACCAGGAAGCGCGCGTCCTCTGGCCAGCCGTAGTTGCGTTTGGTGGCCTCGATCTCTTCATCGCCGAGCGGCGCGCCGTGGGCGTCGTGGGTATCCTGTTTCGTCGGTGCGCCGTACGCGATGTGGCTTTTGACGACGATCAACGTCGGGCGGTCGTCCGTGGCCTTGAAGGCGCTGAACGCGCTATCGAGCGCGCCGAGGTCGTTGGCGTCGTTGACGTGGATGACGTTCCAGGCGTACGCCTCGAAGCGGGCGCCCACATCCTCGCCGAAAGCCAGGTCGGTGGACCCCTCGATGGTGATCCGGTTGCTGTCGTAGATCCAACAGAGGTTGGAGAGTTCGAGGTGGCCGGCCAGCGATGCCGCCTCCGACGAGATCCCTTCCATCATGCAACCGTCGCCGGCCAGGGCATAAACGTCGTAGTTGATCAGGTCGAAGCCGGGGCGGTTGAAGTACTCGGCCATCCAGCGCCCGGCCATCGCCATCCCGACGCTGGCCGCGGCCCCCTGACCAAGCGGCCCGGTCGTCGTCTCCACACCGGAGGTGTGCCGGTACTCGGGGTGGCCCGGCGTCCGGCTGCCGAGCTGCCGGAAGGCCTTTATCTGATCGAGCGAAACGGCCAGTTCGTCCTGGATCTCGTAGTCTTCGCTCACCTGTTTGACGCCAGCGAGATGGAGCGTGGAGTAGAGCAGCATGGACGCGTGCCCGGCGGAAAGCACGAAACGGTCCCGGTTTGGCCAGATGGGATCGCCGGGATCGAAGCGTAGAAAGCGCTGCCAAAGACTATAAACCACCGGCGCCAGGCCCATGGGCGCGCCGGGGTGGCCCGAGTTGGCCTTCTGCACGGCGTCCATCGACAGGGTACGTATCGTATTAATGGAAAGTAGATCCAAGTCGGTGTGACTCATCCGAAGAACCTCCGCACCAAATCGGTGCTACTGTTATGGCTGGGATAACCAAAAGAGTGGACCTGGGGCAAACGGCCGGCCTTTCCACTGGATAACTTGCCCTAGTGTAGCATGCCGTATGCCCCGTCTCAACCCCGATGCGGCCGGGGCCTGTACGGGCCCTCCGTCTCGACCGCGACACCCTCACCCCCAGCAACCGTCCGGCGGGCTGGCCCGGAGATCCGCTCGCCCCTAAGATGCCACCCAAGCCCCGCGCCAAATCTCGGGATAGCGCCTCGGAGAGACCGACCATGAGGATGTCACGACTCTTCGGAGAGACACTCCGCCAGTCGCCCACCGACGTCGAGACGGCGAGCCATGGACTTCTCCTGCGCGCGGGCTACATACGCCAGACGGCGACCGGCATCTTCAGCTACCTGCCGCTGGGTCTCAGAGCGCTGCGCAAGATCGAATCGATTCTGCGCCGGGAGATGCAGGCGATCGGCGCCCAGGAGATCGAGCTGCCCGTCATCCACCCCGCTAAACTGTACGAAGCCAGCGGTGGTCTGGAACGCGGCGGAGAGGAGATGACGCGGTTTCGCGATCGGGCCGGCCGGTCGATGGTGATCGGCATGACACACGAGGAAGTCGCCGCCGGGCTCGCCATCAGCGAGATCGCTTCCTACCGGCAGTTGCCGGCCCTGCTGTTCCATATACAGGTGCATTTTCGCGACGAGGCGCGCCCGCGGGCCGGCCTGATCCGCGCCCGCGAGTTCACGGCCATGGATTCCTTCAGCTTCGATCGCGACCGCAGCGGACTTGCAACGCAGCATGGCAAACACATCGAAGCGTTCTCGAGGACCTTTCGGCGAGCAGGACTGGACGACGTGATCCTGACCAGCCCGGACGGCAGCCGTGAAGAGCGGGAGCATGAGTTCTTGTACCTGAGCGAGACCGGCGACGGCATTGCAGTACTCTGTGAGTCGTGCGGTTATGTCGCCTCCCAGCCCCTGGCACGATTCACGCGACCCGTACCGTCAACCGAGGACCTTCTACCCCTGGAGAAAGTCGCCACGCCGGGCGCCGACACCATCGAGTCGCTCGCCGGGTTCCTTGGGGTCGGTTCGGATCGCACGGCAAAAGTGGTCTTCTTCTCTATTCCCGATCGCGATACGCTCGTGATGGCGCTGGTGCGAGGCGACATGGAGGTGAGCGAAGCCAAGCTGAGGAGAGCTACCGGGGCAGCGTGGCTGGGCCCTGCGGAGGCGGCGTCGATCAGCGCGACCGGCGCGGCGGCCGGTTACGCATCACCCATCGGACTCGATGCGGAGCAACTGCTGGTAGTCGTCGACGAGCTCGTCGCCACAACGTCGAATTTGATCTCGGGCGCGAACGAAGAGGGCTTTCACTATCGCAACGTGAACTTTGGTCGCGACTTCACGGCAGACGTCATAGGCGACATCGCCCAAGCGTCGGAGGGCGCTCCTTGCCCCGACTGCACCGCGCCGCTGACTGTGGCAAGGGCCGTGGAGGTCGGCAGCCTTCACGGCTTCGGTACCGGCTTCACCGAGGCCATGGGCGCCACCTACCAGGACGAGGACGGCAGCGTGCGACCGATTGCCATGGGGTCCTACGGGATCGGCGTCGGCCGCCTGCTCGCCTGCCTGGCCGAGCAGCACCACGACGAGCACGGCCTGCGGCTCCCCGCGGCGGTCGCGCCCTACCAAGTTTATCTCATCGCGCTGGGCGGTGACGCGACCATCGGCGGACACGCGGACGACCTGTACCGCGACCTGCAGGAAGCGGGACTCGAGGTGCTCTACGACGATCGCGATGCCAGCGGCGGAGTCAAGTTCAATGACGCGGACCTGATCGGCATGCCGCTGCGGCTCACCGTTGGCAAGCGGTCGCTGGAGGGCGGAGGCGTCGAGTTCAAGCGGCGCGACGAAGAAGGCAAGCGAATCGTGGCAGTGAATGACGCCGTGGCGACGGCCGTCGAGATGATCGCGGATCTAGAAGCGAGGTGAAGAGCGAGAAAGACCCAGCTGTAGCCGGGCCTTTCTCTGGATCACGTTCAGCGAAATGAAGCAGTACTATCAGCCACCGCCGCGCGGATCGTTGCCATACGTGTGCTCGGTCTGAATCCGGCCGTTCTTGCCTTTGATCCTGAGCTGACCCCACGGCTGAGCTTTCTTGGCAAGCCTCCTGCCCTTCTTCACGGCCATCGCCTTGGTTCTGTGCTTGCTCTCAGGCGACTTCTTTCCCTGCCTCTGCACGACCCACGCGCCCGCCTTGGTCTGCACCAGATAAGTTGTGCGCTTCGCCATTTTGCTCCTCCGGTCAAGGATATCAAGCATTGAGCCCAAGGATGGCTATAATATACATAATTCCTTATAAATTACGCCATGAAATCATCTCGCGGAAAACTCATCGATATGCACGTGCACGTCGGCCTACTGGGCGACGAGTACCCCCAGTGGGGCCGGCTGTCGGAATTCTTTCAGCAGCAATTGGCGTTCAAGATCTTCTTGCTCTACGGGAGAGTGAAACCGAATGAGTTATCGGATCGGGTTCTACGCGCGGCGGCGCTACAGACGATAGACGAGAGCGCCGTCGACCACGTCGTATGCCTGGCCCTGGACCCGGTGTACGACGGCGACGGCCAGCGGCGCGAAGACAAGTCTCACATGTGGGTCGACAACGAATACGTGCTGGACCTACGGAACGAGCTCGGCGAAAAGATCTTGTTGGGCGCTTCGGTTCATCCTTACGACCCGGCGTTCGCAGGCCGGGTCGAAGAATACGTCGGCAAAGGAGCTGTGCTGCTCAAATGGCTCCCGTCCGCCCAGCAAATCGATCTCGCCGACCCGCGCGTGGGTACGGCGATGAAGTACCTGGCCACAGCGGGCTCAGGTGGCGGACCGCTGCCGCTGCTGCTTCACATCGGCGCCGAATACGCCATCCCGACGTCGGACCCGCGGGCGAAGTCATACGACTTCCTATCCTGGACATGGTGGGATCGTTTCTGGAACGCGTTTCGCCGACGCGAGAGGCGCTGGTACCGCCCTGATGTCGAAGCGATCAAGAAGAACTTGGATGACGCGCTGTCGGCGGGCGCGGTGATCATCTTCGGTCACTGCGGCCTGCCCTATTTCGCAGGTACGGCGTTCAGGCGCTTTCTCGAGCACTCCGACTTGGAAGTCATCCGCAGCTACTTGGAGAAGTACCGTGGAGGGCGGCCTGGCGGCCGCGCATTGGCCGACGTATCCGCCTGCGCTACACCGTTCAGAAAGCCCTTCTTCTCCAGGATCGCACAGCTGCCGCGAGATTCGCTCGTTTACGGAAGCGACTTTCCAACGCCGGTCTTCGAGCTATCGAGAGATCTTGAAGAAGCATGGAGAGATATGAAGGCCGTGTTCCGAGGGGAACTCGACAGGATAGTGATCCCCCAGGACAACCTGCTTGACGTGAACTACCGCGAGTTGTCGATCGCCTTTGCGGAACACCCGTTGTTCACGAAGTTCGAGACGCTACTGCCCGGCGGACCAGCCGGAAGCTCACGGCCGTAGCACCGCCACCGGCGAGTTGCGCTGAACGATGGTGTTGTCACCCAACTGGCCGTAGTTGTTAAAGCCCCAGCAGAAAGCGTTGCCGTCCGCAGCCAACCCGCAACTGTGTAGCCATCCGGTATGTACGCCGTCGAAAGTGTGGCCGCCGGCCACGGAGACGGGCGTGTGGCTCTCGGTCAACGTTCCGTTGCCGAGTTGCCCGTAACCGTTATACCCCCAGCAGTAGGCGCTTCCCTCGCTAGCGACCCCACAGGAGTGATACAGGCCGACGCTGACGTCGGTGAAGCTGATACCGCCTCTCACCTCAACCGGTATGTTGCTGTTCACAATCGTGTTGTCGCCCAGCTGGCCGTTCGAATTCCATCCCCAACAGTGAGTTGAACCGCTCGCGGCGACGCCACAGGTGTGATACCAGCCGGCGCTGACGGACACGAACGGGAGGAGCCCGTAAACAGCCGCGGGCTGGTTCTTATCGACAAACGTGCTGTCGCCGAGTTGGCCGTACTGGTTCTGCCCCCAGCAGTAGACGATGCCACTCGTCGAGATCCCACATGTGTGGAAGCCGCCGGCGGTGATCGACTCGAAGCCTACGCCGCCGACGACGGCGGTCGGGGTTACGCTCTGTGAGACCGGCGTGCCGTCGCCGAGCTGGCCGTTGGTGTTCGACCCCCAGCAATAAGCGGCCGCGCCCTCGATGGCGCAGGTGTGCTGGCCACCGGCGCTGACCTCGGCGAATTGATAGGCGCCGGAAACGGGGACGGGAGCGTTCTTGGGCGCGTTCGTGCCATCGCCGATGCCGCCTTCTCCGTTGTAGCCCCAACAGTAGTCATCACCGTCGTCCGCTATGCCGCAGGAGTGATTCGCACCGATCTCGGCCAGCGAGAAGTCCAGCGGCAAGCCAACCGGCACGGGGCTATGCCGGTCGATATTTGAGGCGTCACCGACCTGGCCGTAGATGTTGTAGCCCCAGCAGTGGACGGCCCCGGCGCTCCAAACGGCGCAGCTGTGGTTGCCGCCGGTTGTGAGTCCGGAAAACACCCTCACGGCGATGGAGGCCGTGTCTTCTTCGCCGAGAATCTCTACCGCTACAATCGCATTGCCTCCGCC
Source organism: Gemmatimonadota bacterium (assembly GCA_039588075.1). GTDB lineage: Bacteria > Gemmatimonadota > Gemmatimonadetes > Palauibacterales > KS3-K002 > JBDHAL01. The sequence goes on along the minus strand of JBDHAL010000042.1, from coordinate 2,833 downwards.
CACCGCCGTCACCAGACCGTTAGCGTCAACGGTGACGACGTCCTCGCTCGACGAAGTCCACTGGTAATTCGGATCGACAATCGGATTGTAGTTGTCATCCCAGGACTCGGCGAGCAGCTGGCAGTCAGCCGCCAGCGCTTCCAACGTGCAACTCTCAGGAGTCAGTTCGAGTCTCGAGACCTCCTGCCGCGCTCTCAGGCTCGAGTTCCCCTCGACGCCGCCGGCCGTCGCCGTGATCGTCGCCATCCCGTTGCCATGTACCGTAGCGAAGCCGCTGGCGTCGATCGTCGCCACCCTCCAGTTCGACGACCGCCAGGTGAATTCCACCCCGTCGAGAATGTCGCCCACCGCGTCGCGTGCCACGGCGGTGTACTGCCGCGTGTCACCCAGCGCCGTGATCGTGTCAACCGCTGGCGTGACCACCACACGCGCCACCAGCTCCTCCGGCGGCACTATGTCGCCGCCGTTGCACGCCATGAGTTGCGTTCCCAGCAACACCAACGTCCCCGTGCCCGCGATTCTACCCAGCAGGTTCATCAAACTCCTCCCGGCAATTCCAGTCCTGCGGCCGCGTGATTAGAACCCGGCCGCGGCCGCCTCATCTCCGGTACCTCGGTCCGGCGGATGATCGATGATTTCAGGCCCGCCTAATCTGTCGATTTGCATGTGGTTTTGGCAACAAACGTGCCGCCGGCGGCGCTCCGTGCGATCGCAGGGGAAGGGCCGCGGTCCGGATGCGTCGGGTCCACATCGCAGTGGAGCGGGTCCGATCGGCTGTGGGCCAAGCGACAAAATGTCCCAGGCGGGCGGTGGGGCCACCACCCGGTGTGGTACCGACGAGCCAACAGCGCGGCGGAGTGTCCTCAGGGGATGTCGAGGAAGATTTCGGGCAAAATCAGATTGGGGTCGTCACCGATCTTGCGTGCGTTCTTCTCGTAGATGACGTCCCAGAGGTTGGTGTGTCCGTAGAACTTCTCGGCGATCTTGGAGAGCGAGTCGCCGGACTCGACCTTGTAGAGGCCGGGCGGCCGGAGTCGCTTCACTCCACGGAGCGAATTCTTGGTGTCACGGCGGCCGGCCATCTGAGCAGCAACACGTTTCTCCACCCACTCACGCTAGTTGGCAACGCTAGGTTGCCGCCGGAATCTGCGCTCCGCGTCGTTGGCCATCTCCTCGACCGCGTTGCCAACGGTCTTCATCGCGGCGTCGGCGATCTCGTTCTCAGGGCCGACCATCTGCGCCTGGGCCAAGGCGGTCAGCAGCTTCTTGACGGCCCTGGCCGATCTCTTGTCGCGCAGCTCGTCGGTCGCCTTCTTGACGATCTCGTTGAGGACGCCGGCAGCCGTTTGCATCGCCCCAGCCACCAGCGGATCGCCATCGACGCCAGCCATCTGGGCATGGGACACGTCGACCAGAACCGCCCTCACCGCTCCCGTCGACTTTTCCTTCTTCAGCCTGTCGGTCGACTCCTTGAGCTTCTGGAGAATCTCGTGCCGTTCTTGAGCCGCCGGCTCCTCCGGTTCGGTCACCGCGGAAGAACCGGGCCCCTCGGCCGCCGACCCGAGCGTCGGCGCCGGAGCACCTCCCCCCGCACCCCCCATGGGACCACCCTGGGCGGCGCCTTCCAGCCGCTCGTACTCCGCCTTCGCCCGCAGATACTTCTCGAAGTCGTCGAGGTACTGGCGCCAGCGCATCTTTCGCTCGACCTCGTTGCCGATCACGACCACTATGTCTTCGCTCTTTTGGGGCTCCGACCATCCGTACGGGTCGTGCATCTCCTGACCCGCCTCGACCACGATGGTCGTCGACTCGCTGCCAACCAGCTTGGAGCGCGAGATGTCGAGCATCCGCTTCCACTCGAGATAGCGATCCCGAGCACGGCTCAGCCGCTCATCAGTCGGCTGAGCCCAGTGATCGCCACTGTAGTAACTCGTCACGTCGTTACATCCACTGTTCGCCCGCGGCCCGGAGGAGGGCGACTCGACCCTCCTCCAGAACGGAGCCGTCTTGTATCAGGCGCATGTTGAGACGAAAGCTGGACGATCGGGCAGGCCAGCTCGGCGGGAAGCTGGGTCTGTGGGGTACTGCCACGGTTGAAGACCTCGGAAAGCTAGAGTCCTCGACTAGCCACCCAGCATCAACCCTTCTGCAAGGTCACCATAATTGCTCTAAGTCCAAGTCGATGCAACAGGTAACCATAACTACATTACCTCCGATTCATCGGCGGTCAGCCCGTTTCCAGGGAGCGCATCCTTACTGTCCGCTGGGTTCCCGGCGGGGAGAATTTAACGATGCGAGGACGTGATGTTACTTACAATTAGAGACCCGAAGCTCACCGGGCGGACTGCCAGCCGCCAGGCGACGGGGCGAGTGTGTGGGCAGTTGCGCGGCCAAGAGCGCTCATCCAAGTTTGGATAGTGTGGTCCTTCTGTGGGCCAGGGCCCATGGGAAGGCACTACAAGCCCTAGGCGAGATCCAACAAAGATAAATGAGCACAGAGCAGACCTGCACGACCTGCGGCGGGCAAATATTCGCCGGCGACCGCTTCTGCGCGCATTGCGGAGCGGAGCAGGCGTCGTTTGTGGGAGCTCCTGAGAAGACAGGGGGGCGCTCGCCGTGGGATCCGGTTCTGCAGCGTCTGAGGGACGCGACGGCGGAGAAATACGAGATCGGCCGGGTGCTGGGGACGGGAGGAATGGCGGCGGTGTATCTGGGTCGCGAGGTGCGGCTAAACCGGCCGGTGGCGATCAAGGTGATGTCGCCGGGCCTGATGATGGCGCCGGGTATGGTCGACCGATTCCAGCAGGAAGCGGTGACGGTAGCGGCGCTGAAC
>JBDHAL010000041.1:0-23602 GCA_039588075.1 Gemmatimonadota bacterium | reverse complement strand
GATGGAGCACCGGATGAAGCACTATCCGTCGCAGCTATCCGGCGGTCAGCAGCAGCGAGTGGCGGTGGCGCGGGCGATCGCCGGCGGCCCGCTGATCCTGCTGGCGGACGAGCCGACCGGTAACCTGGACTCGAAGAACGGCGGACACGTGATGGACCTGTTGCGCGAGTTGCATCAGGAGGGCGCGACGATCTGCATGGTCACGCACGATCCGCGCTACGCTCACTTCGCCGACCGCACGGTCAACCTGTTCGACGGCCAGCTGGTTAGCGAGACCAACGGCCAGGCCGCGGAAAAACTCGAGCAGTTGCACGAGAGCGGCTTCGACGTTCAGCACTAGTCGACGAACAAGTCGGCATCAGAGGGGGCCGTCGTGCCCCCTCTTTTTCATGCTCCCGACCCAACCGCTGAGTCCTCAAGTGCGAAGTAAACGACGGCGCATTACACTATGCGCATGCCTGAGCACCTGAAGCCTGTTGTAGTACTCAGCCGCTGCCTGGACCTGGAGCCGGTGCGTTACGACGGCCAGGTCGTTCCCTACGATTTCGTGCGTCAGCTGGAGCCGTGGGTGGAGTACAGGCCCGTATGCCCGGAGGTGGAGATCGGGCTTGGCGTACCACGCGATCCAATCCGGATCGTCGAGCTGCACGGCCGGGCCCATCTCATCCAACCGGACACGGGAGCGGACTACAGCGAAGACATGAAGAGCTTCGCCGACGAATTTCTGAATTCGTTGGGCGCGGTTGACGGCTTCATCTTGAAGAGCCGTTCTCCGTCCTGCGGTATCAAGGACACCAAGATATTCCAAGGGTCGCACGAGAAGGCGCCCTCAACGCGGGGAGCGGGCTTTTTCGGCGCGAGGGCGAAGGAGCTGTACCCGGGTCTGGCGGTCGAGGACGAGGAGCGCCTTAGGGACTACATGATCCGCGAACATTTCTTGACGAAACTCTTCAGCCTGGCTCGTTTCAGATCGGTCAAAGGGGGCGGCTCAATGCGGCGGCTGGCCCACTTTCAGTCGGTCAACGAACTCCTGCTGATGGCCTACAACCAGAAAGAGATGCGGACTCTGGGGCGGATCGCGGCCAACAGCGGGAATAAGCCATTCGCCGAATTGATCGGCGATTACGAGCGACACCTTCAGGCGGCATTCAAACGAGCGCCGCGCTACACCTCGGTGATCAACGTGCTGCAACACGCGGCCGGCTACTTCACCAGACAGCTCAGCAGTGAAGAGAAGGCGATCTACGGCTCGTCGCTCGACAAGTACCGCACCAGGCAGGTGCCCGTAAGCGCGGTCAGTTCGATGCTGCGGTCTTGGATCGTTAGATTCGGCGAAGAATACCTGGCAACCCAAACGTTCTTCGACCCTTATCCGGCGATATTGATCGCCTGACGCTCACCGGGAGCAACTTCGGCGGACCGGACGACGTTACCTGTACGGGTGACCCGCTACGGGCCCGTACCCACGTCCCGACCGGGGGAGGAATCACATGGCTATGGCGGCGCTCCAGGCGGCGCCCAGCCCGGCCCGACCAGGCCGCGAGGGCTGAGCGTTGCTCCTGCTAGGAATCTCGCTCGGACTCTTTATCGGCTTGTCGCTGGGCCTGTTGGGCGGTGGCGGTTCGATCCTGGCCGTGCCGATCTTCGTCTACGTGCTGGGTTTCGACGCCAAGCAAGCGATCGCAATGAGCCTGGCGGTGGTCGGCGTGACGAGCCTGATGGGGGCGATCGGGCACTGGCGGATAGGAAACGTCCAGGTCCGGGTGGCGCTGGTGTTCGGCGCGGTGGCGATGGTGGGCACGTACCTGGGAGCGCGCCTGTCGGTCTTCTTCAGCGGGGCGGCGCAGCTGGTACTGTTCGCCCTTGTCATGCTCTCGGCCGCGTACTTCATGCTGCGCGGCCGCGTCCCGGGCCTGAGCGCCGCTGCCGGCGAATCGCACCTGGCCGACCGATCGCATCTGCCCATCGCGCTCATCGCGCTGGAAGGGATCGCGGTTGGAGTGCTCACGGGGCTGGTGGGTGTCGGAGGCGGCTTCTTGATCGTCCCCGCCCTGGTGCTGCTCGCCAGGGTGCCGATGAAACAGGCGGTAGGCACATCGTTGGCGGTGATCGCCATGAAGTCGGCCACGGGGTTCCTGGGCTACCTGGGCCAGGTCGAGGTCGCGTGGGCGTTCATGGGCGCATTCACCGCCGTGGCCATCGTCGGAATCCTGATCGGGACTTACCTGGTGCGCTTCGTCCCACAGGGAACTCTTCGACGAGCCTTCGCCGTTTTCTTGATAGTGATGAGCGGGGGGATTCTTTACCAGAACAGGTTTGTTTTCTTACCGGTGGTGGAGGCGGCCGATGAGGTGTCGGTCGTTAAGGCAGGTGATCGGTAACTGCGCATCGGGGTGCGCCGCCGTTTCCGATTACCGATTACCGATCACGCGACAACGAAACACAGGAAACGTACGATGCTGCTAAAGCGCTTCTACGATGAGAAGCTCGCCCAAGCCAGTTACCTAGTCGGCTGCCAGGCGACCGGGGACGCCCTAATAGTGGACCCCAATCGTGAGGTGGAGCAATACGTTTGTGCGGCGGAGCAGGAGCGGTTGAGGATTGCGCACATCACGGAGACGCATATACACGCGGATTATGTGTCCGGTACGCGGGAGCTGGCGGCGCGCACGGGGGCGACGGTGTACTTGTCGGACGAGGGCGACGCGGATTGGAAGTACGGGTTCGCGGGCTCGGACGGCGCCACGCTGTTGAAGGACGGCGATTCGTTCATGGTGGGCAACGTCAAGATAGAGGCGCTGCACACGCCGGGTCACACGCCGGAGCACATGTGCTTCATGCTGACCGACACGGCGGGAGCCGACAAGCCGATGGGGGTGTTCAGCGGCGACTTCATCTTCGTGGGCGACGTTGGGCGGCCCGACCTGCTGGAGAAGGCGGCGAAGATCGAGGGCACGATGGAGGCGGCGGCGCGCACGCTGTTTCGGTCGCTGAAGCGGTGCTGGGACTGGCCGGACTACCTGCAGGTATGGCCCGGGCACGGCGCCGGTTCGGCCTGCGGCAAAGCGCTGGGCGCGGTACCGCAATCGACGCTGGGCTACGAGCGGATGTTCAACTGGGCCTTCTCCCACGACAACGAGGACGGGTTCGTCAAGGCGGTGCTCGCCGGGCAGCCCGAGCCGCCCAAGTACTTCGCCGACATGAAGCGCGTCAACAAGGAGGGGCCACGGATCCTCGGGGGCTACCGCCGGCCCGAGCGGTTGCCGGAAGCGCGACTGGCCGAACTGCTGGCGGCGGGCGCCCTGGTCATCGACACGCGCCAGATCGGTTCCTTCGCCGAGGGCCACGTGCCGGGTACCGTCAACATCCCGCTCGATCGTTCCTTCACCACCTGGGCAGGCTGGCTCGTTCCCTTCGACCAAGAATTCTACCTGATCATCGAAGAGGGGGCGGACCCGCACGGCATCGACGAGGCGGCCCGCGACCTGATGCTGATCGGCCTGGACGGAGCGGCCGGCTACTTCGGCGGCGCGGCGATCGACACCTGGGCCGACGGGGGAAAGAAGCTCGAAACAACCGACGAGATCCCGTCCGAGGAACTGGCTCATATCATGGCGGGCAACGGCGTCGCCGTCATCGACGTCCGAGGCGCGGCGGAGTGGGAATCCGGTCACATCCCCGGCGTACCGAATATCCCGCTGGGCTATCTCACCGACCGGCTCGACGAGATCCCCACCGACCGGACCGTCGTCCTGCACTGCCAGGAAGGCTGGGGCATACGAGCCTGGGCGGCCGACGGGAACCCACTCGAGCGCTAGCCGCGTTTGCCAACCGCATTTACATAGCTAGCTTTCGGCCAGACCGAAGCAGCCGACGCTACCGGCAGTTACCGGTCACCGGTTACCGATCACCGATTACCTGCCGCCAACAACTCATAACCGGAGGACGCAAACAATGGGCTTCACCCGGGAACTCCTGCTGTGGGGCTCAGAGAACAAGTGGCTCGAGAACCAGGCCGGGCGCCGCAGTTTCATGCGAAAGGCCGTCCAGCGCTTCATGCCGGGCGAGGACATCGACGCGGCGGTCGATGCCGTCGGCGCGCTTTCCGAGAAGGGGATCAGCAGAACTATCCTCACCCAACTCGGTGAGAACGTCACCGAGGCTGCCGAAGCGGACGCTGTCGCCGACCACTATCGCGACGTTCTCGGGCGCATCGGCGAGGGCGGCCTCGATGCCGACATTTCGCTCAAGCCGACCCAACTGGGCATCGATCTCGACTTCGAGAGCGTGTACGCCAGGTACAAGGACCTGGTGCAGAGAGCCGATGAGCTGGGGAGGCTGGTCGCCGTGGACATGGAGAGCACCGCCTACGCCGACCCGACCCTCGAGCTCTACCGGCGACTGCGTGCCGATCACTCCAACGTCGTCCTCTGCCTCCAGGCCTACCTGCATCGGACCAAGGACGACCTCGCTTCCCTGCTCCCTCTTTCGCCGACGATCCGCCTCGTCAAGGGCGCCTACAAGGAGCCTCACGATCTCGCCATTCGACGCAAGAGCGACGTCGACGCCAACTTCCTCGAGCTTGCCGATACCCTGCTCGAAGCTGTCGGCAAAGGGAACGGTAGCCGCGCCTTCTTCGGCACTCACGATCCCCGTATGGTCGTCGAGGTGAACAAGCGGGCCGAAGCCGCCGGCCTTCCCAAGGATTCCTACGAGTTCCAAATGCTCTACGGCATTCAGCGGGAACTCCAGACACGCCTCGCCGGCGACGGCTACCTCATGCGCGTCCTGATCAGCTACGGCGAGTCCTGGTATCCGTGGTACATGCGCCGGCTGGCCGAGCGCCCGGCGAATGTGTGGTTCCTTCTTAAGAACATCTTCTAGCGGGGCGGTAACCTCCCAAAGCCACGTTCCCAGCGGCGTTACCTCGCGGTAACAAACCTCCTCCAAGTCGACCCCTCCCGGGACCCCAGAAATCGCTGTAAACCATTACCAAGTAGCGCCTTAACGCTCCACAGCCACCTCTGGTACGACACCTGCTTCAGAAGAGGACGGAAGGATGGAGATGAGGCAAGTGGTTCCGACGGAGTGGATGACGATGTGTAAGGAGAAAGACATGCGATGCCCTCATTGCCGAAACGTGGGTGCCTGCGTCTGGGTCGGGTATGGGAAGGACTGGGTGATCTGCCAGTTCTGCCAGCGCCGGATCCGCTGGACGGAAGTCCAGGCCAAGTACCTGGTGGAAGACGGGGATAGCTGGCAGCCCTCCCAGAAAGCTGCGGCTTACCACTAAGGCATGACGGTGGAGGAGTTTCTAAGGCAGCTCGCCGGCACGCCGCGTGACTGGCGTCTGGTGGGCAGCAAGATTAGACGGGGACGGCCGAGCGATCTCGACTGTCCGATTACGGCGGTCGCCCGGATTATGAACCCCGGCGGGATCAACGGCGATGGCAGGGGCCTGCCGCTGGACGACCACGCGGTCTGCACGCTTGTGGCGGCGGCCGACAACCTGGAGAACGCCGACCAATCGCTGAGAATGGACCTGTTGGAAGCCTGCGGGTTACACCGCCACTGAAATCGGCACAACCACGAGAAATACACTGCTCCGGAAGACCTTAGGTCTTGCGGAGTCTTCTTTTTTTGTGAAACTCGGCGCTCCTCACCCCGTAGTGATGGAAGTAGCCGCCGGGCGCAACCTTCTGCGCCCCTGTAGTATCCAATGGGAACGGAGCAGTCTCCCTGTCGTCGTTTCACGGAGCCGACATCATGAGGGACGCTTGCCTAGGTGCGCGCCGCCAGCGCGCCGTATCCCAGTATGCCCAGATGGCTTTCCGCGTCTTCATTCTGCAACTGATTATCGCTAGCAATTCGCTCGCGCAGACGCAGTCCGCGTCCGATTCGACCGCCGGGCAGCCGGAGGGCTTTGTAGCGAACGAGCTTCCGACGCTGAATATCCAGCGCGCGCCCGGCGCGATCGAGGTTGACGGCGATCTGGACGACCCGGGGTGGGTGGGCGCGGCCCGGGCGACCGACTTCTCGGTCTACTTCCCGGACGAGGGTGCGCGGCCGCCGGTGGAGAGCGAGGTCTGGGTCACGTACGACGATGAGAACCTGTACCTGGGCTTCTTCGCTTACGATGACCCGGGAACGATTCGCGCGTCGCTGCGCGACCGGGACGAGATCTGGCAGGACGACTACTTCGGGATCCTGCTCGACACCTACGGTGACGCGTCGTGGGCGTACTTCCTATTCTCGAATCCATTTGGCATCCAGGCCGATACGCGCTTTTCCACCAACGCCGGTGAGGACGAGAGCTTCGATATCATCTTCTACACGGAGGCGAAGATCACCGATGAGGGGTACCAGATCGAGATGGCTATCCCCTTCAAGAGCCTTCGCTTCCCGAAGCGCGACGTACAGACCTGGCGAGCGACCTTCTGGCGCACCTGGCCGCGAGAGAGCCGGGCGCAACACAGCTGGGCCGCCATCGACCGGGACGACCCCTGTTTCCTCTGCCAGTACGGAACGATAACCGGACTGGAGAACGTGAAGTCGGGCGGCGCGCTGGAACTGTTGCCAGCGCTCGTGGCGTCGCAGTCGGGTGAGCGGGCCGATCTCAGCAACCCGAACTCGCGGTTCGACAACGAAGACGTCAAGGGCGAGCTGTCGCTCTTCGCCCGCTATCCGTTCTCGTCCGGCATCACGACGGAACTGGGGTTGAACCCCGACTTCAGCCAGGTGGAGTCGGACGCCGCCCAGATCGACGTGAACACCACGTTCGCCCTCTTCTTCCCGGAACGCAGACCGTTCTTCCAAGAAGGGAGCGATCTGTTCGATACCAACTTCCCCGTTGTTTACACGCGGCAGATCAACGACCCATTTGCGACGGGGAAGCTGATCGGTCGCATGTCACGTACGACCCTGGCCTATCTCGGCGCCTTTGACGAGCACTCTCCCATCCTGCTGCCGTTCGAGGAGCGTAGCTATGTCAACGTGGGTCCGAAGAGTTTCTCGAACATCTTCAGATTCCAGCAGACGTTTTGGAGGGACTCGTTCGTCGGCGCCATACTGACCGACCGGCGTTTCGAGGGCGGCGGCTCGGGGACGACGGGCGGAATCGACGGACGAATCCGCGTTAGTAGCAATTACGCCATCCGCTACCAAGTCCTGGCGAGCTATACGCAAGAACCGAACGATACATCTCTGACTCCGGGGCTGGAGGACGTGACGTTTGCGAACGGAGAATACACGGGCACGTTCGACGGCGAGTCGTACTGGGGGAACGCTGTGGCTGCGAGCTTCGGGCGCAGCGCCCGCACCTGGAATTTCGATGTCGAGTACCGGGCGGCGAGCCCCACCTATCGAGCGGACCTGGGCTTCCAGAGCCAGAACAATTTCCGGCGCGCGATCATGTTTCAGGGATTGAATTTCTACCCGGAGAGCCGGTATTTCGACCAGGTATCTCCGCGGCTCTTCGCGGTCAGGCAATGGAACTTCGATGGCGTGCGCAAGGAGGACATCGTCTCAAGTGGCCTCAGTATGTCGATGAAGGGCGATACTCACATCAATCTCGAGTACAACTACAGCTTCGAGCGATTCAGAGACATCGACTTCCGTGACCAGTGGAATTGGTTTTTCCTGCTTCGCTCCAGCTTCAGCGAGATCTTCCAGCCGGGCTTCTGGGTGAACCACGGGGACAGAATCGCCCGCTTCACAGACCCGCCGGTGCCCGGGATCGGGACCAGCGCCGAGGTATGGGTCGAGTTCAAGCCGCTGACCCGTTGGATCATCCAGCCCTCTTTCGAGTTTTCGAAACTGGACGACGCGGCGACAGGAGAGGAGTACTTCAGCGGCTACGTCGGGCGGGTTCGGACCGTCTTCCAGTTCAACCGCGAGTTCTTCTTGAGGCTCATCGTGCAGTACGACGACTTCAACCGGGCGATGTCCATCGAGCCGCTGCTCACGTACCGGATCAACGCGTTCTCGGTGTTCTACATCGGCTCGAACCAGGCCTTCCTCGAGTACGAGGGTCCGCGCGGCTTCACGCCGTCGGCCCGCCAGTACTTCTTGAAGTTCCAGTACCTGTTCAGGCAGTAGTCACGCCGGCGCGACCGGTTTCGTACCGGGGCCCGCCCGCTGAATCCTTCGGGAGACAGCGAGTCGCGCCGGCACGTCCGCGCCCATCAACAACAGCCGTCGGGACCGCAGCTGTTGGTTTCGGTCGTGGCGTGGTAGTCGAGGCCCTTGGACTCGCGGGGGTGACGCGGCGTCTTGCGGGCACAGTCGAAGGGACGCCGTTCGTCGGGGTGAACCGTTTCGAGTGGCAGAACGGGCTCGAATCGTCCTTCGTAGGGCTCGCGGCTGACGATCTGGAACGTCTTCTCGCAGACGGCCGTTCGCGCGCCGCGGCGGAAGACGTGGCCATCGTCGTCGATGACTTTCTTGAATGGGCCGCGGTAGATCACGGCTTTGTTGGTCTCGTGACAGGGGCCTTGCTTGCCCCTGAAGGCCTGCACGGTAACGGAGCGGAACTCGATCCCTTCCACCGTCCGCCAGGGTACCTCCGCCCTGCTTAGTATCTCGATCCCGTAGAAGCCGGCAACCTCGAAGGCCGCGAGGAAATCCGCCTCGGTCATGGCGCCGGAGATGCAGCCCGACCACAGTTCGGGGTCGGCCTTCATGCGCTCGGGTACCGATTCGTCCGAAACGATGTCGGAGATCACGGCGCGGCCGCCGCGTTTGAGCACCCTGAACAGCTCTCTGAACAGCCGGGTCTTGTCCTGCTCGCCGACCAGGTTGAGGACGCAATTGGAGATGACGACATCGACGGCGGCGTCGGGGACGAGCGGGGCTTCTCGACGCAGTCGCTGCTGCTCATCCTCGAGGGCGACGAGATCGTCGGCGCCCCGCACGGGGTGGCGTTCGAGCCAAGCGTCCAGCGCATCGAGATCGAGGCGCAGGTCCTGGATGCGGCCGCGCCGGAATTCCACGTTGTGCCAGCCAATGCGCTCACCGACTTCGCGCTGGTTGCGCCGGGCGAGCGACAGCATCTCGGGGTTCATGTCGATACCGATCACGCGACCGTTTTGCCCGACGACCTGGCTGGCGATGTAGCAAATCTTGCCGCCGCCGGAGCCCAGGTCGAGCACGGTTTCGCCGGGCCGGACGTACCGACTGGGATCGCCACACCCGTAGTCGCGCTCGATGATCTCATCCGGAATGACCTCGAGGTACTGAGGGTCGTAGTCAACGGGGCAGCAAAGCTCGTCTTCGCGGGCGACGGCGCCGCGGCTGTATCGCTCGGTGACGGCCCGCTCGACGCTGGTAGCGGTTGAAATCATCTGACTGGCTCTCCGGGTCGCGCTCTGGTTAGCCCTCCGATCTGCTCGATCTTCAGCTTCCCAACACGTCTCGGGGCAACGGGGTTCCCGCGAGCCCGGTCAAATCTTTGTGACTGAGGAGAAAGTACTTAGGTGGGGTCGCCTGTGGCTGCGGCCGGGAGGCGTGACCTCCCGGGCCCGACCCCACCTATGAGAGATAGTGGGTCCAGAACCGACTGGAGCGATAGGTCATTCCGACGAGGAAGCTGAGGGGGTGGGTCCCCACATGCCGCAGCCAGCGGCCGATCGACCGCTCCGCCTCCTGGGAGGCGACCAGCGCTCCAAGTCCTTCTTTCCCAATGGTTTGGCAGCCTATTCCTGAGCAACTCACTGTTCTATTCCTTCGTTGGCGTTCTCTAATCTCTGCTTCTGTAACTTAGACGCACCCCACAGAGAAAGCGTTGCACCCGGCATCATCGATTTGTCGGCCCGGCCGCGGTACCACTAGATTAGCCGACTCATACCTCGCCACCGACCCGGAATGAAGCTGCATCGGCCGGCCGCGGCCGAGCCCGGGTATATCCGTCAGAAGGAGGGTGACCCTATGCAAGCCGAGCGTCTACAAACCTCGCTGTTGACCCTGGTATTCCTCGCGCTGGTGACAACCGCCTGCGGCGATGACGAGTCGACGAACCCAGCACTGGGCTGGCTGACGGTGACGACATCGAGCAGCGGCAGCGACATCGACGGTGACGGATACGCGGTCAGCATCGACGGCGGAGGCAGCCAGGCCATCGGTGCGGATGCCAGCGTTACGTTCTCCGGCCTGACGTCCGGCAACCACACCGTCGAGCTCGAAGATGTGGCGGTGAACTGTATCGTGGCGGGAGACAACCCACGCACGGTAGCGGTCACGGCGGGCGACACGACAGGACTCACTTTCGGTGTCGCGTGCGCCGCGGCCATCCTCGACCAGATCATATTCTCGAGTACACGGAGCGGCGACAGCGACATCTGGGTGATGGAGCCGGATGGTTCCTCACAAACGAGGATCAACAACACGACTGGCTCCGACTTCTTCGCCGGAGTGTCGCCGGATGGGACGAAGATCGTCTTCACGACCACGCGAGATGGCAACGAAGAGGTCTACGTGATGAACGCCGACGGCTCGAACCCGACGAGATTGACGAATGATCCGGGCCGGGACCGTGAGCCCACGTGGTCCCCCGACGGCACGCGGATCGCCTTCGTCAGCGAGCGTGATGGGGACGAGGAGATTTACGTGATGAACGCCGACGGCTCCAATCCCACGCGCCTGACGACCAGCCCCGGTTTCGATTCGGATCCGTCCTGGTCACCGGTGGGAGAGCAGATCGCCTTCATCACGGGCCGGGATGGAAACACCGAGATCTACGTCATCAACGCCGACGGTACCGGCCTAGCGCGCGTTACGGATGACCCGGCAGTCGATGCGCAGCCGAGTTGGTCACCGGACGCGTCGAAGATCGCGTTCGTAACCGATCGTGATGGTACGTTCGACATCTACTTGATGGACCCTGACGGCTCGAACCCCGTCAGCCTGGTAGGAGATTCGTCCTTCGATCGCTCAGCGGCCTGGTCGCGGGACGGAACGAAGATCGCCTTCATGAGCGATCGCGACGGTAACTTCGAGATCTACGTGATGGACGCCGATGGGACGGGCGTGACTCGGCTGACGAACAACCCAGGATTCGACCAGATCTGGGTCCAGGCTTGGGGTCCGATTCCGTAGCGCTCAGCGGGGGCCCTGTCCGAGCAGCTCGCTGAGCTTTGCGACGACCTCGAAGGCGTCGCCGATGTAGAGCACGTCGGCCTTGCCCTGGGCCCAGCCGCAGCCGGGATCGAGGTTGACGGCGCGCCGCTCCGTGATGAAGCGCCAGCCGACGACGTGGGGCTCCTCGCCGTGGCAGCAGGTGGCCAGGCCTCTCGGGTGGCGCGGGGTGGAGCCGGTCTGGCCGACCTGGTTCATGTGGCTCATGAACGCGATGACTTCCTGACCTTCGCCCGCCTGGTCGACGAGCGACTTGCTGCTGCCCAGCGAGGCCTGCGATTGATCGAGGAAGGCCTTGATGATCGACTCGGCCTCCTTGACGTGAGGCTGGCCGTCGGCCTGCTTCTTCGTCCAGCCGGCGCCTGCGACGAAGAGCAGTTCCGCGTCGGGGCGGATGGTCTGCGCCTCAGCTGCGGGCGCTTCCTCCCCGACCACTTGAGTTCGGAGGGCGCTGTCCGGCACTTCCACGGCTACGCTCTCCAACGTCGCCGGTCCCGACGCGCCCTCCAAAGGCTCGAACACTCCAGAATCGACGAGCATGATCCACGGCCGCTTCGCCCGGGTCATGCTCGCCACCATGCGCTGGCGATAGAACCAGCGTTCGATTGTAGGGCTCCCGTCATCGACCGCGAGGCCGGTGACGTGGGTATCGATGCAGCCGTCGACGCGTTGGGCCACGCCGGGCAGAGCGCGCCCGAGTCGTGACGTGCCCGGCGCGAGGACGATGGTCGCCTCTTCCTTTAGCACCAGCGCCTCGGCCGCTGCGGCGTCGGTCGCGTAGCGAGAGACGGAGAACGGCTCGCCGCTGACGCTCAGATAGGTGCCGGCGCCGCAACCGCCGATAGATTCCGCCGCGCCCTGGACGTCGCCGCCGATGAGCCCGACGCTCAAATCGGCACCGCCCAGATCTTTTGACAGCTTCACGGCTCCGGCCAAAGCTTCCAGCGCGATCTTCGCCAAGCTGCCGTCCGACTCGGCCGTCGCGAGAAACAGAACCTTATCCATATCGCTCAGCTCCTCAGCCACTCGACGATCTCGCGAGCGATCTCGTCGGCCGACATGTTCTTCTCGATGCGTGTCTCGCGTCGCTGCTGCGGGATCTCGACCTTTAGATAGGTGATGCCCTCGGCGCCGACCTGGGCCGGCTGTGCTTTCTGCAACGCCGGCATGATGGCCCGCATATTTTGCATTCCGACCTGCGGGTTGTTGGGCGGCTCGGGCAACTCGCCGGTGGACCAGGCGCAGACGGCGGGCGGACCCTGGCATGCCGAGACGAGATACTTGCCGCCCTCGACACGCTCGAGGATGCGAAGCGAGCCATCGTCCTGGACGTCGAGCTTGTCCACGGCGACGAACTGGTCGGTGATGCCCAGGCGCTCTCCGATCATCTGCATGGTGACGCCGGCATCACGCGAAGCGGAGGCGCGGCCACCGAAGAGGAGCAAGCGGTGGCGATCGAGCCCCTCGATTGCCTCGACCGCTGCGGCCAAAACCGAGGCCGCCTCGGACGCGTCGGTGAACCCGCCGGCCGGCCCATCGATGGCGACCAGCTCGAACGGGACCTTCTGGGCAATCGACATCATCAGCTGCTGGAGCCGGGCCTTGGGGCCGAGACTGACGAGCCAGACTTTGCTGTCGGGTGACTTGCCGGCCAGATGAGCGGCCTCGTAAAGAGCGTGAGCGGCCCACGGGTCGAGGACCGAGGGCAGCATCATCTCGTTCTTCAGCGCCGGACCGCCGGGGGCCTGGACGGGCTCGAGGGTCTGCAGCGGATCCGGCACCAGGCTACCGCAGACAACGATGTGAAAGCCTGCGCTCATCGAACGTTCCCCTTCAACTGATTATCTGGTTACTAGATCCCGAGGCCCAGCATGACCTGGATGACCTGGTTCTTGATCGACCCGTTGTCGATCTCCCAGACGTCGGTCGTCCCAAACTCGTAGGCCACGTCGAGTGCGAACATCAGCAGCTGTCCGCCGACGCCGATCTTCCAGCCGAACTCGAAGGTCTTGGTGTCGTTGCAGCTGAACGCGGTCCCGCCCGGCGTCGGATCCGCTTCCCTGTTGCAGCTAACTTGGAAACCGAAGTTCGGGCCGGCATAGCCACGCAGCATGAGGAACTGGACTCGAGCCATGACCGGGATCTCGACGTAGTCCAACTTGACGTCCCGGTCGCTCACCCCGAAGCCCTTCTGGCTGTAATAGACGCCGATGTAGCCTCCAATGAGGCCACCCTTGCTTGCAAAAACGCCCACGTTCCAACCATCGCGATTGCTGGTATCAACGTCGCCGCCGTCGACTTTGACGCTGGCGGTGGCGTAGTTGTAGCCACCCTGTATGCCGACCTGTCCCCAGGCGGGCAGTGCGGCGGCTACTGTTATAGCGGCTGCTAATCCAATCAGGCGGGGGGCTCTCACGATTTCTCTCTTTCGATCGATGAAGCCGGGCCACAGCGAACCGGCGGCCTTCTGTTTAGCTCAGTTCTCCGCGGAATGCAAGCCGCCGGCCCCGGCGCGGAACTGGACGTTGCCGACCTCAGAGCCCTCCTCCAGCGGTTGGGTGCAGTTCCAGATGCAGGCCCCGCAGTGGACGCACTTCTCCCGGTCGAACTGCGGCACGCCGTCGATGCCCGGCGTGATGGCCTCGCCGGAACAGATTTCGATGCAGAGCTTGTTGTCACACTGCTCGCAGATGCTGGGATAGACGAAGACGATGTGGTCCGGGTACCCGGGCGGCGCCTGGACCTTGCCGCCCATCAGGAGGGCGTCCTGGTGAGAGACCAGGAGCCGTCCGTCATGTGGGATCGACGGCCAGCCGGCGGCGGCCATGAGCGCGTCACTCATCGCCGTGCCCGTCGCCGTGCTCTCCTTGCGGATCCGCCCGATGTCGTCCGCCGTGAGCACCCCGTCGTAGTATTCCTCGAGAGAGGGGACCCTCTCGTAAGGCCTTTTCTGCGGGCCGGACAGGTTGAGCCTGCCTTTGCTGATTCCGCTCAAACCCATCCCCACCAGGCCGCTGACGAAGCTCTTCTGGAAGCCATCGCGCGCCTTCTCGGCGACCCGCGACTCCTTCTCGAGCCAGCTCTCACGGCGACGCTTTACGTACGTCTCTTCCAGGTTCGCCTTGCTGAACGGCTTGTCGGCCTTTAGAAGCTCGATGACGCCGTCGGCCAGCTGGACGCCCGTGGTCCAGGCCTCGTCGACGCCGGAGCCGGTGAGCACGTTGGTGCTGCCCGACCCTTCACCGACGCGGGCATATCCGTCGCCGGCGAGATGCGGCTCGCCGCGGCGACCCGACTCCTGCAGCGTCTTCGCTCCCCAGGACCGCATCGTGCCGCCGTCCAGGTAGCGCCACAGGTACGGGTGCATCATCCAGTGCTGCAGGTAGCGATAGGTGGCCCGCACCGGGCTGTCGAACCACGACGGTACGAAGATTCCGACGGAAGCGACGTTGTCGGGGTGCACGTAGAAGAAGCCGAAGATCTCCGGCTCGGGATAGCCCAGGGTATGGAGGACGGTTCCCGGCTGGAGCGGTGAATCCGACGGCAGATCGACCACCATCTTCATCCCCACCGCCCAGTCGCGCTGGTGATGGCCCTCCGGGAGACCGAAGTGCTCGTCGATCTTTCGCCCGACCGGGCCGACCGGTCCATCGCCCGCCACGGTCAGCGCGGCGCGAACATCCATCCCCGGCATGTAGCCGGCCTCCGGGTTCCCCTGCAGGTCGGTCCCCTGGTCGGCGAGGCGCACGCCGACGATCGCGTCGTCTTCGATCAGCGGTGCGGCGACAGGCGAGCTCGGCCACAGTTGCACGAGGCCGGTGGCCATGAGCTGCTGGCCGACCCACTGGTTGAACTGCCCGATCGATAGAACCAGACCGCCGTGCTTGTTCATGAAGTCGGGAATGTACGGCAGCTCGACCCCGTACTCCCTGCTCTTGCCGATGAGCTTCAGGCTCGCCGTCATCGCGTCGAGCCCCTTCACGCCCTTCGTCCGGCGGCTCGCCCCCACGGGATCCTTCAAGTAGATGAGTTTTTCACCAGCGACTTCGTGCGCCATCGGGATCTGCGAGGCGTCGAGGTCAGGGAACGACGCGCGGATGCCGCGGGCTCGGGTCACCACGCCCGAGACGCCGAAGCCGATGTCATCGGATCGCTCGTAGGCGACGACCTGCAGCGGCATGCCCGGCATGACCCGGCTCACGAGGTGCGGCTGAGTCTCCGGATCCTGCATCGCCTGCGACAACCTGGTGAGGAAGCCGCCCGTCGCCGGCCCGAATCCGACGCAGGCGATATCGACCTCCATGCTCTGGCGCTCGACGCCAGCCATATCGTTCACGCGATCGATCCCCAGTAACTAGAGCGGGTAGTCGAGCGCTTCGGGGATCGTCACTTCGGACAGCGCCTTCGCCGCACGGTCTTTGGACAGTCGCGACCCAGTCGTGCATCCGGCCATTCGCCGGCGCAGCGCGGTGAACGCGTCCAGTCCCTGGAAGCGCACGCAGGGGCCCGCCTTCGGAGGCACCCAACCGTCCTCCTCGATCACGTCGGTCACACCGGCAGCGCAGGAGCAGATCCCCGGCATCACGCTCTCCAGCAACTCGAGATCGTCAGCGTTGTAGACCTCCTCACTGTCCGCGGTCCACGAGGGGTGCCGGTTGTAGCCGAAGATCAAGTCGGCGCAGATCCGCGAAACTTCGCCCGCCGCGCGCGACGCCTGTACGTGGCTGAGGTCACTGAAGAACCGAACGTAGCCCTTCAGCCCCTCCGCCAGGCTCGGGTTCTCGGGTCCCTTCTCCTCCAATTCCAATGCGTCGAGGATCTGGTAACGCGAGGCGAGCAGCCAGCACAGCGCGTCCGCCATCGGGAACGTCACGCCCTGCCGGTGGTGAGAGTACAACTTGTTCCCATCGGCGTCCTTGGCCTCCCGCAAGTGACGCATGGTCCACAGCCACATCTCCATCGCCGTGGCCAGCGTGCAGGCGCCCGAGCCCGGCTGGCTGCCGGCGATCCCCCGCATCTCCCGCACCCAACCCTCGAACTGAGCCAGGAAGATGTCGTTGGTCATCGTGACGCTGAGCTGCCTCCGCTGCACCGCTTCCGGCCCTTCGTACGTCGCTTCGAGCTGCGCGTCCATCCACTTCTGCCCCAGGAACCCCGGGCAGTCCTCGGTGATTCCGTAGCCACCCATGAGGCTCACGGCTTCGCGCATCATGTTCGCGCCGTGTCCGGTGTTCCACGCCTTGGTGGCCGGGCACAGCACGTTGGCGAGCGAGTCCTTCACCAGGTACTGGATCAGCTCGTTGGACTCGAGCTCCTGGAAGCGCGCCTGATCGCGGTCCTCCTCGGGCTTCGCCGCCATCCGCACGTATTCGACCGCCGGCTCGGTCAGCTTCGCCAACGCACGAATCGCTCGCCGGCCCTCCGGGATGTCGTTGTCGGTGAATATCTGCTCGCGACGCCTGTCCAGGTCATCGAACTCGTCGAATAGCCTCGCGGCCGTGAAGCCCAGCGACGCCATCGCCTCACCCGCCGCACAGATGTCCACCAGCCGGTGCAGCGTATCTTCCTTCTGCTGCAGCCCGAGGTCGTGCCGCGGCGTGCCCGGCGTGTCCGTTGCGCCGCCGCGGAAGCGCCCGCGCTGGTATCGGATCACGGGCTCCACCGCCGATAGAAGCTTGGCCGCCGTCATCAACCCGACCGTGACACGCGTGCGACGGAAGACCGCCTCGATGATCTCCCCGTGATGGTGATTCGGGACGATCACGCCGTCCTCCACCGTGTACCCGCCGATGATTCGGCTGGCCGGAACCTTCAGGCTGAAGATCGGGTCGTTCGTCGAAGACAGCTGGTGCACCAGCTTCTTCGTCGGCGTCCCCCGATCGAACGTCCCCGGATCCGTGTCCTCCAGGATGATCATGCAGGTGCCCTTGATCCGCTCGTCGCCCGAGTCCACCGCCGCTGCCACGTAGTTGGCAAACGCCATGTTGGTGATGAAGCGCCCGCGCTTCTCCACCTTCAGTATCGGCTCCTCGCCGTCCTTCCACTCGGCTACGCTGACCCGGCCGCCAAGCACACCGGTGTCCACGCCCACGTAGGGGATCGGCTCGGTCAGCGCGAACGCCCCACGCCGGATCTCTCGATCCTCGCCCGGCTGCGGCGGCACGCTCGCCTTCGCGTACTTTTCCTTCTGTTCCGCCGTACCCTTCTCGTGAATCGGCGATAAACCCAGGTGCCCCGCCATCGCTCCTGTCGCCGCGCCTCCGTCTACCCACGCCAGCTCCAGCGCCGCCAGCGCCAGCGCCAGGTTCTTCGGTCCCTCGATGAAACCCCCGTACTCGGGCTCCATGTACATCGCCGTGATCCCCGACTCGTCAAACACCTTCAGCAATGACGCCTTCTGCTCCGTCCACTCGTGTGAGTTCCGCCCTCCGTCCGCCACCAGCCGCGCCACCGGGCCCCGCGCCACCGCCCGCGCCGACTGCACCAGCATCTGCAGATCGTAGCGCTCGCTGTAGCGCCACATCATCTGGCGAACGTCATCTCCGGGCAGCGTGCCGAGCAGCTGCGTCTTCTGTGCCTCTGTGCTGACTGTGCTCATGCGAGGAGTGCCCCTTTCTTCCTCAATGGGACATTATGCCACAATTGAAATAATAATCGTTTCGCTATTCCCAAGGAATCTCAGGAATATTAACGCATCACGAGCGGTTTAGTCACCTCTGAGAGAGCAAGACGCACGCCAATGTAGAGCGTCGTCGTCAGCACGCCGTCGTCGCCCCGCGCGCGGGCGACGACGGGGCGACGACGAAGACGAAGACGGGTGGGTTCTGGAATGCGAAGGCGGCCTGTTCGACGGTGGGACTGGATTCCCAAGAGTGGACGGTTTCCGAGGCGACCTCATTGTGCAGCAGCGCGTATCGTGGCTGAATGAAAGGATTTTTTGCGTGTTGGTTCATGGCACGCAAGCTGCCCTAGTGGCCGCAGCGCACAGAAACCGGCTTGGGGCGAAAGGAGCCTGCCGTGAGCATTGGAGATTCCCTGAGAGATATCAGGCTGGCGATCCGGCAGATAAAGAAGCGTCCCGGTTTCGCGCTGGGGTCGGTGTTGATACTGACGCTGGGCATCGGTGCGACGACAGCGGTGTTCAGCATCGTGAGCGCGGTGCTGCTGCGACCGCTTCCGTTCGAGAACCCGGACCGGCTCGTGGTAGTGTGGGAATCGAACCTAGAGGAGGGACAGGCGCGGTCACGTATCTCGCCACCGACGTTCCTGGAATGGCGGGAGCAGCAGGAGAGCTTGGCGGGCATCACAGCTATCAGCGAGGGCAGCCACGTCGAGGGCGGCTCCGCCCTGGCGGACGGAAGTGAGCCGCGGCGGCTCAACTCGGCGGCGGTGTCGGCCAACTTCTTCTCGATCCTGGGTGTGCGGGTGGAGATCGGGCGGAGCTTCCTTCCGGAGGATGACAGGGTGGGCGCGGCGCGCACGGTCATCCTCGGCCACGCGGTTTGGCGGCAACGCTATGGCGCCGACCCGTCCGTGGTGGGGCGGACCCTAACCCTGGACAACGAGCCGTATGAAGTGATCGGTGTGGCGCCGCAGGGATTCGACTATCCATCGGAAACGGAAGTCTGGACGACGTTGCTGCCCCAGATCCCCGGCGCCTTGGACATCCGGGGAGCTCGGTTTCTGTCTGGACTCGGTCGCCTGCTGCCCGATGTTAGTCTGGCGCAAGCCGAGACCGACCTCAGTACTATCTCGGGTCGGCAGGTAGAGGGGTGGGGCGCCCGTCTCGTCCCGTTGCACGAGCACATCGCGGGCGACGTCCGGCCGGCCTTCCTCATCCTGCTGGCAGCGGTGGTCTTCGTGCTTTTGATCGCCTGCGCGAACGTGGCCAATCTGCTACTGGCGCGATCGACCGGGCGTTACGGCGAGCTAGCCATTCGGACGGCGCTGGGTGCGAGTCGGCTGCGGATCATGGGTCACCTCATCTGGGAGGCGCTGGTCCTCGCTATCGCCGGCGGTGTGTTGGGCCTTCTGCTCGCCGCCTGGGGACTCGATCTGCTCATCGCGATGAGTCCGCAGGACCTTCCACGCAGCGACGAGATCGGCATCAACGGCACGGTCCTGGTCTTCGCATTCGTGGTCAGCTTGTTGACGGGGCTGGTTTCGGGGATCGCGCCCTCGTTCAGATCGTCGAAGCCCGAATTGACTTCGGCCTTCAACGAGGCAGGGCGGGCGGTGACGGGCGGAATCGGTAGGAACCGTCTTCGTAGCGGGCTGGTGGTGATGGAGGTGGCCGTCAGCCTTGTGCTGTTGATCGGCGCCGGCCTGATGGTCAAGAGCTTCATGACCATTCTGAGGATTGACCCGGGATTCCAACCGGCGAGCGTGATGACTTTCGATCTCGCATTGCCCAGCTACCGGTATCCCGAACCGCAGCACCAGGCGGCGTTCTTCGAGGCTCTGCTCGAGAGGGTCGAAGCGCTGCCGGGCGTTCGGACCGCCGCGCTGACGAGGAACCTGCCGCTCAGCGGCCGCAGCATGAGGTCGCCGGTGAGGCTCGAGGGCGAGAGCCCACCCGAATCGGGAGGACAACTCCGCACGCAGGTAGCGACCGTCAGCCCGCAGTACTTCCGGGCTATGGGGATCCAGGTAACACAGGGCCGCGCCTTCACGGATCGCGACGGCCCCGACGGGGCGCCGGTCGCCATCGTCAACGAATCGTTCGCCCGCCAGGCCTTCCCCGGCCAAGACGCGATCGGCAAGAACGCTCGTACATTCTTCGGCCAACCGGTGATGAGGGAGATCGTCGGCGTCGTCAGCGATGTCCGGCACTCTGCCTTGACCGCCGACGCGCCGCCCACCTTCTACACGCCGCTGGCGCAGGGCGCATCACCCTTCTTCACTCTCGTGGTGCGGGCTGAAGAACCGCAGGCGGCTGCGCTGGCCGCCGTCAGGACCGCCATCCGCGATGCGGATCCCGACCTGCCGATCGACGCGGTGGCTAGCCTGGACGAATTGCTCTCACGGTCCACCGCCGAACCACGCTTCTATGCCACGATGTTGGGAGCCTTCGCCGGTATGGCGTTGTTGCTGGCGATCGTCGGACTCTACGCCGTGATGGCCAACTCGGTCGCGCAGCGACGCCGCGAGATCGGGATCAGGATGGCGGTTGGCGCCCAGGTGGGAAACGTCGTCCGGCTGGTGGTCTCGCAAGGACTCGTGTTGACGACGATCGGGCTCGCCGTCGGTTTGGCCGCCGCCTTCGGAGTCACCCGAGTCCTCGCCAAACTGCTGTTTGGAGTCAGCGCCACCGATGCAGGTATCTTCGCGGTCTCCGCTCTGCTGCTGGGCGCGGTGGCGCTACTGGCCACCTACATCCCCGCACGTTCGGCGACCAGGGTCGATCCTCTGCTTGTCCTGAGAGATTAAACGGGACGGCTGAGCGCCGCCCCGCGCGGTCATCTAGGTCGAACTCGAGTCGAGGACGACCTCCTCTATCACATCGCTTCAGCTCTCCTCGCTTTGCTGCTTGGGCGCCTCGAGCCGGGCGTGGAACTCCTGCGCTTCCCTCAGTCGATGCATCTCCGATTCCATCATCGAGAGCTGTGTTTCCATGAGCTCGAGGCGCTGCTGCATCAAGGCCACCTGCTCATCCGAACTCCTCGATGCGCGGAGCCTGAGCATCGCCTCCGTGATCGGCTTGAGGGCGAAGCGGGCGGTCAGACCCAAAACCGGAACCAGTAGGAGAGACATTCCCATGAAAGTTGCGATCACCGCCGGCAAATCGACCGGCAAAATCGGCGGCTGCATCTGAACCTCCCGACGTTCGCGTTTTCGAACTTGGCGTGCGAGCTGCCCTACTCGCGCCGCATGATGCCGTACTCGGCCACGGCGCGGATGGCGTCGAGATCCGATTCGTCCAGGCTGAACCAGAGCTGGACGAACCCGGTTCCATCCGGGCCGCCGTAATTCTTCACCCAGGCGGCCGCGCCGCCGTCCTCATCCAGGGCCAGCACGGTGGTGACTTCGTTTGAATCGACGCCGTAAAGACCGATCCACCAGGCCGTGAGGCCCCACGTCCTGCCGGCGGGAGTCAGTCGCACGCCGTAGGGATCGAACCTGAACCGCCCGTGATCGACCCCCAGAAGGCGGCCGGGTCTCTCTATATCCAAACCCGTGTACTCGCCGGTTTGCGAATCTCTGAGAATGTACAGAGGTGGAAATCCCAGCCAGACGATCTTGCCACCGCTATCCAGGTAGCGGCGAAACAGCACTGTGTCCGATGCTTCCGGAGCCACGGCGCCCGGCACGTGATCCATGCCGAACACGATCACGCTGGGCGCACCGTCCTCCAACCGTTCCTCCATGAAGCTCGCAAGGCCATCGGAGTCCAGCGCCTGGTATCCCCAGCGCTCGAAGTAGCGCAGCACACCCGTGTGTTGCTCGCCGCTGCCGTAGGCGGCGAAGTTCCTCGCGCCTTCGTCCCAGAAGACGGCGCGCAAGGGCGACGGGCCGTTCGCCGCCTCGAGGGCATAGACCGAACCGTCGTCGCTCCCGAAGTACACGACGTCGCCGGCGACGACGGGCGAAGAGCGCACCGCATCGCCGACTCGGTAGCGCCAGCGCTCTTCACCGGTCGCCTTGTCGAAGGCGAAGAAGAAGCCGTCGGCATTCCCGACGTAGACCATGTCACCGGCGATGGCCGGCGACGAAAACACGCGATGGCCGGTGTTGAATCGCCAGCGCTCCTCACCGGTCGCCGCATCCACCACGTGAAGGATCAGCGCGTCCGACCACCCGGTGAAGACGACGCCATCGGAAATGGCGGAGGACGAGCCCACCCACGAGGGCCCCTCATCGACCTGCCACGACAACGAGCCGGTCCCGGCATCGACCGCGTACAGCCTGCCGTCCCGGGCTCCGACGAAGACGGTTCCGTCCACGACTGCGGGCGATGACTGGATCGTCTTGCGGTCGTAGCCGAAATCGGCGGAGAGCAGCGAGACGCCTTCGGTGTCGAAGCGCCACCTCTGCTCACCCGTTTCGAAATCGATCGCGTACAGCCTGCCGTCCGCGCTCCCGACGTACACGACGCCATCCACAACGGCCGGCGAAGAACGAACCCGTCCTGCGGTCGCGAATCGCCAGAGCTCCGCCCCCGTCGCCGCCTCCAACGCGTAGACGTTGCCATCGCCGCTGCCGATCACGAGCGTTCCGTCCACGATGACCGGCGACGACGTGAAAAAGTCCCAGCCCTCTCCCCCCCACTCCCACGCCATGTCGGCGCCCGTTCCCACCTGCCAGCGCAATTCGCCGGTCAGGCGGTCCAGAGAAATGACCGTGTTGTCCCGGCTGCCGAAAAAGACGGCGCCGCCGGCTACGGCAGGAGAGGAGTTGATGGGACCGTTCGCCTGGTAGCTCCAGCGCTCGCGTCCGGTCTCGCGATCCAGCGCGTACAGCCGGCCGTCGCTGCTGCCCACGTAGGCCAGGTCCCCGGCCAGGACCGGCGACGAGCGAACCGTTCCACCCGTCTCGAACTTCCACTTCACGCCGCCGAGAACCGGCACGCCGCCAGCCTCGTAGACGCCATTGTGCCCCGGGTCAGCCCGGAACATGGCTACGTGACCATCGTCCGCCGGCGCCTGTGCGCACGACGCCGCCAGCGCCGCAAGGCTTAGCGCCGCCAAGGCATTCCCACACTGTGTTTGCATGATTTCTCCCGAACCTCAGTCCGCTGAGCGGGTATCGCCCCGGTGTCGACACTACGGTCTGCATGAATGTAGGGATTCAGCTAGCGATCGAGCGACCCCTCCTTTTAGTTTGCCTCATCGCAGGTTTACACGTATTATGTGTACACTGATTATGTGTAAACTATGAGGCGACGATGAACATCACCCTGGCTATTGATGACGAACTGTTGAGGGACGCCCGGCAGGTTGCCCGAGCAATGGGAAAGAGCGTGAACCAGCTGGTGCGCGAGCACCTGGAGCAGATCACGCGGCGCGACCGTGCGGAGCGCGATGTGGAGGAGTTGCGGCGCCTGTCGTCCGAGGGAGGGGGTCGCTCGCGGGGCTGGAAGTACGACCGGGACGAGATCCATGAGCGTTCGTAGCTTCCTGGACACGAGCGTCCTGGTGTACACAGACGATCACTCCACGCTGGAGAAGCAGAGCGCCGCGCTGGATATCGTCGAACGCGCCCGTCTCGAGGGTTGGGGAGTTCTGTCCACGCAGGTTCTACAGGAGTACTTCGTGGCCAGCACGCGCAAGCTCGGGGTTCCGGTGGAGATCGCGCGCCGCAAGGTCGAGTTGTTCAGCCGCCTGGATCTGGTGCTGCTCGATACGCCCGACATAATAGCCGCGATAGACCTCCAGCGGCTGCACGGCTTCAGCTTTTGGGATGCGCTGGTGGTGCGCGCGGCGAAACAGGCCGGCTGCGCGGTTCTATTGACCGAGGACCTGCAACACGGTCA
>JBDHAL010000040.1:0-18372 GCA_039588075.1 Gemmatimonadota bacterium | reverse complement strand
CATCGCACAAGGTGAGTTCCTGACCGTCATGGGTCCGTCCGGCGCCGGAAAGACGACGCTGATGAACATCATAGCGATGTTCGACAGCGCATGGACCGGCGAGTACCACCTGTACGACAACGCCGTACATGACCTGAACCCGAAGAAGCGCAACGCGCTCAACAAGCAGTACATCGGGTTCGTCTTCCAGCATTATCACCTTCTGGACGATCTCACGGTCGCCGAGAACCTCGACATACCGCTGTCGTATCGCGATGTGAAGCGCTCCGAGCGACAGGGCCTGGTGGCCGACATACTCGACAGGTTCAAGATCGTCGCCAAGAAGGACCTCTACCCCAGCCAGCTTTCCGGCGGCCAGCAGCAGCTGGTCGCCGTGGCGCGAGCCGTGGTCGCCGGCCCCAAGCTGATCCTTGCGGATGAGCCCACCGGCAGCCTCCACTCGAGCCAGGGCGAGATGATCATGGAATTGCTGAAGGAGCTCAACGACAGCGGCACGACGATAATACAGGTCACTCATAACGATAAATGGGCTGCCTATGGTGACCGTGTGATCAATCTGTTCGATGGCTGGATCATGAAACACCAGTAACGGCAGGTAACCGGTAACCGGTAATCGGTAACCGGTGGGGCGCCGTAGCCCACTTCAGCGTTCATACTTCGCCGTTACCGATTACCGATTACCGATTACCGGTTACCTGCTGCCGATGGAGCACGGTCCCGTCAATCGGGCGATCAGTAAGTAGAAAGGACAAACGGTTGCCAAATATACTCATCGCTGACGATCAGCAGGACGTCCTTCAGGCCCTTCGGCTTCTGTTGAAGGCAGAGGGCTTCGATACCGAAAGTGCGACGTCGCCGGCCGGCGTGCTGGCGGCGGTGGAAAGTCAGGATTTTGACGCCGTCCTGCTCGATCTCAACTACACGCGCGATACGACATCAGGGCGCGAGGGTCTCGATCTATTGTCGAACCTGCACGCGCTGGACAGCACGCTGCCGATCATCGTGATGACGGCCTGGGCGAGCGTGGAGACGGCGGTGCAAGCCATGCGTCTCGGCGCACGCGACTATCTGCCGAAGCCATGGGATAACGCTCGATTGCTCACCATGCTGATGACCCAGGTGGAGCTCGGGCAGGCCCTCCGAAAAGGCCAGCGCCTCGAGGACGAGAACCGGAGGCTGCGCAAGGAGCGGCTGCCGGAACTCTGACTGGCGAACACGGAACGGGTAAGGATGTCGTGGCGCGCTGGCTTCACGGGGCCTCGGAGCGGGGCGGAAAGCCGCTCGTCCCGATTAACGCCGGAAGCATCTCGGAGACGCTGTTTGAGAGCGAACTTTTCGGCCACGTGAAAGGCGCCTTCACCGATGCGAAGACGGATCGCATCGGCTGTTTCGAATTGGCACATGGCGGCACGCTTTTCCTGGACGAGATAGCCAACGTCCCGCTCCAACAGCAGGCCAAACTGCTGCGGGTGCTGGAGACCGGCGAGTTGCAGCGCGTCGGATCGTCCAAGACTCGACACGTGGACGTCCGAATCTTGTCGGCCACGAACGCGAACATCTCGCAAGAAGTGGCCGAGGGACGCTTCCGTGAGGATCTGCTATACCGACTCAACACGGTGGAAATAGAGTTGCCGCCGCTGCGTGACCGGCGCGAAGACATCCCGTTGCTCGCCAACCACTTCCTGCGTCGCCAAGCGGAGAAATACCGGAAGCCGGTGGCACGCTTCGACGCTGACGCGATGCTGGCGCTGCTCGAGCACACATGGCCGGGCAACGTCCGCGAGCTGGAGCACGTGGTTGAACGAACCGTGCTGATGGCGCAAGGCGCGGCGATTCGATCGGAGGAGTTGGGGCTGCGGGGGCGGCCCGACGCCAGCGCGCGACTCGAAGACATGAAGCTGGAAGAGGTAGAGCGTTACCTGATCCAGAAGGCGCTCGACCGCCACACGGGTAATGTCAGCAGAGCAGCGGAGGCCCTCGGCCTGAGCCGCAGCGCCCTATATCGCAGACTACAACGCTTCGATCTTTCGCAACCGGTCCATAGCGAGGTATGAAAAGACTTCGCCACGAGCAGCGCATACTTGCGATGACGCTGCTGGCCGGCCTTCCCGGCACGCTGGTGGCGATGATCATCTTTTGGACCGGCGATTACCAGCCCAAAGTACAGTGGACGCTTAGCGTCTTCATGCTGTCCATTTGGCTCGGCTTCGCACTGGCGGCCAGGGAACGCGTGGTGCGCACCCTGCAGACCATCTCCAACATGCTGGCCGGACTCCGCGAAGGCGACTACTCGTTACGAGCTAAAGAAGCGAGCCCCCTTGACCCTCTCGGCCTCGCCATGCTCGAGTTGAACAAGCTCGGTGAGACATTGCGCGGTCAGCGGCTCGGGGCGCTCGAGGCTACTGCCCTGCTTCGGCGCGTCATGGAAGAGACCGACGTCGCCGTGTTCGCCTTTGACGTCGAGGGTCGACTCAGGCTGGTCAACCGAGCGGGTGAGCGACTGCTCGGTGGTCCCGCCGAGCGTGTTACGGGCCGCGACGCGTCTACGCTCGGGCTCGCCCGGTGCTTGGAGGTCGAAGC
Organism: Gemmatimonadota bacterium; assembly: GCA_039588075.1. Lineage (GTDB taxonomy): Bacteria > Gemmatimonadota > Gemmatimonadetes > Palauibacterales > KS3-K002 > JBDHAL01. The sequence continues at coordinate 15,792 of JBDHAL010000040.1, read as the reverse complement.
CCCGTCCACCATCGACCTGAGCTTTCAGGGCCGGCTGGGGCGCTGGGAAGTCCGGCGCAGCACGTTCTTGCAGGGAGGCATCCGGCACCAGTTGCTGGTGCTCGCCGACTTGAGCCAGGCGTTGCGGCAGGAGGAACGGCAGGCCTGGAAACGACTGATCAGGGTGCTTAGCCACGAGATCAACAACTCTCTGGCCCCGATCAAGTCGATGGCCGACAGCCTTCTAAGCCTGTCGAGACGAGAGCCGCGACCTCCCGACCTGGACGACGATCTCCGCCAGGGCCTCACGGTCATCGCCGACCGCTCCCAAGCGTTGAGCCGCTTCATGGCATCGTATGCCGACCTGGCGCGCCTGCCGCCGCCCGTCCTGTCTCCCGTCGACGTGGGAGCCTGGGTGCGTCGAGTCGCAGGTCTCGAGACAAGGATTGAGGTTGCGGTGTGCGACGGTCTCGCGACGACGATCAGAGCGGACAGCGATCAGCTCGATCAGCTCCTCATCAACCTGGTCAGCAACGGGGTCGATGCGTCTCTCGAGACCGGAGGCCGCGTCGAGATCGGCTGGCAAAGGAACGGAGCCACGATCGAGGTCTGGGTTCGAGACGAAGGACACGGGCTATCGGAGACGGCTAACCTGTTCGTTCCATTTTTTACCACGCGGCCCGGGGGCTCGGGGATCGGTTTGGTTCTCAGCCGACAGATCGCCGAAGGCCATGGCGGGTCGCTGGATTTGCAGAATAGAACAGACCGCAGTGGCTGCATTGCCAGGTTGACTCTTCCGCTGCAGCCGGCGCTTCCCAACGGTACAACCGGTACAACCGGTACAACCGGACAGCCGACAGCCGACAGCCATTGATCGAGTGACAGCGAAAGAGGCGTCTGCCGATCAAAGGCTGTCGGCTGTCGGCTGTCGAATCAGTTACTCTCGTATACTTCGTTGATCCCGATGATGGTGATGTTTTCCTCGGTCACCGGGATCGGGAAGTTGGCTATCTCTTCGTCCTCGGCCAACAGCTCATCGGGCTTCTCGCCGGCATACGTGATGAACGTTGGCACTCCGCTGAGCAACATCTGCTTCATGCCCTCGGCGTCGCGCGTGATAAAGACCATGTACATGTTGTCATACTGCAGGTACGACCCTATCGACGCATTGACGCCATCCAGAGACAGCGCCTCGAGTCCCGGGCGAATCGATGCCAGGAAGCCATCGCCGCCAGTTCCGTAGAACTCGTCATCCATCGCGTAGGCCAGGCGCCGATTGATAGTCGAGCCCCAGTTGATGCTGTAGTTCTTCAGGAACTGCTGGCTCGACGCCAGGGTCTCAACGGTCATACCGTCATCGACGAGCTTCTTCAGCGACCACAGCGCCGCACGCGTGGCGAACACTGACCGCTCGTGCAGGTTGCCCGGCGCGGTCATCGAGATCGGGCGAATCCAGATCTCGAACAGCTGCTGGCGACGCGAGACGTTGACGCGCGGCTGCTGCGTTGCGTAGCCCCGCGGAAATGCTTCGATGTAGCTGTAGTCCCCGTAGTTCATACCGCGCTCCTCGCGGATCACCTGGTACAGATGACTGAAGGAGTTACGGTGCTCTCCGAACCACGAGTTCATCGCCATCATCCCCATGAAATCGGGGTTGTCCCGCAGAAGCGTGATCGGGTAACCGATGGAGATCGGCGTCGCATCGGTGGGTTTCTCGACGATCAGAATCTCTATGCCAGTCGGCATCCGCGGCTCCGGCTTCTGAACGAGCGGGACCTCGCCCACGGGCAGCGTGTTGAAGTCATCACGAACCCGCTTCACGAATCCAGCGGGATAGCCGCCACCGACACCAACCAGGATGTTGTTGCTGACGTAGTTCCTGGCGTAAAACTCCTTGACGTCGTCCAGCGTGATCGACGCTACCGACTGGACGTAGCCTTCCTCCGGGTGCTCGTAGGGCGTGCCCCGGTACGCCATGCTGGACAGCAGTTCCCTCGTTAGCTCCTCGTCGCGCCCAAAACGCCGCGAGCGTTCCAGGAAATTCATCGTCTGCGTCTTCACCCGCTCGAAGTCGTCCTCCGCAAAGGCGGGCTCGAGCAGCGAATTCCGGAACAGCTCGTAATAGTCGTCGAGGTTGTCCTCGTGGATCCGGCCCGTGAAGACGCTCATCTCCTTGTCGACGCTATACCCGTAGCCGGCGGCCATCGGGTACAGCTTCTCGAGGATCGCGTCGTAGCTGTCCTTCATCGTGGCGCCGTCCGAGAGGAGGTTCGCCGTCAACGCGGCCAGGCCTTCTTTGCCGGCGGGATCGTTCTGCGAGCCCACCTTGACCCAAATGTTGAAGGCGATGAACGGAGACCCCGACTCGGAGAGGGCGACCGTCCCTTCCGGAGCCATCTCGCACGCCCCCAATACGAGGAGGCATGCCGGTAGCAATATTAGCTTCTTCATGTCTTACTCCCCCTCCTGCACCATGAGCACGACGGTCATGCCGTTCTCGACGAGGAATTGCCGTGCAGCCTCTCGCACGTCCTCGCGGGTGACCGAGTCGAGCGTGTTGTAGTATTCGTTAAGCGCCTCGATACCGCCGGTATTGATCACGTATGTCATCATCGAGAAGGCAACGCTCTGCGCCGTCTCGAGCCCCATGAGGAATCCGTACTTCATGTTGCTCTTCGTGTTCTCGAACAACTTCTCGTCGACCAATTCCTCGCGGACCCGGCTCACAGTGTTCGCGATCTCTTCCTCGATCAAGCCGATGTCGGCCGGATCGATCACCATCGCCTGGATGCTCAGAAGGTTCGGGTCGCGGCTCAAACCGAAATCTCCGCCCAGGAACTGCACCTTCTGTTCCGCGATCACGAGCTTCTTGTAGATGTCGGAATTGGATCCGAAGGCGACCTCGCCGAGCACCTCCGTGGCCACGGCCATCTTATCCTCAGCGCTCCAGGCCGGGCCCATGTAGTTGACGGTGAGCACCGGCAGGGTTCTGCCGGCGTACGCCACGGTGCGCCGGCGCGACGCCGTGTGGTCCGGCTCCACGGGGACCTCCGGCATGACGTAGCCGGTCTCCCAGCCGGAGTAGTACTGCCGAATCAGGCTCTCGGCTCCGTCGAAATCAAAATCGCCGGCCAGCACCAGGACCACGTTCTCCGGTCGGTAAAAGCGCTGGTGGAACGTGAGGCTGTAGTCGAAGCCCTCCGGCATCGCGCGCACGTCGGCCTCGAAGCCGATCGTCGTGTGCCGGTAGGTGTGCTCGTCGAACGCCGTCTCGAGTATCTTCTCGTACAGGAAGCCAAACGGCGTCGTGGCGCTCTGCATGTACTCGCCGAGCACGGCGCCCGCCTCGGTACGGAAGTCGGGCTCCGCGTAATTCAAGTTCATGAAGCGGTCCGACTCGAGATCGATGATCTGCTCCAGGTAGTCGCTGGAGGCAACCAGGTAGTAGACCGTCCTGTCGATGCTGGTGAACGCGTTCCGCGCCGCTCCCATCTCCGCCGTGACATCGTCGTAGTTGGGGTACTTGTCGGTGCCGCGGAACATCATGTGCTCGAAAAAGTGAGCGAAGCCGGTCTTCCCTTCCTCAACCTCGTCTCGACTGCCGGTACGCACCATCGAGACGTAGGCGATCTGGTTCGGCGCACCCGCCGATATCAGGTAGGCCTTGAAACCGTTGTCCAGCTCGACCAACCGGTAGTCGAACGGGAAGATCCCTGCCGGCTGCTGCGCCATCGCCGGCCCCGCCAGGGCCAGCGCCAGGGCCAGCTTGATCAGCACTTTCATGGGCAAACTCCCTTGTCCGATAAGAAGATCCGGGGCGGCGACACACGGGAACCATTCCGGGTGTCACCGGGAATCGCGCGAGGGGGCTGATTGTTTGAACGGCGGGAATGTAGCGCAGAGGGGCGGGAACTACAACGGCAACTGCAATGTCGAACACCGCACACCGAACACCGCCTGTCGAAGGGCGCACTTCAAGGCTTGATCATTGATGATTGAGGCCCAATCGTTACCGGCACAAATATGGGAGATCGGTAACCCGGCAGATATTCGTCATCAGTGATTCGGTCTCAATGATTGGTGATTGAAGTGCTCCCTTCTCAAGGCGGTGTTCGGTGTGCGGTGTTCGAAATTGAAGGTAGCGGCCCGAGCTACGTCCCCAGCAACACATCCCACAGCCCGCTGCTCACACCGAAGTCCTTGGTCGAGTCCTGGTAGTGGTGGCGGAAGTGCTTCTTTTTCAGGTAAAGCATGAGGCGCCCGCGCATCTGGAAATGGTGGACGGCGTAGTGGATCGTATCGTAGACGACGTAGCCCACCGTGAACCCGGCGAACAGGGCCGGCGCGTCGACGGCGCCGAAGATCAGCCTGTAGGCGATATAGAACAGGGCGGCGAGCGGGATGCTGAGCGATGGCGGCATGACGAGCCGCTTGCTGTCATTCGGGAAATCGTGGTGAACGCCGTGGGCCAAGAAGTAGTGCTGCTGCCGCAGCGTCTTCATGTGGGCGAAGGCCGGCTCGCCTGGCTCCACGCCACGCACGATATCTCGGACCTCGTTTTCGAGCTCGGGCCCGAGGTGGAAGACGAACCGGTGCACCGCGTACTCCACGATCGTCCAGAGAAACAGCCCCGCGGCGAACATCAAAGCCATCCGCTGGACCGGGAGCCCGGCCGAATAGCTCAGGTAAAGCATGAAGCCGGTCACCGGAATGAAGATGATGTGGGGTACCGCCGGATGGACGTGGGTGAACAGCTCTAAAAAATCGCTCTTGAAGATCCGGACCGACTCATCCCTGTTCGATACGTACTTCCTCGTCATCTCGCTGCCTCACGGCGTGATGGCCAGAATGTAGGTTGGGGTCTCTCCCATTCTGTCGGGATGGCATGACTATACAACCTCCGGGCTACCGAGGGAATAGAGAGAATCCCCGAGTGCTTGCTCGCCGTTCCTAAATGATTCAGTTTGTCACAGCCCACCAATCCCACCCCAGTGACGACTCTCTCGGCCCGACTCGAAGGAGGCGGCGTGTCCCACGTTTTGGAGCGGTCAGACCGATCACCGATCGGTCGCTGCCGAAGCTGCGCTGCCACCAATCATAGGAAAGCACCGCCACCGGATCCGCCTCGGGCCGGTCATCGTCGGCCTCGAGGCCGCGACCGAGGCCAGTTTCTATGCCGAGCACCGAGAAATAGTCGCCCGAGACCGCCTCGAGGAAGGCGACCTCGGTCATATTCTCGAGCCGGACGCTGGCGGCGTAGAAAGGCTGAACCGCTGCGATCCCCTCGAACGCTCCGTCGGCGCCGGCGAGGTCGAGGAAATCGAGGTACGAGATGTCCTGGTAGGGGTTTTCGGTCTCGACCCCGAAGACCCTGACCAGCCGGCCGGCCTCCGCACCGGGAAACGGTTGATAGAACCCGTTGATATATGTGAACACGGCGATGCTGGCCGAGAGGCCCAGCGCCAGGATGCTGACCGCCACGATGGGGTAAAACGGCCGACGTCGAAGGCTCCGCACCGACGAGCGCAGGTCATGCACGATGTCGATCATGCTCTCTGGTTCCCTTATCCGTTCAACTGAATAGTACCGCTAGGTAGACGACATAGCCCAGTACCATGACCGCTCCCGCAGGGCGACCGATGGTACGGCCGCGCCAAACGAGAGCCGTCAGCAACAGGGAGGCACCCAACATCACGGGCAGGTCCAGAGACAGAAAGCCGCTGGGCACTGGGATCGGGGCCGGGCTTGCGATGGCGGCCACTCCCATGATCGCCAGGATGTTGAAGACGTTGCTGCCGAGGGCCGTACCGACCGCCACGCCCGTGTGGCGCTGCTTCACCGCAACGACGCACGTTGCCAGCTCCGGCAACGACGTGCCCAGCGCCACGATCGTCAGCCCGACGACCGCGTCGGATACCTGCCATTGCTCGGCGATCCCAACCGCGGCCTCGATCAACATTCGCGCTCCCAACGGCAGCCCGACCGCACCGGCGATGATGAACAGCGCGATCATCCATGTTCGGGTCGGTAGCCCCAGCACCCACTCCAACGGTGAGCCGCTGTTGGCGTCGCGCTTGCTTCGGGCGGTCTGCAGTACCGAGTAGCCCAACAGGACGGCCAGCCCACCCAGAAGTACGACACCGGCAGTGCGGCCAAGGTCGCCTGCGTAGCAAAGAGCTATGAATAGGACGCTGACGCTCAGCATGAAGACGCTATCCCGGCGCGCCGAGCGCTCGGCACACGCGAGGGCGTAGAGGACGGCCGGCGTGCCGACAACGAGCAGGACGTTCGCGATGTTGCTTCCCACGACATTACCGAGGGCCATCCCGGGGTAGCCGGCCAAGATGGCCCGAATCGTGACGACAAGCTCGGGCAACGACGTCCCGAAGGCGACCACGCTGAGGGCGATGACCACCGGCGGCACGCGCGCCCGGCGCGCCAGGGCGACCGCACCACGTACGAGGAGGTCACCGCCCATCAGGAGGTAGATCAGGCCACCGAAGAGCTGAAAGTAGGCCACGCCTAGGCGCGATCCCCGGGCTCGGGCTCGCCACCGGCGCGGAACTGCTCTCGCACCTGCGTCAGATCGGTGATGTCCCGCGCGATCGCGTACAGCAGCCCGGTCTCCGCCTCGGGATAGGAGTTCCACAGCAGGTGCCTGTAGGCGCCATCGGCGCAGCGGTAACGGTTCTCGAATGAAATGGTGGGGATGCCCTGGGAGAGCTTTTCGATCTCGTGGACGGTCGACTCGACATCGTCCGGGTGCACGAAATCCAGGAACGACTGGCTCAGCAGCTCCTCCGTCGTCCAGCCCAAAATGCGCTCGAAAGCGGGATTGACTCGCTTGAAGTAGCCGTCCGTACCCGCGATGCACAGCATGTCCATCGAGTAGTCGAAGTATTTCCGGAATTCATTCAACAGGCTAACCTTCTGTTCCAGCTCCTCCGCCATCTGGTTGAACGTTCGAGCCAGGAGTCCGAGCTCGTCCTCTCTCGATTCACCCGCCCGTGCATCCAATTCGCCCAGCCGAATCCGATTCGCCATCCCGGCCAATTTGTGAATCGGTTTCGCGAGCCGGATACCCAGGAGGGTCCCGAGAAGTATCGCGAAGGCCGAAAGCGGAAGGGCGAGTTCCGTAAGGCGACGCCGAAATTCCTGGATCGACTCCCGCTCTTCGGCGGCGTCGAACTTCACCACCACGCCCCACCCAAGTTCGGGCAACAGGCGCGTGGCCGCCCAGACCGGCTCTCCGCGATAGTCGCTCAGCCCCTCTGTGAATGGCCCCTTTTCCCCCAGGAACGCCCGGCTGGCCGGATTGTCCGGTCCCTCGGGCCGAACCGGACGGGGCCGTTCTCCACCCTGGTGACGCACCGGATGCAGCACCCGCGTCATCCCAACCGAGTCCCGCAGTACGATCATCGTCTCGCCCGTCTCGCCGAGCCCGATGAAGTTCTGCGTCACATCGATCAGTTCCTGGGCATTCAATACGACGTGGAGGGCGCCGATCCGTTGCCCGTCCAGGTTCAAAGAGGCGTCGAAGCTGACCTGTGGCTCGTCTTCTTCCGTGAAAGAGATCTCGTGGAAAACGATCGTGTCCTCGGTGGCGGGCAGCCGCCAGGGCTCGAGTTCGGCGAGCGAGCTGTCCGACCCGGGAGCAGCTGAGGAGACCAACCGGCCGTCGACGTCGTAAACCGTCAGTGAGTGGACGGCCCGCGACGACAGGCGCGCGTCCGTCAGGATCCGATGTATCCGATCCCGTTGTTCGATACTCCGCGTCTCGTTGTAGTCGCGAAGGATGAGTCGGAGCTGCGTGCGGCTGGCGATCAGCGAGACGCGATCCTGCCAGCCAAGGATGACCTTGTCCAGGTCTTCTTTCTTGGTCTCAGCCAGCGAGCTCAGCTGACGTTCTGTCCTTGTCGTCAAAAGACCGCTGGCAGTCGTGTACGCCAGGGCACCGAGCGCCAACATGCTGGCCAGAGAAACTGCCACGAGGGCAAAGACGAGTTTGGTCCGAAGGTCCACCGTCGATAACCGTGCCGGAGTCTATTTGTAAAGCTAATCATTCCGCCCGTTACTGGCACGCTCGGGTCAGGACTCGCCGGCTGGAGTCTCGTCCGGCCACGCAGGTTTGGGTCTGCCCATCCAGATCCAGGCGATGAAGTCGGTCAGCGGTGGCTCCCCTCCGAGCTCGCGCAGTCGCGTGTTGATCTGGCCACGGTGATAGGTCGTGTGGTAGGTGACCTGAATGATAGATTCGGCAAGGGTTGCCGGCTCCGCCCGTCCAAAGCGCTCCACCAGCCCATCAGCCCACGGGAAATGAACCTGCCGTTCGAGCGCCTCCGCATCGAGCGTAGCCAAGTACCCGGCCGACTGAAGGTAGTACTCCCGAACCCATGCGCACATGGCGTCCAGGTCCTCGAAGCTGGATACATCTGGCATGTCGAGGGGGTCACCGCGCCAGATGTGCAGGTAGGCCCAGTGCACGAGGTGCAGGTGGTGGAGGCGCTCCCGCATGGCCGCGTCGGCGCGCGCCTCCGGCAGCGCGAGCACCGAATTCCAGACCAGTGCGTCCGCCCACTCCATGTGCCTAATCAGTTCCAGAAGCTGCGTCGAGAGCACCTGAGCCTCCGTGGTTGAGAATCGGCTAAAACGTCATGATACCCGGAGAAACGCGACCAAGCCAGTCAGAGCTCAACCCAAGGCCGAACGTTGACTCTGGCCCGTGGGCGCTGTAACATGCGCGCTTCATATTACCTCTTTCCCTAGCCCCAACCAGGAGGTTCCGATGAAGCGCACGCTATTTTTCGCGACGGCCATCGCTTTGCTATTGCCCGGTGGCCTGTACGCGCAAGATGAGGCCATCAAGAGCGCTATGAGCGCCGCACCGGCTTCGCTCTCAAAGGATGCGACCGTGATGGACTGGGAGATGAATGTGCTGCGTGAGGGGACGAACGGCTGGGTCTGTCTACCTGACAGACCCGACACTCCGGGGACCGATCCGTGGTGTGTGAACGGACCGTGGCTCAACTTTCTGAAGGCCTATGTGAACAACGAGGAGCCAACCTACACCACGGCCGGCATCGCCTACATGCTCATGGGCGACACGCCGGTCAGCAATGCGGATCCCTGTGCCACGGAGAAGACGACGGATGCCGACTGGGTGGACAACCTCGGCCCGCACTTGATGATTCTGGTACCCGATCTAAGTATGCTCGAGGGATTGTCCACCGACCCTCACAACGGCGGCCCATGGATCATGTGGCCGGAAACACACTACGCCCACATCATGATTCCCCTCGAAAGCTACCCGAACTGAACCGCCGCGCCTAGCTGCTCAGGTCGGCAGAGGGCTGAAGCCGAGCGCTAAACTGCGCGGCTGATCACAGTGGAGCCTCGCGCGGGAGATCACCGGACCTTCCGCGCGGGCTTCGTTCATTCAGGACCCGGTCGGCACCTTGGCGGATTCTGAGTGTAAGATAAAAGAGCGAGTACGCCGCAGTGGACTCCAGGTACCCGTCTACGCTTGTCCCCCCGACATAGCCAATACCCGAAGGAGCAGCCATGGATCGACCACGAACCGCCCTCGTGCTTGGGGGCGGAGGGAGCAAAGGTGCCATACAGGCCGGCTTCTATCGTGCCGTCCACGAGCTGGGGATCAAGATCGATCTCGTGGTGGCGGCGTCGATCGGCGCGCTGAACGGCGCCTTCATCGCCGCTGGGATGCCGCCTCGGCTCATGATGCATGAGTGGGACCGGGTGCGGCGTCGAGACATCTTCTCCTTCAACTGGTCGCTGCTGCGCCGCGGCGCCTCGGCAGCCAGTCTCTATACCTTCCGCAACCTGACTCGCTTTCTCGATGAGCGCCTTCGCGTCCGTTCATTCGAAAAGCTTCGCATTCCGTTCATCGCGGTAACAACCGACCTGCAGACAGGGCAGCCCTACCTGTGGGAGCAAGGAGATCTTCAGAAGGCCGTCCTGGCGAGCTGTGCCGTTCCAGGCATATTTCCGCCGGTTCAGGGTCCAGGGGGCCGATGGTTGATCGATGGCGCGTTGGCCGACAACGTTCCCGTGGCCACGGCGCTGGACAGGGGCATCGATCGAGTTGTAGGAGTGCTCTGCCAGGCCGGATCCGAGCGGCCTGGCGAGACGCGCGGGATCGCAAAGTTGCTGGGGCGCGCCTTCGGCATCGCCACGGACAGAAAATGGCAGCTCGAGGCGCCACGCTACGCTTCGCGCCCCGAAGTCCTCATCATCGACCCGGTGGTCGACCTCCAGGTCCAAGCGCTCGACTTCAGGCACGGCGCGGAGCTGGCCAAGCTGGGTTACCGGACCTCGCGCCAGATACTGGGCCTGTGGCTCGAGGAGCTCGAGAGTCAGTCCGCAGCAACGCCGCCACTCAAGACGGCCTGAGCCACCCTCCGCCGTCCGGCACTCTCTTAATCCAGTGCCAAACTTCGGCACCGGCCAACATGAGCAGAATCCAGTCCAGGGGAGTTCTGTACCGGGCCATGTAGGCGACGAAGTAATAGATCAGCGGGTACGTCGCCAGGGGAATCAGGAGCGCGGCCCTCTGTGGAATCGCCAGGGGCGGCAGGGTTCGCCACGCGCCCAATAACGCCAGGATCGTCAGCGCGCTGACTCCCAAGGCCGCCAACGGCCGGTGTAAAGGTCCGAACCAGAGATGCACCATGCGTGACGCGGTCAACCGCAGGGATTCAGCCCGGTGTGAAGCGATCCACGCCATGGCCTCACGGCCCGCCTGCCGCATGTACTCGACCTCTCCCAGCTCCCGCACCTTCAGCGCTTCCTCCCGGTGCGTGCGCGGATGGCGGTGTTCCTCTCGCGCGTCCATCACATCCATGGCGGCAGCGGCGCCCTCGTGATTGCCCATCCGCAGCTCCAGGCCCAGGTTGCTGCGAATGAAGAACACTTCGTTGAACGTTCCGTAGTTCCGCAGGCCCCAGGGTACGCAGGCGAGCGCGAGGCCCAGGGCCATCACGGCGGAGAGAGTCCACTTCCGGCCATCTCGGCTCCACCACAGCTCGAACGCCATGCAACCCAATACCACCGGTAGCAAAGCCGGCTGCAGGTGAAAAGCCGCGCCGGCCGCCAGACCGAGCAGCAACGAACCACCCACCGAACCGCGCGCAGATGTCCATCGGCGCACAAACGCGACCATCAATAGACCCAGCGCGAGGCCCGTGAGCCCCTCGCCGTGCCCGGGCCACACGGCCCAGAAAGCGCCGGCGACGCCACCGATGACTCCGGCCTGCCACGCCAGGCCCAGCCTGTCGGCGAACCACGGCATCAACGCGTACATGGCCGAGTAGGTCGCGATCCTGAACAGCCAGGCCGCATAGCCACCCGCCAGGCCCATCCCGAACAGGCTCCAGATCAAAGCGAGGATGGCCGGCATGATCGGCGGCAGGTGGGCCGTCGGCCCGGTGGGAAGCATGTACGGATCCGCGAATTCACCACGCTCGACCAGCGACGTCGCTACGGCCTGCATCTCCCAACGGGCGTGAGGCCGTACGTAGCGGTCCGGCACCTTGGTCAGGAGGAAACCGCGAATCCCGAAGGCCAGCAGAAAGATGACGAGGAAGGCTCGCCAGACTGAGGGGCTGCGCATGCGCCGCTCCACCGAGTAGAGGACTCATGGTGGGGCCGCTAACAACATGGAACGCCGTCACTCCAGGAGCAATGCTCGCGGCGCCCCCCCCGGCTCATGATAACAGGGGCGAAGAGCCTCTAAGTCTTTCTGATCTCCGCCAGGACCCGGTCGGGGGTCATGGGTAGCCGGTGGATGCGGGCGCCGGTGGCATCGAAGATCGCGTTGGCGACCACGGCCCCCATGTTGATGATGGCGGGTTCGCCGCCGCCTTTGGGCGGCAGGTCATCGTTGGAAACGAAAACCGTATCTATCCGGGGCATCCAGGAGAAACGGGCGAGCTTGTAGGTGTCGAAGTTCGAATCGAGAATCTTCCCACCCTGGAAGCGGACCTCCTCGCCGAACACGTAACCGAGCCCCATGGCGATGCAGCCCTCCATCTGCATGCGGGCGCCGTCCGGATTGACCACGACCCCCATGTCCTGGGCACAGACGACGCGGTCCACTTTGACCGCACCGGTCTCGGAGTCCACCGTGACATCGGCGATGAGGGCCACGTAAGTTTCCGCGTCGATCCCGCACGCCAGCCCTCGGCCGCGCCCGTTCTTGCGGGGAGTGGCGGCCGGCTCCCAGCCGTAGGCTTCGGCCACCGTCCTCAACACGCCCAACATCCGGTCGTCGGTCGTGTTGATCAGGCGGAATTCCAGCGGGTCCATGCCGATGGCCGAGGCCATGATGTCGATCTGCTGCTCTGCCGCGAACCGATTGCTGTTCGCCGCCGGGGCCCGCCACGCCCCGACTCCGAAAGGATGCAATCCGGCCGGGGCTCTTCCCCACTCTCCGTACACCCGCACGCTGCGGTTCGGGATATCGTAGAACACGTCGGAGCCGCGCGAGCCGGCTCCATACACCTGGTAATCCCACAGCGTGATCTTGCCGTCCGCATCGATCCCGGAGGCTACCTTTAGAACAGCCGCGGGCCGGAAGGTGTCGTAGAAGAACTCTTCTTCCCGGGTCCAGGCGACCTGCACCGGCGCCCCGGTGACCGTCGCCAGCCGCGCCGCCTCCACGACCTGGCCGCCTCCGACCTTGCCGCCGAATCCACCGCCGACGTAGGGCGTGATCACCCGCACATGCTCGGCGCTCATCCCCATCTCCCGGGCGATCGTCCTCTGCTGGCCGAACGGACCCTGGGTGGACGACCAGACGGTCAGCTTCCCGTCCTCGAGCTGGGCGACCGCGGTGTGCGGTTCGATCGGCGCGTGGGCGACGTAGCTGTTGTAGTAGGTTACGTCGAAAGTCTGCTCGCACTCGCTCCGCGCCGCTTCCAGGTCGCCCGCCTGCTCGCTCGTGTTGGGAGCCGGGGCGGCTTGCACCAGGTGGTCGAAAATGCTCTCGGTGTCCACTTCCGGCGTCGGCACGTCGAAGTCGGCCTTCACGAGCTCCAGAGCCCTCTCCGCCGTCTCGGGGTCGGCGCTGAGCACCGCCACCAGTCCGTCCTCGTTTACAACGGTCACACCCGTCATCGCCTCCGCCGCCGAAGTGTCCACACGCTTCAGCGTCGCGCCGTGCGCCGGGGGACGTAGGATTCGGGCATAGAGCATCCCGGGAATCCGGATGTCACCGGCGAACTTCGCCGCGCCGGTCACCTTCTCATGGCCATCCAACCGCAACGGAGAGCTACCCATCACGGCGAACTCTTCCACCGCACGGAGGACCGCCTTCTGGTCCACGGTGTGGGTGATCTCCTGACCCTCGGCCAGTTCACCATAGGATACGTGCCGGTCCCGGTCGCCCTTCACGTAAACCACGCCATCATCTACCGCCAGGAGGTCTCGCGAGACGCCGAGACGCTCGGCCGCCAAGTCGGTCAAAACCAGGCGCGCCTGCGCAGCGGCGGCACGCACGGCCGGCCCGAACATACGCGTCGACAGCGAACCGAACGTCCCCATGTCCCACGGGCAGGTGTCGGTGTCCCCCATGACGATGTGGATGGTTTCGAGGGAGACGCCCAGGTCCTCGGCCGCCATCTGGGTCAGAGACGTCATCGCTCCCTGCCCCATCTCTATCTTTCCGGAGAACAGAGTCACCTTCCCGTCCTCTGCGATGTGCAGGTAGGCGTTGATGTCCTCGGGATAGCCGCGCTGGAATGCCTCGGCAGCGCGCGAGTTAAACAGCGTCAGAGGCCCGAGGTTCACGATGACGACGATTCCGCCGCCCAGCAGCTTCACGAATTCGCGCCGGTCCATCCGCGTCACGTCACTCATGGCCGCCTCCCATTCTCTCGGAGGCCGTCTCTATCGCCTCGACGATCCTCTTGTAGGCCGAGCAGCGACAGAGGTTGCTCTCCATGCCCCGCACGATCTCTTCGCGGCTGGCCCCGGGTTTCTCGAGAAGCAGACCGTAGGCATTCATGAGCATACCGGGAGTGCAATAGCCGCACTGGTAAGCGCCCTGCTCGTAGAACGCCTGCTGCAGCGGGTGCAGCCGCCCGTTCGGGGCGAGCCCCTCGATCGTGGTCACCTCCGCACCCTGCACGTCGTTGAGGTCCGTCACACACGATCGAACGGCCCGGCCATCGACGATCACGGTGCAGGACCCGCACAGGCCAGCTCCGCATCCGTACTTGGTGCCCGTCAACTCGAGATCCGTACGCAGAGCCCACAGCAGACTCCGGTCACCGTCGGTTTCCAGCGTGACCGGTTTGCCGTTGAGCGTGAAGCGGATAGCGTCGTTCATCTCTCTGCTCTCCCGGCTGCCGCTCGAGAGGTCTCGGCGGCTACATGCAGATGTGATGGGGGGGCTTGGTAAAGGTGCCCACTGGCGCTGCGCGACGCAACAGATTATGGAGCGACCCTAGCGAGCCCCACCCGCCCCAACCACATTTCCTCGAGCGAACACAACAGTCATTCGAAAGGAGCGTGCCATGGCCAAGGCTTTGGCGGTACTCGTCGGACTGCTGCTGGGTGCTCAATCGACGGCGCAGCAGGATCATCCCATGAGCTTCTTCATAACGAGTGCGGGGCCCGGCAGCGGGGCCAGTCTCGGTGGGCTAGCCGGAGCCGACCAGCACTGCCAGACGCTGGCCGACGCGGCCGGGGCCGGGGATCTCGATTGGCGGGCCTACCTCAGCACGATCGCCACAGACACCGAACCGGCCGTGCACGCGCGGGAGCGGATCGGTAGCGGTCCCTGGTACAACGCGAACGGCGTGATGGTCGCCGAGAGCGTCGCCGACCTCCATAGCGAGAATAACAGCCTGAAGAAGGAGATCTCGCTTACCGAGAATGGTGACGTGGTCAACGGCCGAGGCGACCAACCCAACATGCACGATATCCTGACGGGCTCGCAGCTCGACGGGACGGCGTACACTGGCGAAGACTACGGGAATTGCGACAACTGGACGAGCGGCGACGCGGGTACCGCCCGGGTAGGACATCACGACCGCACCGGCGGCGGCGAGCACCCCTCGTCGTGGAATTCGGCACACAACTCACGGGGCTGTAGCCAGGAGAACTTGCAAGGCACGGGGGGCAACGGCCTCTTTTACTGCTTCGCCATCAACTGATGAGTCCGACTGCGATTAGCCCGAAGTGGAATGACGAGTTCAAATCCACACGGAGGCTGAGCTATGAGCAAATGCATCAAGACGACCGCGACCGTCGTCGCGCTCGCTCTCGTGACGGCGTGCGGTGAGCAAACAGGCTCGGAGGCAGACATCGAAGCCGCGAGCGGGAGTGCCCTGCTGGCCGAATGGTCCGGCCCCTACGGCGGCGTTCCGGCCTTCGACGGGATGAATCTCGCCGGCCTGAAGCCGGCGCTCGAGGCAGGCATGGCGAGGAGCCTCGCCGAGATCGACGCCATCGCCGACAATCCAGAGCCGCCGACGTTCGAGAACACGATCGTCGCGATGGAGCGAACCGGCAGGGATCTTCGCCGCGTGTCCACCTATCGGGGAATCTGGAGCTCCAATCTGTCGTCGCCGGAGGTCCGCGAAATTCAGATGGAGATGGCGCCGAAACTCTCCGAATACAATTCCAAGATCACTCAGAACCAGGCGCTCTTCGATCGCATCAGGACCGTGTACGAGAGCGACGAGGCGGAGGCACTGCGCCCCGATCAGCAGCGCCTGCTGCAGCTGGTTTATGACCGGTTCGCCCGCAACGGCGCGACCCTGACCGGCGAAGGGAAAGAGCGCTACGCGG
>JBDHAL010000039.1:0-29344 GCA_039588075.1 Gemmatimonadota bacterium | reverse complement strand
CCCAGATCTTTCCGTCACCGGCGCTGTGGATCGCCAGGAACGCGGGGAGCGTTTCCGGCAGCCTCCCTTCCCTGACGTCATCGGGAACGCCATGCATCTGGGACATGGGTACCGGAAGAGTGTCCTTCCGCAGCTGCAACGCGGCGGCGCTGTCGCGCCGTTCACCTTCCGGGATGGTCAGCACGGCGGCGGCGCGCGTGACGCGCCGCAGCGTGTCGCCCTCGAGGTTCAACTCCGTCAGCGTGTACTCTTTGCCGTCACCGCAAACGAGGTTGCCGGCCGGCGTCACATCCCAGGATGGCTCGGCCGAGAACGGCGGCCGGTTGAGGCCCGCGACCATGCGACCGCCCCGCTCGCTGGTCTGGTACCACGCGGTGCTGGGAGGCGCGTTGGAATACTCCGGCACCCAGAGCGTGTCGACAAACTCACCATCGGTCTCGTACACGAGGTAGAAATAGCGGCGGAGATCGATCGTGCCCCACTCTTCCGGGTAATAGAGGCGACCCTCGGGGTCGAAGCGCGTCGGTTTGTCGGACTGAGGATAAACTGGCCCGCGCCAACTATCCGCGAAGCTGACCAGTAGATCGTCCGAGTCACGCGCGACGAACCGGTTCAACCGGGATTCGCGGTCGCGCACCCAAAGCGATCCGTTGGGTCCCACCGCTGGCGCTAACGGGAACTGGAACTCACCGGGTCCGTCCCCCTGTCTCCCGACCAGCGCCAGGTGGCTTCCATCCGGGCCATAGGCCTGTACCAGAGAGCCTATCTGGTCCGATACGTAGATGTTGCGCTCAGCATCGACGGCTATGCCGGTGATGTCGCCAAACAGGTACTCGGCAGAGCCGTCCTGCTCTCCAATCATGAGGTCAAGGACGGCCAGTACCGTGTCCGTGGACCAGGCGCCGCCACCCTCGTTGACGACCACTACGACGCCCACCTCGGTCGTATCGACACGGCCCAACCACTCGCCGGTCTCCTCGGCGCCGGGCTCCGATGTAGCGCAGCCGATGAGCGCGAGGGCCAGGGCCGATCCAAGACCGAAAGATCTGCGACCTGCGTAGAGCATGGCAAAACCTCCTGATCGAACCGCCCCGGTAGAAGGCTCAGTATCGGGCGACACGATTGGCCGATCAACCCCATCGACGAATTGGCCTCTCGTCCCGGATAGGCTAGCTTGATCGTTCAGGCAACACCTCTTTGTCGAAGGCATAACATTGACCGATAGCCACACCCCTATCGTCGAATTCCGAGATGTCGGCCTGCAGCTTCCCGGCGGCCGCTCGATCGTCTCCGGCCTGAGCTTCGACGTCCCGAACGCGGAGACGCTGGTGCTGTTGGGACGGAGCGGTTCCGGTAAGACCACGACGCTCAAGCTGATCAACCGGTTACTGCTCCCCAGCGAGGGGGCAGTGATCGTCGAGGGCGTGCCGACCGCGGAATGGGACCCGACCCGGCTGCGGCGGCGCACGGGTTATGTGATTCAAGAGATCGGCCTGTTCCCGCACTTCACCATAGGCAAGAACGTCGCGGTGGTCCCGACGCTCGAAGGTTGGGACGAGGAGCGGAAGCGCGAGCGGGTTCGCGAGCTTCTCGATCTGGTCGGTCTCGACCCGGCGGAGTTCGCGGAGCGCTACCCGGCGGAGCTTTCCGGCGGCCAGAGACAACGCGTCGGCGTCGCCCGGGCGCTCGCCGCGGACCCGCCGCTGCTCTTGCTCGACGAGCCGTTCGGCGCTCTCGATCCGCTGACGCGCCTCGAACTGCAGTCCGAGCTCAAAGAGCTACAGGGCCGCCTGAACAAGACGATGGTTTTCGTAACTCACGACATCCGGGAGGCGCTCTTCCTCGCTACACGCATCGCGCTCTTTCAGGATGGCGAAGTCGTATTTCTCGGCGTGCCCGAAGAATTTCTGCGCTCGGATGACGCGGAGGTTCGCGCGTTCGTCCATGCGCTCGAAGAGACAGATGTCGACCTTAGCGGAGGGCTCTCTTGAACCTGATGGAATTCTTGTCGCGCAACCGGGTCGAGTTCGTGACCCTAACCGCCGAGCACTTGCTGCTGGTGGGCGCCTCCACCGGCATCGCGATACTGGTTGGCGTGCCGCTGGGTGTCCTGCTGACGCGCCGGGCCGGTTTGCGAACGCCGGTTCTCGGGCTCGCGAACATCTTCCAGACCATCCCCAGCCTGGCGTTGTTCGGCTTCCTGATCCCGATCCCGTTCATCGGCGGAATCGGAGCGCGCACCGCTATCGTGGCCCTGGTGCTCTATGCCTTGCTCCCGATCATCCGAAACACCTACACCGGAATCCAGGGCGTCGACCCGGCGGTGCGTGAGGCGGGCCGCGGAATGGGGATGAGCGACCGGCAACTGTTGTTCATGGTCGAGATCCCGTTGGCCTTCGGGGTGATCCTGGCCGGGGTGCGGGTGGCGGCGGTGATCGGCGTGGGCGTGGCGACCATCGCGGCCGCGATCGGTGCCGGCGGTCTCGGCGTCTTCATATTCCGGGGCGTCGCCATGGTCGACAACACGCTGATCATGGCCGGCGCGCTGCCGGCGGCGCTCATGGCGCTAGCGATCGACTTCTTGCTCGGTCGGCTCGAGCATAAGTTCGCGCCGGCGCGCGGCGGCCTGGCCGAGGTCAGGGCGGCATGAGGTTCGGGCGCGCTCTCTTGTGCGTCTCCGCCGCATCGCTGCTCGGTTGCGGCATGCGGGGCGACCGCGTCGTCGTCGCTTCCAAGAACTTCAGCGAGCAGACGATCCTCGCCGAGTTGGTGGCGCAGCAGATCGAGCGGCGGACCGACGTTAGGGTAGAGCGGCGCTTCTTCCTGGGCGGCACCTTCGTCTGCCACCGTGCCATCATCTCCGGCGAGGCGGACATTTACGTGGAGTATACGGGTACGGCCCTGACCGCCATCCTCGAGCTGCCCCCGATGCAGGATCGCGACGCGGTCTTCGCAAGCGTCCGCGATGAATACGCCGAGCGTTTCAACCTCGATTGGCGGGCGCCGCTCGGCTTCAACAACACCTTCGCCATCCTGGTGCGCGGCGACGACGCGCGGAACCTGGGCCTCGAGACCATCTCGCAAGTCGCGACGCATACGCCCGAGTGGCGGGCGGGCTTCGGCTACGAGTTCATGGAGCGGGAAGACGGGTTTCCCGGGCTGGCGAGCGCTTACGGATTGGCCTTCGCCGAGACGCCAAAGACCATGGACCTGGGCTTAACCTATCGCGCGCTGGCCGACGGCCAAGTCGATCTCATCGCCGGCAACTCGACCGACGGACTGATCGAGGCACTCGATCTGGTCCAGCTGCGGGACGACAAGGCCTACTTCCCGCCCTACGAGGCCGCGCCCGTGGTCCGCATCGATTTGCTGGAGCGCCACCCGGAGATCGGCGCGGCGCTCGACGAACTGGCGGGCCGCATCTCCGATAGCCAAATGCGACGCCTCAACTATCTTGTGGACGTCGGGCGCCGCGACGTTTCCGTCGTGGTGACCGAGTGGCTCGATGCCAACCTGCCGGCCTCGAGCCCCGTGACCACCGACACGCAGAGTCCCGCGCCATGACCGACTCCGATGCTCTGGTCCCGCTCCACCCCAGCGTCGTCATCATCTGGCGTATCACTGGCATGATCACGACCGTGGTGCTCACCGCGGCGATCGGCGTCTTGGAGTGGACGATCCTCGCGCCCAACGCGATCGCGTTCGTCACCCCCTGGTTCATCACCGGAGCCACCGCCGCCGTCGCCTTCGTCTTCTCGATCACCTGGCCCGGCCTCGCCTACAGGTTCTGGCGCTGGCAGGTGCAGGCCGACCGCGTCCTCATCCACAAGGGCGTCCTCTGGCGATCGCGGTCGTTGATCCCACGCGTGCGGATCCAGCACGTGGACACCCGCACATCTCCGCTGCAGCGCTGGCTGGGCCTCGCCTCGCTGGTGATCTACACCGCCGGCACCCGAGGCGCCGACGCCGAGATCCCGGGGCTCGAAGCGGAGGAGGCCGAGCTGCTGCGCGAAGAGCTCGCCCGGCTGGAAGAGCTGGATGACCGCGCCTGAGAACGGCGACGACTGGCAGCGGCTTCACCCCGCCACGCCGCTGCTTCGCTCGTTCCAGCTGCTCTACGCGTTCGCGCTGGGCGCTTTCGCCGCCTCGTTCGGCATCGGCCTCTCGCTGGCGATCCTGCTTACCGTCGCGATAGCGATCGCCGCCTGGGTCATCATCTCGTACCTGCGGTTCAGGTACCGAGTCACCGATGACAGTCTCCTGGTCAACTACGGCGTCCTCTTCCGGCAACAGCGCGTGATTCCCAGATCGCGCATCCAGAACGTCGACCTGCAAGCCGGAATGCTGTCGCAGATACTCAGGGTCACCACCGCGCGGATCGAGACCGCCGGCGGCGGCGCCACGGAGGCGACGCTGCACGTCGTGAGCCGCGAGGAGGGGAATCGTCTGCGGACGATACTCGTGGGGCCAGGGAGCGAAGCGCCGCAGGTTCTGCACGGGGAGACAGCCGGCGCCGAGGCGGCCGTTCTCCAACCGCCTCCCGGCCACTACTCGCTGGTGCGCCGGCTGACTCCGTTCGACCTGGGCATAGCCGGAGCCACATCCAATCGGGCCGGCGTTCTGATCGGCGCCTTGCTGGGCGGAGATGTCTTGTTCGATTTCATGCCCACCGACTGGTTGCTGCAGCGAGTGCTGCCCCCGCAATACCTGGAAGCCGACGCCGCCGCCAACGCCCTGCTGGAGACGGCGCAACACGACTTCGGCGCCTTCCTCACCGGGCTCTTCGTGCTGACGATCTTCTTCGGGATCGCCGGATGGGCGATCTCGATACTCGGGACAGTCGCCCGCTACTACGATTTCACGCTGAGGCGAAACAACGGCGAGCTGCAGGTGAGCTACGGCCTGTTCACCCGCCGCGAGAAGGGGTTCAGACGCGCCCGCGTGCAGAACGTCCAGATCGAGGAGCCGATCCTGCGGCGCTGGCTCGGGTTGGCGACACTGAAGGTCCAAACAGCGGGCTATGGCCCCGCCATGAAGGCGTCGGAGCGCATGGAGGTGCTCGCCCCCATCGCGCGACGCCGCGAGATCGCCGCCTACCTGGGAAGCGTTTACTCCGAATTCGATTGGGATGATGTCGAGTGGCGCCCGTCTCACCCGCGCGCCCGGCGGCGCATGTTCATCCGCAGGGCCCTGGTGATACTCCCGGTAACAGCGGCGCTCTCCATCCTCTCCCTGTACGCAATCCTCTTACTATTGACCCTGGTCCCGGCCTGGTTGCTCGCCAACGCCCACTACAAGCACCTGGGTCACGCTCGTTCCGGCCCCTACGTGCTGGTCCGCGAGGGCCTCTGGACCCAGCGCACCTACGTCGTCCCCGTCCGCAAAATCCAAGCGCTCCACCTCGCCCAGACTCCCTTCCAGCGCCGCCTCGGCCTCGCAACGTTGCAGATCGAAACTGCGGGCAACCCGTATGAGTGGCACTCTCCGCGCTCGATCGACCTAGGGTCTTTGTATGCGGCTGAGATGATGGAGGGCTTGGCGGCGGAGGTGACTGGGACGGGGTTGATGTTCTGAGGAGAAGGTAACCGGTGGCCGGTAACCGGTAACCGGTAACTGCAATTCGAAATTACCGGTTACCGGTTACCGATTACCGGTTACTTGCCCTAACCGCCTGGATGCCGAACAGTCTTCCCCTCCACGAGGTAAATCACATCCTCGCCGACATTAGTAGCAAGATCGGCTACGCGCTCTACGTTGCGGCCGGCCATGATGAAGGATAGGCCCGTGCTGATTTGCGAGGGCGATTCCATCATCACGGTGATCATCGAGCGCAGGAGTGATTCGTGGAGTTGGTCGACGCGGTCGTCGCGCTGCATCACGTCTCGCGCCTTGCTTACGTCCAGTTGTACGAAGGCGTCGAGGGCATCGCGCAACATGGACCGGGCGATGGTGCCGGCTTCCGACAACTCGATGGGCAGCGTCCAGTCGCCACCCCGGTCTATGAGTCTTTGAGCGGTTTCGGCGATGTTCACGGCGTGGTCGCCGATGCGCTCCAGGTCGTTGTTGATCTTGAGGATGGCGACCAGGCGCCGCAGGTCGCCGGCCATCGGCTGCTGCAGGGCGAGTAGCTCGACGCAGGTCTCTTCGATCTCTACTTCCGTCGCGTCGATCTCGTGGTCGCCCTCGATGACCGCCTCGGCCTTGGCCCGATCGCGCTCGTGCAGGGCCTCCAGCGAGGTCTCGATCAACCCCTCGATTTGGCGCGACATGGCGATGAGACGACCGGTCACCTCATCCAGCCGCCGCTCGAAATGCGTACGTCCCATGGTCTCACCCCTTAGCCGAAGCGGCCCGTGATGTAGGCCTCGGTACGCTCGTCATCGGGACCGGTGAAGATCTTCTCGGTAACCCCGTACTCGATCAATCGTCCCAAGTTCATGAACGCGGTGTAATCCGCGACGCGCGCCGCCTGCTGCATGTTGTGGGTCACGATGACTATCGTGTAGCTCTTCTTTAGCTCCTGCATCAATTCCTCGATGCGGCCCGTGGCGATCGGGTCCAGGGCGCTCGCCGGCTCGTCCATCAATATGACTTCCGGCTCGACCGCCAGCGCCCGTGCGATGCAGAGGCGCTGTTGCTGGCCGCCCGACATGCCGAGCGCGTTGTCCTTGAGGCGATCCTTGACCTCGTCCCACAACGCCGCCTTGTGCAGCGCTTCTTCCACGCGGTCCGCCAACGCGCCGGTGTAGCGGTTGATTCGCAGTCCGAACGCCACGTTATCGAATATCGACTTCGGAAACGGGTTCGGCTTCTGGAAGACCATCCCGATTCGGCGGCGCACCTCGACCGGGTCGACATCCGGCGCGTACAGGTTCTCCTCGTTGAACAGGACATCGCCTTCGACCCAGGCCGTCGGTATGACGTCGTTCATCCGGTTGAACACCCGGAGCAGGGTGCTCTTGCCGCTGCCCGACGGTCCGATGAGCGCCGTGATCGCCTGGCGCGGGATGCTGATCGTGATATCGTGGATCGTCTTGGCCGACCCGTAACCGATGTTGACGTCCTTCGTTGCCAACACCGGGTTGGCATGCACCATGATGTTGCGCGGATCGCCAACCAGGTCGTTGACGATGGAGCCGGGCCCGTTCGTCCCGGTTTCGGCTGCACCGCTTGACTGACTCATAGGTCTTTCCGAAGTCGATTCCTAAGCACGATCGCCAGCGCGTTCATCGAGAGCAGGGCGATCAACAGCACGATGATGGCGGCGGCGGCCAGCTCGTGAAAGCCCGCCTGGGGTCGGGACACCCAGTTGAATATCTGGATCGGCAGCACGGTGAACTCATCCAGCGGCGTGTTCGGCGTGAACGCGACGAAGGTGAGCGCGCCGATCATGATCAGGGGCGCCGTCTCTCCGATGGCCCGCGAGAGGGCCAGGATCATGCCGGTCAGGATACCGGGGAACGCGATGGGCAGCACGAGGTGCTGCAGCGTCTGCCACTGCGTGGCGCCGATGCCCAATCCCGCATCGCGTATGGAGCGTGGCACCGCCCGGATCGCCTCCTGCGCGGCGATGATTACGATCGGCAGGATCAACAGCGCCAGCGTGGCCGCCCCGGCGAGCACGCTTCGACCCAGAGACATCGCCCGCACGAACACGGCGAGACCCAGTACCCCGTAGACGATTGACGGTACGCCGGCCAGGTTGGCGATGTTGACCTGAATGACGCGCGTCAGCCAGTTCCTCGGCGCGTACTCTTCCAGATATATCGCCGCCCCGACGCCCAGGGGGAAGGAAATTAGCCCGGTGAACCCAACCACCCACATGGTCCCGAACAGCGCCGACTTGATACCGGCCCGGTCCGGGAAACGCGAGGGGTAGTTGCTCAGGAGCCCGACGGAGAGACGTCCCATTCCCTGGCGCAAAATGTCGAAGAGCAACACGGCAAGAAGCACCACAGCTACCGCCGTGGCCAGGAAGCAAGCCCAAACGAACAGGTGACCCCACATACGGCGGCGATCGAGCCGCAGATCGAACTCCACGGCGCTCACTCGTATACCTCTCGGAAGCGGGCGAGCACGAAGCGGCTCGCGATGTTCATCGCCAGCGTGATCGAGAAGAGCAGCAAGCCGACGGCGAAGATGGTCTTGTACTCGATCGTTCCAAACGGCGTATCGCCGAGGCTCACCTGGACGATGTACGCGGTCATCGTCTGGATGCTCTCCAACGGATTGAGGGTGAGTTTCGGAGTTGCGCCCGCCGCCAGCGTGACCGCCATCGTCTCGCCGAGCGCGCGTGATATCGCGAGTATGAAGGAGGCGATGATCCCAGAGAGCGAAGCGGGCACGACCACACGCGTCACCGTCTCGTACTTCGTGGCGCCGAGTCCGTAGGACGCCTCGCGCAGATGCCGCGGCACCGCGCGCAACGCATCCTCCGACAGTGACGTCACCATCGGTATGATCATGATGCCCACGACGATCGCCGCGCTTGCCGCGTTGAAGACACCCGTGCCGGGAAATACCAGGCGGAACAGCGGCGTGATGAACGTGAGGGCGAAGTAACCGTAGACGACCGTCGGGATCCCGGCCAGGATCTCCAGCAGCGGCTTGAGAATCTTGCGCGTCCGCCCCGGAGCGTACTCAGCCAGGTAGATCGCGCTCGCCAGCCCCACCGGCAACGCGATGATCGACGCGCCCACCGCCACCAGTAGCGATCCCGCCACCAACGGCAACACTCCGAAGTGCGGCGGCTTGAACAGCGGCGTCCATTCAGTGCCGGTCAGGAACTCCCAGACCGACACCTCGCGGAAGAATCCAAACGACTCCCAAACCAGAACGAGGACGATGCCCGCCGTGGTCAGGATCGACACCAGCCCACAACCGAGCAGCACCGCGCGGATAACCCTCTCGCGCCATCGGCGCCCGCGCAGCAGCGTTATATCGGTTGTCGTGGCTCCAGGCATCTTAACCGCCTTGTTTGAAGCGCCGGGCTGCCGCGGTCGTGCCAGAGGAACGCGGGCGTTGGAATATTTGTTTCTAGGACAGACAGCTTGTCTGGGAAGGTGACCGGTGACCGGTAACCGGTAACACCTTAATGTCGAATGGTGAATGGTGAAAGTCGGGTGATGGTGCTGTGTCGGATCAATACGGACTCATCGTTCGTCGTTCATCATTCATCATTCGGCCATTTCTAATTACCGGTTACCGGTTACCGGTCACCGGTTACCTCTAGCCTCTCCACGGGCGCCAGCCTAACTTACCACTCTCTCCCACGCAAACACACTCATAGCAAGTCAGGGCGTCATGCATACCGCATCCCTCGCATTCTTGTTGTCGCTCAATGTCGTTGGAGTTCAGCAGGAGCCGCTGGGCGTGCTCCGGGCCACGCCCCAGGAAGAAGGGATGGCGACGGCGGAGGTCCGGGTTACGTTCGATCGGCCGGTTGCCGGGGGGCTGGGGGAGAGTATCGATCCTGCGGGGATCTTCGCTATCGAGCCGGCGGTGGCCGGGAAGGTCGATTGGCGCGACCCGGTGACGATCCGCTTCGTGCCCGAGGCGCCGCTCACATCGCTCGTCACCTACACGGTCACCATCGCCAACACGTTCGAGGCGATGGACGGGAGCCGGTTGGAGCGACCGTACCGGTTTTCGTTTCGGGTGAAGGGACCGTCGGTGCTCAACACGTGGCCTGCGAATCGATACCGCCATCCCGCGTTCATCGCACCGGACCAGACCTTCGAGCTGTTGATCGGATCGCTGAGCCCCGAGGAAGAAGCGATCGAGCGGCTGATCTCGACGGCGAGCGTCGAGTTCGACACGAAATGCGGAGCGAGCCCAATCCCCCTGAGGCGAGTCGGGATGCGGGCGGTCTCGGATGAGGAACAGTGGGACTTTCGCTCCTACATCTACCGCGAGCCGTGGACCGAGCACAGGGAGGCGCTTCATATTGCCGAGTTGCAGCCGGAGCAACCGCTGCCAAGAGCCTGCAATGCCTTTCTGAGCGTGCGCCAGAACGTCGACGCGCCCGATGCTCCGTTCCACCGTTTTGCGTTCAAGACCTACGGCGATTTCTCTTTGACGAGAGTCGACTGCCCCACCGGCAGCGCGTCCTGCCCGGAAGGCCCAATCAGGATCAGCTTCTCGACGCCGGTGCGCGGAACCGAGATTCTGGAGCACGTGACCGTGGCGCCCGGTCTCGAGTTCAACGTATCCGACTCGACGTGGGAGAGCGCCGAATGGTCGTTGGAGGCGGACGTGAAGCCGCGCTCCTCGTACGCGGTGATCGTCGACCCGGCGATCACCGACGCCTTCGGCCAAAGCTTCCAGGGCCGGACTGTCGCGGCTTTCTCGACCACCGGGTACAGCCCGACGCTCAGGTACGCTCAAGGCCGCTGGCTGGTGGAGCGGCACGGGCCCCGCACCTTCGCTGTGCAGCACATCAACATCGACACGATGGAGGCGATCGTCGCCCGGGTGCCCGACTCGCTCGAGGCGCGTTTCCTCAGCGCCAGCTGGTGGCAGTGGGGCAATCTGTGGGAGCAGGTGAAGCCGAACGCCGCCCGGCGCACCATAGCCCTGAGCGAGGAAGAGGACGAGGCTTACGTCTCCGGCGTGCGCCTGCCGGCGATGGACGCGCGGCGGCCCGGGAGCGCCACGCTGCTCGCGGTCGCCGTCACCAGCCCGCGGATCGATTCCATCTCGAGGGCCAACCGGCCCATCGCGCTGGTCCAGGTCACCGACCTGGCCATCCACACGCGCTTCGGCGCCGGCGGCGGCGCGGTCTGGGTCACGGGAGCGGGCGATGGCGTCGCGCGCCCGGGCGTCACGGTCAGGGTACACGACGACAAGGGCGCTGTGCTCGCCGAGGCGCAAACCGAGGCCCAAGGCCTGGCGCGTTTCCCTAGCCTGCAACTCGAGCGAGACAACAGCTGGTACGGCGGCCTCAAGGGCT
The DNA here is from genome assembly GCA_039588075.1 of Gemmatimonadota bacterium. Lineage (GTDB taxonomy): Bacteria > Gemmatimonadota > Gemmatimonadetes > Palauibacterales > KS3-K002 > JBDHAL01. The sequence continues at coordinate 18,393 of JBDHAL010000039.1, read as the reverse complement.
ACGTGTCGGCGACGCTGGAGGATGACCGTGCGGTCGTTGGCCTCAGCTCCTACAACCTCTCGCCGTGGGACTTCAACGTCTACCCGGCCCGCGGCGCCGATCGCGAGCTGCGCGCCGCCACCGTGTTCACCGAGCGCGGCATCTACAGGCCGGGTGAACCGGTCTATGCGAAGGCGATCGTCAGGCGCGGCCCACTGGGCGCGCTAACCGCACCAGCCGACGGCGACTCGCTCCGCTGGGTCTTCGAGGATCGCGAGCGCGGGGAGATCAAGGACACGACGGTCGCGTTGAGCGAGTTCGGAACCGCCGACCAGAAGCTGGTGCTCGGTACGGAGCTGCCACTGGGTTGGTACGTCGTCCGCGTGCAGCTTAGAGAAGGGGACGAATGGGAGACCGTCGCCTCGGCCAGCTACCGGGTGGCGGAGTACCGGCCGCCCGAGTTTCTCGTCGACGTGATGGCCGACGATGAAGACAGGTTCGGTGGCGACTCGGTCAGCGTCGGCGTCGACGCGCGTTATCTGTTCGGCGCGCCCATGGGACGCGCCGCGGTGAGCTGGGTCGCCAGGCAGCGCCCGGGCTCCGCCTGGTCGATTCGCATCCCGGACGCCGAGGGCTTCTACTTCGGTGAGCGGGGACGCTGGTGGGAGTATCGAAGCAGCGGGCCTACAGACCTCGTTATCTCACAGAGTTCCGACACTCTCGATGCCGCGGGGCACCTCGACCTCGATCTCGCCCTGCCCGAGCCGGCCGGCGGTCTCCCCGGCCTGACCACGGTCCAGGCCACGGTCACCGACATCAATCGACAGACGGCATCTTCGTCCGCCTCCTTCACCGTGCACCCGGCGGCGTTCTACATCGGGGCGAAGCCGGAAGGTAGGCATTACTTCTGGACGGCCGGCGCGGCGCAGAGCATCGCGGTGATCGCCGCTCGGCCCGACGGCGAGCGCGTGAGCGGAGTGGAGATCGCGGGCACGATCATTCGGCGCGAGTGGCACCAGGTCCGCCGTCGGCGCGGCGGATACACCCAGTACGTCGGCGAGTGGGTGACCGACACGGTCGCCGCGTGCGCGCTGACCAGCGGCCCCGAGCCGGTGCCCTGCGAGTTCACGCCGGCGATGGGCGGATCGTACACCATCGCCTTCGAAGCCCGCGACGACGAAGACCGCAAAGCGTCCACCAGTTTCTATCGCTGGGCGACCGGACCCGACTGGGTACCGTGGTACGACGAGACGCGGTTCAAGATGGACGTGATCCCCGATAGGGATCGCTACACCGTCGGCGACACCGCGACCGTGCTCTTCGCTTCACCGTTCACCGACGCCGAGGCCTGGGTCACCGTCGAACGCGAGGGAATCATCGAGGAGCGCAGGCTCACGATCACCTCCGGATCGACGACCCTCGAGTTCCCGATCACGGAAGCGTACGCGCCCAACGCCTATGTCTCCATCATAGTCGCGCGGGGCCGCAGCGAGCCGCCCGGGAAGCCGGATGACCCGGGCAGGCCCACCATCCGCGTCGGCTATGCCGAGCTCCGCGTCACGCCCGAGGCGAAGCGACTCGCCGTCGACGTGCGACCGCTGCGGGAGGAATACCGGCCCGGCGATACCGCGCGGGTGGAGTTGCGGGTCCGCGACGCGAACGATCGCGGCCAACGCAGCGAGGTCACACTGTGGGCCGTGGACGAAGGCGTGCTGGCCCTCACCGGCTACAGCCTGCCCGATCCCCTCGACCGGATCTACCAGGAGCGCGGCCTGGGAGTAGAGCTATCGAGCAACCTCGTCGCCGTCCTCGAGCAGGTTGAGCTGGAGGAGGCCCGGGTGAAAGGCGAGCCGGGCGGTGGCGGCGGCATGGACATGACCTCCATCCTGCGCTCGCGATTCAGGTATACCGCGTTCTTCCTCGGCTCCGTCGTCACCGACGACGAAGGTAACGCCGAAGCCAGCGCGGAATTACCGGACAACCTGACGACGTTCCGCATTTTCGCGGTGGCGGTGACAGCCGGCGACCGCTACGGCAGCGGCGAGTCATCGATGCTTGTGACGCGGCCACTGCTGGCGCGCCCGGCGCTCCCCCGCTTCCTGCGCGAAGGAGATGATTTTTCGGCCGGCGTGGTGGTGAACCATCGCCTCGGCGGCACACCTACGGTACAGGTCGACGCGGAAGTCGAGGACGTGGAGATCCTCGACGGCCCGAGTCAGACCGCGACGCTGGAGGCCGGCCGCGGCCGCGAGGTGCGTTTCCATTTCCGCGGCGTCGACGGCGACAGCGCCACGTTCCGCTTCATGGTCTCCAGCGGCGACGAGGCGGACGCGGTTCAGAGACGCATCGCCGTCCGGCCGCCCTACCACCCGCGGTCGTACACGGTGGCCGGCGTTCTGCTCGATACTGCCTACGCCGACTTCCAGCTGCCCGCCGGCATCGATCCCGATCGCTCGCGACTAGAGATCGAGTACGGCGGCTCGCCGCTCTCGATCATCAGAGGGATCAAGCGCAGGCTGAGAGTCTATCCGTACTATTGCTCCGAGCAGATCGCCAGCGCCGCCATACCTCTCATCGCGCTCTACCAGGTCCAGTCGGAGCTGGACGAGACGCTGCTGAAGGGTGACCCCTTAGCGGAGATCGAGCAGGCCGTCTCGATCCTCAGCCGCCGGCAGCGCACTGACGGGTCGATCGGCTACTGGAGCACCGACGGCTGGAGCAACCCGTGGATCAGCGCCTACGCCGGCCGCGTACTGCTGGAGGCGCGGGCGGCCGGCGTGGCGGTCGACGACAGCGTTCTCGCACGACTCGGCAACTACCTCGACGCGAGCCTCCGGGAGCGCGAGTTGGTGCGATCGCCGCTGCGCAGGTGGTACACCCGCAGCGGGACCATCTTGATGGCCGACGCCGTGGCCGCCGTCGATTTCCTGCGCCGCCTCGACCGTCCCAACGTCCCGATGGAAAACACGCTGCACCGCGAGGCCGCACAAATGGCGTGGGAAGACCGCCTGCGGCTGGCCGAGGTCCTGTCGCAGCGTGGCGACCGCAGCGCCCGCGACCTGCTCGAGCCCGCCTGGAGCCAGGTCGCCCTCGACGGGCGGCGCGCCGCGGTACCTGATTCCTTCGTCAATCACGACTTCTATTTCCGTTCCAGCGTCCGGGCCAGCGCGAGGTTGCTGATGGCGACGATCGCCGTCGAACCGACGCACCCGCTCATTGGCCCGCTGGTGGAAACGCTGGCTCAACAGGGCCGATCGCAACGGCGCTACTACTGGAACACCCAGGACTACGCCTACATCGCCCTCGGCCTGCTCCAGTACGACAGACTGTTGCAGAGTTCCGAAGGGCGAAGCGTTCGCGTGCTGCACGACGGAACGACTCTAGACGAATCCGTTTCCCGCGGGCGCGTGCCACACGAAGCGTCGATTCCTCTCACCGACCTTCTGACCGACGCGCCTGACGGAAGCAAGGCGCTGAACCTGACCCTCGCGACAGCGGATTCCGGCGCGCCCGTCTATTATTACATGACGGTCGAGGAAGTACCGCTCGAGCAACCGGTCCGACCGAGCGAGGCCGGCATCCAGGTCGAGCGCTGGTACGAGAGTTACGAGGGCGGTACGCCGATCACCGGTGCGGCGGAGGGTGAACTGGTGCGAGTGAAGTTGCGGATCACCGTACCGAGGGAGCGCTACTTCGTCGTCATCGATGACGCCTTGCCGGCGGGCCTCGAAGCCGTCGATCTCAGTCTGAAGACGACGGGCGCTCTGCCCGGCGCCGAGGACGCCGGTCGCGAGCCCGACGAGGGCGGTCGCTGGTACTACGGCAGTTGGGACTACGGGTATTGGTCGCCGTTCGACCACAAGGAGATGCGCGACGACCGCGTCGTCTACTCGGCTTCCCTGCTCTGGCCCGGAGTCTACTACGCGACGTACATAGCCCGCGCCACGACGCCGGGCGCGTTCGTGAAGGTGCCGGCGCACGCCGAGGAGATGTACAACCCGGGTGTGAACGGACGCAGCGAAGGTGGCAGCTTCACGGTGACATCTCGGGAACAGTGAGTCGGATCAGACCGAAACACGTGACGCTGGCGGCGGCAGCGACGGTCGCCGCCATCGCTCTGGCCATCTCCGGATGGATCGCCGCGCCGATCCCGCAGGAGATCACCGACCCGGGCCCGATCCCCAGCCTCTCGCTCAACGATCGGAACGGGCTGCTGCTCCGCACGACCCGGGCGCCGGACGGGAGCCGCGGCGGCTGGATCGCTCTCGAGGAGATCGACCCCGACATCCTGCGCGCCTTCCTGGCCGTGGAGGACGAGCGCTTCTACGATCACAGCGGCGTGGATCTCATCGCGGTCGCCCGCGCCGCGCGCGACAACCTGCGACAGGGACGAGTCGTCTCCGGCGCTTCTACGATCACCATGCAGGCGGCGCGCCTGCTGCGCCCGATTCCACGAAGTTGGCCGGGCAAGATTCGCCAAACGCTCTGGGCTTTCAGGTTGGAGGCTCATCTCGACAAGCAGGCCATTCTCGAGATCTACCTCAACCGGTTGCCTCTGGGTCAGGGCGCCGTCGGTATCTCGGCCGCTTCTTCTCTTTATTTCGACACGCCCGCAGACCGGGTGAGCCTCGGGCAGGCGGCACTAATAGCATCACTGGCGCACGCGCCGTCGCGTGATAACCCGCTGGTATCGCCGGGGCGAGCCGAGGAACGTCGCGCACGCGTGCTTCGACGGCTCGTCGACGTCGGGTACGCCAACGAAGCCGAGATCGAGCGCGCGCTGGAGGAGCCGCTCATCTCTCGGCTCCGCGGCTCGCCTTTCCTAGCGCCACACTTCACGACTCGAATCCTCTCGTGGGCGCAGGCGCGCGACGACTTGATGGACGGAGCATGGCGAACGTCTATCGACCTCGGGCTGCAGACGGCGCTGGAAGCCGAGGTCCGGCACACGGTGGACGTACTTCAGGACCGGCGCCTGCGGCACGCCGCCGTCGTCGTGCTCGACAACCGGAGCGGTGAGATCCTCGCCTGGGTCGGGTCGCCCGACTTCTGGGCCGACACGGCGGGTCAAGTCGACATGGTCGTCTCGAAGCGCCAGCCCGGGTCCGCTCTCAAGCCCTTCCTCTATGGGCTCGCCTTCGATCGCGGCTACACGCCGGGATCGATACTGGCCGACATACCTCGGACATACTCGACGCCCGCAGGGGCGTACCGGCCGCGAAACTACGATCGGATTTTCCACGGCCCCGTCCGCATGCGGGAAGCGCTCGCCAGCTCGTACAACGTCCCTGCTGTCGAGCTTGCCGACCGCGTCGGGGTCGGCAGCCTGCTCGCCACGTTGAGGCGCGCCGGCTTCGAGTCGCTGAACAGGAGCGCCGAGCATTACGGGGTCGGCCTGGCGCTGGGGAACGGAGATGTGGCGCTGCTCGAACTGGCAAACGCCTATCGCGCGATCGTCAACGGAGGTAGCTGGCAACCCTATCGCTGGCGGGCGCTGGAGGGCGGTGAGACACCGGCAGAGCCGGACAGCGGCCGGCGCGTGATGTCCGAACTGGCGGCGGCCACGGTCCTCGATATTCTGAGCGACCCGATCGCCCGGATCCCCGGCTTCGGCCTCGAGACACCTTTCGACTTCCCGTTCCCCGTCGCGGCGAAGACGGGTACGAGCCGTCGCTTCACCGACAACTGGGCTGTGGGCGTCACCGGAGAGTTCAGCGTTGCCGTTTGGGCCGGCAACTTCAGCGGCCGCCCGATGGCCGGAGTCAGCGGGATCAGCGGCGCCGGACCGCTGCTGCAACGCGCGGTCCTGCTCACGGCAAGACGCTACGCACCCGGCGCTCTACCCACCCCAGCCGACGCGGGCGCGATTCCGGTAGAGATCTGCCGGCTGTCCGGCCTGGCGGCGGGGCCCGAGTGCCCCGGCGTGCTGGAGTGGGTCGCTCCCGGAAGCGAGCCCGTGCACGAGTGCAACTGGCATCATGACGGACGCGTGGCCCTGCCCGCCGAGTACGCCGAGTGGCTCGACCAACACGCCGGCGACCCGGCGCTCGCCGTCACCGATCTCGGCGCGCCCGAGCCGGGCGCCGCGGATTCGAATCGCTTCCGCATCGTCGCGCCGCTCGACGGAGACGAGTACGCCAGGCCCGCCGGGGTGGATCCGCTGTACTCCACGGTCGCATTGCGCGCCGTCGGCCACAGCGACTCCGGCCCGATTCAATGGTGGGTCGACGGCATCGAGGTTTCCGAGCCCCGCTGGCGACTGCGGCCCGGGGTTCATACCATTCGTGCCGAGGCCGCCAACGGCGACTGGGACGAAGTACGGATCGTCGTCGAATAGCGAACCACTAGGAGGAACTTCATGAGAGCGACCGCGACCCTGACCGGCTTCCTTCTGATCCTGCTCGCCGCCCACCCATCGAACCATCGGGCTTCGAGTACGGACTCGCCCGCCAGTGGATGACTGCCGAGCTGAACGCGGCCATCGACGCCGCCCGCGCCGCCGGCGCCACCGAGATCGTCATCAGCGACTCTCACGGGAACGGCCAGAACCTGCTCATCGACCGGCTGCCCAAGGACGTCACGCTCATACGCTCCTGGCCGCGACCCTTGATGATGATGGAGGGCATCGATGAGACCTTCGACGCCGCCATCTTCATCGGATACCACGCCAGCACCAATAATCCTGAAGGCGTGCGCGCTCACACCATGTCCAGTGCCCGTCTGGCCGACATCAGCCTGAACGGCGTCTCCGTGCCCGAGGCCGGTATCAATGCCGCCATCGCCGGACACTACGGTGTGCCCGTTATCATGATTTCCGGCGACGACAAGATCGTCGACGAGACGCGAGCCCTTCTGGGAGACATAGAAGGCGCCGTGGTTAAGTGGGCGATCAGTTTCCACTCCGCCCGCACGCTCATGCCCGAGGCAGCGTACGACTTGATACGCGAATCGGTCTCCGCGGCTATCGCGCGTATCGATGACTTCGAGCCCTACGTGCTCGACACACCGATTACCCTCGACGTTCGGTTCAAAAACTATCGCCCCTCGGAAGTGCTCGCGTTTCTGCCAAACGTCGAGCGCACCGACTCCCACTCCATCCGCTTCGTGGGAACGGACATGGTGGAAGTATCCAGGTTTCTGGAGTTCATGTTGAGCTACGACGGCTCGCTCGCACCCTGAGCCCTTTGTTGAATCTGGCGGCTGCTCATCGCATCTTCCCAAGTCGCCTCCGCGACCTTTCCGATTTGAGGGGAAATGCCGGGGCCTTCGCTACCGAGGTGATTAGTGGGACTTAAGCGACTACTCCTAGAGATCAACAAACGCTCGGTTTGGCAGGTTTTCCTGATCTACTTGGGGTTCGCCTGGGTCACCTACAGGGTTGCGCAGGACATCGCGGCCAGGTACGACCTGCCGTCCGTCTTCGACACGGTCTCGCTCATCCTTTTGATCGTCGGTCTCCCCATCGTCATCACGACGGGCTACTTCCAAGAGGGTATCCCTCCCATGGGGCGTTCCGATCCGACGCTCAAGGTCGAGACCGACGGCGATGACGACCTCCACGTCGTCACCAGAGCACGAGATCCCAAAGGCATCTTCACCTGGCAGAACGCCATCATGGGCGGCGTCACCGCTTTCACCATCTGGGCGATCCTCGCCGCAGGTTACCTGCTCCTGGAAGGGAGACTCGTGAGCCGGACCCCTCCGGCGCAGGAGCCTGTAGAGGATGTTCAGAACTAGCGGGCCGGCGCCGATGGACCTTTGGACGGTCTGGCCCGTAGTAATTATCATTGGGTTTTTCCGGGAGCGTGAGACAGACTGTGAGCGCGCTCACATCGGCTCCGACAAGGCGGCCGCGTGGCGCTTTAGTCATCCCATCGTCAGAGGTGCTTCGTGGGAATCAAAGCCGTGATCCACGAGATTCATCGGCGGTTCATGTGGCAGGTGGCGGCCATCCATCTGACCGGCGCCTGGATCGGGTACCAGGTGGCCGGGGCGGTGACGACCGCCCTGGAGCTTCCGAGCTGGGCTCCGACCCTGGCCCTTATCCTCCTGCTCCTGGGCTTGCCGGTGACGTTGACCACGGCCTGCCTCCAGGAAGGTCTCCGGGACATGGCGCGATCCGCCGATCTGCAACCGGAAGGATCGAACACGGCGCGGCGACTCTTCACCTGGCGGAACGCGATCCTCGGTGGTGTTCTGGCCTTCATCTTGTGGGTGATCACGGCCAGCGGCTGGCTGATGTTTGCGGATCAGCTGATCGACAGCGTCCAACGGCCGGGCGTTGAGTGATGCTTCCAATTGTCGCTTTAATTCTATCGCTTCCGATCCCACAAGCCGCGCCTGTCACCATCGAAGAATACCTGAAGCTCGAACGGATCGGTACGGTGCGAGCAACGAGCGCCGGCGATGCCGTGGCCTTCACTGTGAACAGGGTCGACCTGGAGACCGACGAGTACCTGTCGCCTCTTTACGTCTGGAACCGCGATGAAGGCGCGCGTCCGGTGGCACCCGGCTTCGCCGACGTGCGAACGCCCGGCTGGTCGCCCGATGGCACGTGGCTGTCGTTCCTATCGGCAGGACCGAGCGGAGACGCGGCCGGTGGGAACACCTACCTGTGGGTTTTGCCGCAGTTCAGCGACGAACCGATCCGGGTGGGCGATGCGGCCGGCGGTGTCATCGACTACGAGTGGGCCCCCGACGGATCGATTCTCGCGTTGACGCAAAGCGCGACCGACGAAGCGCGCGAATTCTGGAAGATCGAGGTCCCGGGCGGAGAGCTCGAGCATATCTGGGCCGGCGATCCGGGAATCCGCGAGATGGCCGTGAGCCCCGATGGCGGTTCGATCGCTTTTAGCACGAACGGTTCAGGCTCGCCGGACGATTTCCTCAACTACGATCTCTGGATCCTCGAGGTCGAGCCGAAACGCGCGCGCCGCCTCACGAGCCGGGCCGGCCCCGAGGTCGCACCGGTCTGGTCGCCCGACGGTGATGCGATCGTCTTCCGCGCGCCGCAGGATTCCAGGTATCCCCAGTCGCAACGCGAGCTCTTCATCGTCGCTACGGCCAACGGCAGGCTCGGCAATCTCAGCGAAGCGTTCGATCGCTCCGTCATCGATCACCGCTGGCCACGCAACGGCGATCTGCTATTCACCGCCGCCGTCGGGACCTATACGCACCTGTTCGCCTGGCGCTCCAACGGCGCCATCGACCACGTGCTGGGAGAGACGTACACCTTCGGCGCATTCGATGCGCCGAGCTCCGGCGCCACCATCTACGCCGTGCGGGAATCGGCTACGGAAGCGCAGGAGCTCTGGCGCTTCAGTGGCGCGCAAAGCGACCGGCTCACCCAACTCAACCGCGGGGCGGCAAACTGGAAGCTGGGCCGGCAATCCGTCATTCAGTGGACGGCCCCTGACGGGCTCGCCGTCGAAGGCCTGCTCATCTACCCCGCCGACTACGAGGAGGGCGTCAGGTACCCCTTGCTCGTGAGCCCCGCAGGCGGACCATCTCGTCGCGCTCGCAACGTGCTGGCCCAGCCGGACGGCTATCAGCTTTTTGCCGCCCAAGGCTACGCCGTGCTCGCACCGAACCCCCGCGGCAGCAGCGGTTACGGCGAGAGCTTCGGCACGGCCGACCGCAGCGATCTCGCCGGCGGCGAGCTGATCGACTTGTTGGCCGGCATCGATCGCGTCGTCGAGATGGGCGTCGCCGATCCGTCTCGGCTCGCCATCTACGGGAGCGGGTACGGCGGCTACCTGACCAGTTGGGCGATAAGCCAAACGCGCCGGTTCAAGGCCGCGATCGCCGTCTATGGCGGCGCGGACGGCGAGCGCTTCGGCGAGTCAACCATCCGACGCGCCGGCCAGGTGTCGACCCCGCTCCTGATCGTCGACGGGACCGGCGCGGCCGGCGAGCTCATCGCGCGATCCCAGCAGTTGTATCAAGCGCTGAGCGATCTTGGCCGTGACGTAGAGTTCGCTGAGCTGTCGTCTGACGGCGATCGGAACGGTTCGCCCCATCAACTGATCGATCTGTTTTTCCGTCAGCTGCGCTGGGTCGATCGCTACATCAAGTTCGAGGGCGCCGACCTTTTCGATTTCTTCCTCGTCAGCGAGTGGATGCCCGGGCCGGGCGGTTGGGAGCTACGCGTGTCGCGGGCGACGCCGGGTGTCGAGTACACCGGTTTGAGCCCCGAAAACGGACGCTACCTGGAGGTCACCCTGTCGTTCAGGCCGAGCGAGGAGGCCATCGACAGGCGGTCGGTTAGACCGATCCAACTCGACCCGATGAGCTCCGTGGCACTTCAGGGCCCCAACGGTACTCAGCTTCAACCGACCGGCATGGTCACCGAAGCGTTCGGGCGCGAGACTCTGGCCGTAGAAACCGCCGGCCTCGTCACGATCCCCGTTCCCCAGAGCGGCTCACCCACCGCGTTCACGCTCAGGCTGGCCTTCGAGATATCCGATGAGCCCGCGGAGTACCGGCTGCGCGTCGCCGGCTTTCCGCCGGTTAGGGTTTGGGTAGGTCGCAGCGGTACCTAACGAGACCCAACAGCTGGAGGCGAATTTGAACAGGCGCCGTATCGGACTGCTCGTTGCAGGCGGCCTCCTGGTTGCCGGCGTTGCCGCCACCGGCCACTTCACACAGCAAGGTGACCACTACGGCTTCTGGTCCGTGCTGCCTCCAGCCGTTGCCATCATCCTCGCTTTCGCCACCCGCGAAGTCATCAGCTCCCTTTTCATCGGGATCGCGCTCGGCGGCGTGATCAGCGGCAAGATCAATATCGTCAGCGACTTTCTCATTCCATCCATGGGCAGCGAAGGTTACGCGCTGATATTGCTGGTCTATCTCTGGTCGCTCGGCGGCCTGATCGGTCTGTGGACGCGAACGGGTGGCGCGCTCACCTTCGCCGAGTGGGCGGCTCGATTGATCGTGGTCGGGCCGCGCTCCGCCAAGTTCTTTGCCTGGTTCATGGGTGTGGTGTTTCACCAGGGCGGCACGATCAGCACGGTACTCACGGGAACGACCGTGCGGCCGATCTGCGACAAGCACAAGATATCGCACGAGGAACTCTCCTATATCGTCGACTCCACCGCGTCGCCCGCCGCCGCGCTCATCCCCTTCAACGTGTGGCCTATCTACGTCGCCGGGCTGGTCGTCGGAACCGTACCCTTCCTCAGCACGACCTCCGAAGGCATCGCCTACTTCTTCAAGGCGCTGCCCTTCAACTTCTATGCATGGTTCGCGGTGCTCTTCACGTTGCTGTTCTCGATCGAGAAGATGCCGTTCATGCCGGGCAGGCTGTGGGCGAACGTGCCACTTGTCGTCGGTCGCAAGATGTCGAACGCGATTCGAAGAGCCCGTGAGACCGGAGAGCTCAACCGTCCCGGCTCGAGCCCGCTCACGGCGGATGAGCTGACCGTCGTTCGCGTCAGCGAAGGCTACCGCAGCGGACTGATCGATTTCTTCGGCCCGATGGGCACGCTGCTCGGCGTCGCCATCGTTCCGTACCTGTACACCTTCTTCATCTTGCGATCCGAACAGCCGACTCTACTCATCGCCGAGGCTTTCATGCTTGCGGTGCTCGTCGGTATCGCCGTGGCGATTTGGAAGGGGATGTCTCTATCGACGGTGATCGGTGCCGTGGTCAACGGCTGCAAGGGCGTGACCATCGGCGCCATCATCCTGGCGCTCGCCGTCACCCTGAAGAGCGTCGCCGACTCCGTGGGGACCGCCGCCTACATCATCGATGTGACGTCCGGCTTCCTGACGCCCGTCATCCTGCCCGCTCTGTTTCTCCTGCTTTGCATGGTGATCGCTTTTTCGACTGGAACCTCGTGGGGCACCTACGCCGTGGTCTTCCCCGTCGCCATGCCGCTGGCCTATTCCATCAGTCAGGATCCGCTTTTCCTCACGCTATGCTTCGGCGCGGTCACCGGCGGCAGCGTCTTCGGCGACCAGTGCTCGCCGATCTCCGACACGACGATCCTCTCATCGCTGGCCACCGGCGCCGATCTGATGGATCACGTCTATACCCAAATACCTCTGGCGCTCACAGCCGCCGGCCTGGGCGCGATCCTCTACACTCTCCTGGCAGCCTTCCTGGTCTGAGGGCCGGTCCGAGCCACCGCTGAGCGCCCGGATCCGGCGCGGAACAAGCCTTCCCTGCCTGGGTACACCAAGCAGCAAACGGTCCTTCCCGCCCGGCCCCAACCTCCCTCAAACACCTGATATACCGCCATTTGTAGGCGGATTTCATATGTCCAACCAGGCGACCGGAAAGCCCTCGATTCAGGCTTTTGCCCAGCTGCTCCTGCACGCGCGTGTCGTGACGAGAGAGCAGCTGCAGCAGGCCGCTGCCGAGTGCAAGAGCAACGGCTGCGGCCTCAGCCACGCTCTGGTCGCCCTGGGCCTGGTGGACGAAACGACCCTGCTGCGCGCCCTCAGCCACCACTACCGCGTCAAAGCCGTGGACCTCTCGCGAGTCCGCCAACTCGATCCGGCGCTCCTGAAGACGGTCAGAGCCGGTTTCGCCAGACACCACATGGTCCTGCCGGTTCGCAGGTTGAACGGCGCGCTCTCCGTGGCCATGCCAAACCCGGCCGACGAGCGACTCGTGCAGGCGCTGACTGAAGCGACGGGCCTGCGGATCGAGCCGGTGGTCGCGACCGAGTTCGCGCTTCGCAAAGCGGTCGACAAGCATTACCCCGCCGAACGGCTGCCCCAAACGGCTGAGCGCACGCCCGCAGCACCGAAGCCCGCAACACCGACGGCTGTCACACCGCCGGCCGCCACACCTCCCGTCGCGATACCTCCGGTCGCAGCGGTGGCCGCGGCGCCGGCGCTGGCCGTGGCGCCGACGAATCCGGTCCTCACAGCAGTGCCGGACGATTCCGGGACCGCGAGCACGGCAACCGATGAGGACGCAGAGGAACTGGAAAGGAAGCGGGCGGAGGCGGAGGCGGCGGTCGCCTTCGCCAACTTCGCGCACTCGCACGACGGAGTTAGCACGCGCAAGAACGGCAAGAAGCAGCTCGGCTTCGGATTGGTGATGCTGCTCCTCGGCGCGATCGTCACGGTCGCGTCTTACAACTCCGCCGAGCTGGGCGGGACCTACATCGTGACGACCGGTCTCTTCCTGGTCGGGATCATCAACGCTATCCGGGGCGTCAACACGCTGCTGACCGATACCTAGCGCCCACTACAACTCTCAAACACAACACCACAGCACCACAGGTATTCAGCGCGTGACACCCCTCACGATGCCGCGCCTGATCTCCGCCTGTTTTTCGCTCGGAGCTTGCTCGGGGACGAGCCGCTGCGTGTAGCGCGTGCTCGCCTGCACCGTCACGCTGCTTTCGATCTCCCGGCCACCACTCACGTAAGCGACGGTAAGTGGATCGCCAATCCTGCCGGCGTAGACACGTTTGAATTCCGCGCCCCAGTCGCGATCGGACACTTCCACATCACCGACCCGAACCAACTGATCACCCGCCTGGATGCCGGAGCGGTCGGCCTCGCTCTGCGGGGCGACGTAGCGGACGATCATCCGGTCGTCGCGTGACGGAGCGACCTCCACGCCAAAGAGCGGCTCGACGATCGTGTCCGCCTCGTACCGCATGCCGGCCAGCGCAAGCGTCTCCCGGTACGGCAGGGGCTCGCGACCGTCTATGTAATCGCGATAGAACTCGCCGGCCGCATCCTGCCCGATGTATTCGCCGACATATGCCATGAAGTCGTCGGTCGTGAATCCGCGATCCGCCTCGTAGTGCTCCCGGTACAACCGCCTCATCACGTCATCCAGGCTATAGCGGTTGCCGGTCGCGTCTCGGATCTTGACGTCGAGGAGCAGTCCCAGCAGGCCGCCTTTGTCGTAGTATATATACCGATCGCCGAACAGCGGCTCGATCCACGTGTCGAGACTGGCGTCTTCCACGGCTTTTGGTGCCGGCTCCGCTTCCACCGACGCGATGGCGTCGTTCACGACGGACCAAAACAGCTCTTCTATCCACAAGCCGGCACGAACTAGAACGACGTTACCGTAATAGTCGGTGATTCCCTCCGACATCCAGAGGAGCGGCGAGAACTGCTCGCGATCGTACGCGTAGGGCCAGAGCCCTGCCGGCCGGATCCGCTTGACGTTCCACGAGTGATAGAACTCGTGTGCGAGCAACCCATAGAGATAGGAACGAAAGGTCAGGCGCGGCTCCTGGAACATGATGGCGGGCATGATCTCGAGGTGCGAGTCGGCGTGTTCCAGCCCGGCCAGAAACGGGTAGCCCTCGTCATCCAGGTAGACAAACGTCGTGTAACGATCGTAGGGAGGCCCGCCGAACATGCCATGGATGGTCTCGGCGATCCGCTTCGACGCGTCCAGCGCCATCTCCCGCGCCGGCTCCCTCATATAGCTGGCGGGATACACCGCCAGGCGTATCCACCTGCCGTCGGCCATGACGCTGTCGATGGCGAAGTGGCCGAGGAACGTGGGGTTATCCACCAGCTCGTGATAGTCGGCCGCCGCGTAGGTGCCGGGCCGGTCCGTCTCCTCGAGCTCGGTGGCGACCTTCCAACCTTCGGGCAGCTCGAACCTTACCTCCGCTGAAAAGTCGTACCCGGTCTCCGGATACACGAACAAGTTCGTCCCGTTTAAGAACCCAAAGTCATCCCGCAACAAACTGTGGCTGAGATCGACGCTGTCCGCCGGATAATCGAACCCCACCCTGACCCGTGCCGCGCCCGTCGAGACGACGCGCCAGGTATCCTTGTCCGCCTTGTCCCAGCGCAGCCGCCTCTCACCGTCCCACGCCCCAAAGTGCCGGACGTAACGAGCATAGTTCTCCACTTCATAGTGCCCCGGCGTCCAGGACGGCAGCGACAGGTACGTCGTATCACCCGTAGCCGGCAACTCCGCCTCGACGTGATACAACCGGCTCCCCGGCTCCTCCACGCGCACCAAATACCTGGCCGGCTCCGGCTCCTGCGCCCGTGCCCCGGCCGCCCCCGCGCCCGCGCCCGCGAAGAGAAGTACAACCACGATCCTGACTTGCCGTAATCTCATCGACGCAACTTTCCCTTTGGTGTCTATCTCCCCTTCAGCCACCCAACCCAACATACTCCTGTCTGGTTCGTATGTGGAATAGAGCACAAGATCCCGTCCTACTGCAATGTAGAACACCGCACACCGAACACCGCCTTTCGAAGGGCGCACGGCAATCGCTGATCACAAATGAAGAAATCGCAATCCTTAAGACCGATGGCTATTTGGTCTTGCAGTGCCACCTTCGAAAGGCGGTGTTCGGTGTGCGGTGTTCTACATTGGGGTAGAGTTCCTCCTGCCCGACCCCTTTTCAATTGCCCCCAGGGAGCGCAGGACCTTATTCTACGGAGAGAAGCCAACAGCGATTCCCCAACCAGCCAATGCACGGAGGACCTCCGATGTTCCATCCCCTTGCACCCGCACTCGCCGCTCTGCTCTGCGTGCTCGCGCCGCAAGCAGCAATCGCCCAACAGCCGGACTATACGACGACGCAGGTCGACGACGGCGTCTACATGTTCCGCCACGGTTCACACAACACGGTATTCGTGGTCACCGGCGAGGGAGTGATCGCCTTCGACCCGATTTCCGTGGAAGCGGCGCGGATCTACAAGACGGAGATTGCCAGGATCACGTCTCAACCGATTCGCGCCATCGTCTACAGCCATCACCACGCCGATCATATCACCGGCGCCGCGGAGCTCGCCGTCGGCGTGCCGATCATCGCCCATGTCACATGCTACGAGCGCCTGGCTGCCGAGCCCAGCCCGGACATCCCGCTCCCTACCCAGACCTTCATGGAGGAGATGACGCTGCACGTCGGGGGAAAGGTCATCCGATTGACCTATCTCGGCCGCAACCACAGCGACAACTCGGTCATCGCGCACCTGCCGGACCAGGGGATCATCTTCGCCGTGGACTTTGTCGCCAACGACCGGGTCGGCTATCGCGACCTGCCCGACTTCTATTTCCCGGACCTCTGGGAATCGCTGGAGCGGCTGCAGTTGATCGAGTACAGCACCGCGGTCTTCGGGCACGGCGAGCCGGGCACCAAGGCCGACGTTTACGAGCAGATCATCTACTGGCCCGGGCCGGGTTGTCGGAAGACGAGGCGGTCGAGGCAATCGAGCTGCCCGCTTACCAGGACTGGAGCGGCTACTCTGACTGGTTCAAGATGAACGCGCGGACGGTATACAGGTATTACTCGGACATCGACTGAAGCTATGGCTCACGTCAGCCTGCGCGATCTCACAAAGGAATTCGAGGACACCGTCGCCGTCGCCGGCCTCAATCTCGAGGTCGACGACGGCGAGTTCGTGGTGCTGGTGGGCCCGTCCGGGTCCGGGAAGACGACCGCGCTGCGGCTCGTTGCGGGGCTCGCCGAGCCGACCGGCGGCTCGATCTTCATCGGCGATCGCGACGTGACCGACGTGCCGCCCAAGGACCGCGACATCGCCATGGTCTTCCAGAACTATGCGCTCTATCCGCACATGACGGCGTACGACAACATGGCGTTCGGATTACAAGTGCGCGGCTTCTCCAAGACCGAGATCAAGGAGCGCGTGGAGGACGCCGCCGACATCCTCGGCATCCGTGACCTGTTGCACCGAAAGCCCGGCCAGCTTTCAGGCGGCCAGCGACAGCGAACCGCTCTCGGCCGCTCCATCGTTCGGCATCCGCAAGTCTTCCTGTTCGACGAGCCGCTCTCCAACCTGGACGCGCGGCTTCGGGTCGAGATGCGGGCCGAGCTTTCCCAGCTCCACCGGCGCCTGAACGCCACCATCATCTACGTCACCCACGACCAGGTGGAGGCGATGACGATGGGACAGCGAATCGCGATCATGAACGCCGGCGCGCTGCAGCAGGTCGCCGAACCCTTGGAGGTGTATCGCCGCCCCGCCAACAAGTTCGTCGCTGGTTTCATCGGGTCTCCCGCCATCAACTTTTTCGCGGGCGAACTGAAGGGCGCCGGCGGCGGTGACTGGCTCTTCCAGAGCGACCTGTTCCAGCTTCCGGTGGCTTGCACGGGAGCGGCGTCCGGCGACGCCGCAACGCTGGGCGTGCGGCCCGAGGACCTGCGGCTCAGCGAGGTTGGAACGTTCAGCGCCGTCGTGCGCGTGGTCGAACCGCTGGGCAGCGAGATGTACGTGCACCTCGAGGACGCGGGCTCGGCGCGCGTCGTCGCGCGGGTACCCGCCGATACGCGGATCGCCGTGGACGAGCGCGTCTGTATCGACATTCCCCCTGCCAAAGTTCACCTCTTCCGCGACGATAGCGGCGCGCGGATCGGTCCGTGATCAGCCGAGCGACCGCGGCTATCTTCGCGTTCGTGGCCGTTTCGGCCTGCGCGCGCGAGGAGGGCACGGAGACCGTGCTACGCGTGATGGCCTGGGCCGGACCGGATGAGCGCGTGATCGAGCAGCAAATACTCGATCTATACGAAGAGCGTCACCCCGGAATAAGCATCGAGTACGAGTCGATCTCGGCGAACTACCGCGAGCGCCTTCTCACATCCATCGTCGCCGGCTCGCCGCCCGACGTTGCGCTGCTAGACAACGGCTCGTTCGGGGCGGCACCGTTCATCGCACGCGGGCTGCTGGTGAACGTCGCCGCCTACCTGGATCGCATCGGCGTCGATACCAGCGCCTACTATACGGAGGTGCTCGACATCTTTCGCCGGCCCGGCGGCCTCTACGCGTTTCCCAAGGACTTCAATCCGATCGTCGTCTATCTGAACGTCGATCTGTTCGAGGAAGTCGGCATCCCGCTTCCCGACACGCTCTGGACCTGGAGCGATTTCCAGCGGATCGCGCTGCAACTGACCCGCGATCTGGACGGCGACGGCAGAAACGAGAGCTACGGCACCCAGGTTCGGCGCAACTTCTACCTCTGGCAGCCCTGGGTCTGGGCCGCGGGCGGCGACGTGCTGAGCCCCGACGGGCGGCGCGCCAGCGGGTTCCTCGACAGCCCTGAAACGGAGGAGGCCATCCGCTTTCTCACCGATCTCATCACCGTGCACGAAGTCGTACCCAGCGTTGACGTCCAGCGACAGGAGTCGGGGATAGAGCGCAGCTTCTTTCTCACCGGTCGGATCGGAATGGTGATGAGCGGCCACTGGTGGCTTCCGAACATCCGGCGCTACATCGACGAGGGTAGAGTGAACGTCGCCGTGGCGCCGCTGCCTCGTTACGAGGATCGCGACCCGGTCACGGTCATCTACGCGGCCGGCTGGGCGGTGCCGCACAACACCCGTCACAAGAAGCTGGCCGTCGAGTTGGCCGCTCACCTGTCTTCGGGCGAAGCGCAGCGCATGCGCGCCGACTACGGGCTCGCCATTCCCTCGCTGCGCGTCGTGCACGAAGAGACCGCCGCCGAGGATC
>JBDHAL010000038.1:0-21985 GCA_039588075.1 Gemmatimonadota bacterium | reverse complement strand
CTCTTCGCTGGACAGGCTCGAGAGTCCCAGCCCCTCTTTGTACTCCTGAACGCTCTGTAGTCCGGCCCGAAGGTCCCCGGCGGCCTCGTCCAGGCGTTCTCTGATGAACTCGGTGCGCGATTGCGCCCAATCTCGCGCGCGCCTCACACCGAGGTCCCTCAAACCGTCCGCCACCGCGTTCAGGATCGCTGGCGTCAGACCGGGATCGATGCCGGTGTAGGTCACGTCGATCAGGTTGGTCTCCGGGCGCGTGCTCGCGGCCAGGCCGCCGCTGACCATCGCTTCGGCGGGCCTCTGGCCGATCAGTCGCAGGTCGTACTCTCCCGGCGACACGCCCTCCAGTACTACGATCACGCCGGCCGCAAAATGGACGGGCGCGCCAAGCCTGCCACTGAACTGCTGCGTTTCCGAGGCGTCCTCGATGTGTACGGAGCCGTCGCTCTCGACCCGGAGTCGGTACTCGCCCCGTACGGCGTCTTCCGGCTCGACATCTATCACCTCGATGAGGCCCGCCCGCGTCACGCCGGGCGTCTGGATTCGGAGCGCTAGTGTGTCGACCACGTATTGGGCGACCGATTGTGTCGTCAGTTGCTGAACTTCTGACTCGACCGGATCGGTCCAGAGCATGTTGGACGAGACGTCCTGGTCGCCCAGGCGGCCCATTCGACCCCGCGGATCGCCCACCTGAAGCGTGATCGAGGATCTGTATAGCTGTGGGCTTCGGGATGCCGCCCAGACCGCTGCCAGTAGCGCGACCACGGTTGTCAGAAGGATTAGCCAACCACGCCGGCGCAGGATGCGCAGGTAGTCTTCGAGGTGGACCCGCTCGAATTGGGCCCCTGTCGATCGGTCGGCCGTTGTTTTGGTAGGACTCACCGGTTGATCCTGATCCCTCCCCCACCGCATCCCCACCGGCAGCGCTCAAACCCGATGAGGTAGGACGCTATCCACCAAAATCAGCATAACCCGGGTGCTTGTAGTGCGCAACACCTTGGCACCTGCCAACTTGGCGGCACAACAAGTTGACCGGCTCGCGAATCAAGGATAAGTTTGGAAAACGAATCAGTATGATTGGACGGCAGGCGACTGCCGTGGGAGGCGAGGAATGACGGCGGCGACGACTTGGGACAAGATAGAGGAAGTCATCGAGGAGATCCGTCCGGCGATTAGGGCGGATGGAGGTGACGTGGAGCTGGTCAGTTTCGATCCGGAAGAGGGCAGGGTCGAGCTGCGTCTCGTCGGAGCCTGTCACAGCTGTCCCTACTCGCTGTTGACGCTGAAGGGCGGAATCGAGCACCGGCTCCGGAGCCGGTTGCCGGAGGTGAAGACGGTGGTGGCGTCCTAAGGGTCGCGACGGCGGTGCACGTGGCCGGCACCTGTGCCGGTTTTTTTTGTGTCCGGTAGCGGACGGGGAAGGCAATGTCGAACACCGCACACCGAACACCGCCTTTCGAAGGGCGCACTGCAAGGCTTGATCATAAAGCCCGAAGACCCAATTCACATAGCCCTCGAGGGTTGGCTATTTGTGTTTATTGATCAAGGATTGCCGTGGCACCTTCGATAGGCGGTGTTCGGTGTGCGGTGTTCGAAATTGAAATCGAACTTGATGGAACGATAAAAGCGACATCCTAATATGATAGACGAACGAGAGAAATCAGGTGGCGAGCGTCGTGCCGGTCGCAAGCTCCCGGTGATGGGGCAGGGTGGCGGGCCGGCGCAGGAGCGGGCTCCCCAGGCGCCGCCGGAGCCGCAGGGTATTCCCGGCGTGCGCCGCGTGATCGCTGTCAGCTCGGGCAAGGGCGGCGTGGGGAAGTCCACGGTCGCGTCCAACATTGCGGCGGCGCTGGCGAGCGGTGGCGCCAAGGTCGGCCTGCTCGATGCCGACGTGTACGGCCCGGACATCCCGATCATGTTTGGCGTGCATGCCAAGCCGCGTGTGACCCGAGACGAGCGGGTGGTTCCGCTGGAAGCCCACAACGTGAAGCTGATGAGCATCGGCTTCCTGCTGGACGATGATATGCCGGCGATATGGCGGGGCCCGATCGTGATGGGAATAATCCGACAGTTCCTGCAACAGGTGGAGTGGGGTGAGCTCGACTACCTGTTGGTTGACATGCCGCCGGGCACGGGCGACGCCCAGCTGTCGCTCGTGCAGCTGGCCAGGGTAGATGGCGCGCTGATGGTCACCACGCCCCAGGGCGTCGCCGTCGCCGACGTGCTCAAGGGGATCAAGATGTTCGAGCGAGTCGATGTGCCGGTCATCGGTCTCGTGGAGAACATGAGCGGCTTTCAGTGTCCGCACTGCGAGGAGCGGACCGACTTGTTCGGGAGTGGGGGTGGCCGCAAGCTGGCCGCCACTGCCGGCGTGCCTTTCCTTGGCGAGGTGCCGCTCGGGGCGGCGGTCGTGAAGGCCAGTGACTCGGGCCGCCCTACCGTAGTCGACGCGCCGGACTCGCCGGAGGCGAAGGCGCTGTTCGAGTTGGCGGATAAGGTCGCGGGCTCTTTCGGCGAAACGGCGTGATTGGATCGCTCACCGTCGGGCGACTTCTATGCCCCCCAGTACGCCGCTTATGCTGATCGTCAAGTGGTGCTCGGCCGAATCCCAGTTGCGTGTGACCCAGACGCCGCCATCCTGCTTTTCGAATCCGGGCGCATCGAACGCCATCAGGAACGTACTGCGCTCGATGCGAACACCGAGGTCGGATGGTACGTCGATCTGGATCTCGCCGAGACCTACGTTTATGTCGGCGACGGCGTCGTAGTCCCAGGCGCCGGAGAAGTCCAACTCCATCGCGCCGACTCCGCCACTCAAGTGTACTCTGCGGCAGCCCGAGTTACCCAGGCCCTCCACCTTGAGGGCGGCGGCGCCCGCCTTGAACGTGCAAAAGTCGGCCTGCTCGCGGTTCGGCTCGCTGAAGTAGATCTTCGTGTCGCTCGCTCCGGTCTTTAGCGACAGCTCCCGCAGTCTGAGACCACCCAGGTCGAGCCGCGCCTCGGCAGCGCCGATCTCCATGCTCAGGGCGACAGGAATCTCACCGGACAGCTCCAGCTCGAGCGCACCTGCTTCGACGTCGTAGTCGTCGAGGTCCCTGAAATTGACCTCGTCCTCGCTGTCGAGATCGATCCGCAGGCTGCCTTCACCCGCCGATTCGAGGTAGTTGCTACGGAGGCGGAAGATCTCTTCGTCGTACTTCGAGTACATCCGATAGAGCACATCGTCGGCACCTCTCTGCAGGGTGAAGCGACCGACGCCGTACTCGATCTTGACCTCCAAGAAGTCCTGCCCGCGATGCTGCCGTGCCTTCGAGACCGTTCGCCACGTCTGAGCGGCGGCCGGTGCCGCCGAACCGGCGGCCAGCAGCAAGGCCAGTCCCAGCAGCGCCGGGACGCTTGATCTATGTCTCATCGTTACCCTCGCGCCGCGTGCGCCGCGCCGTGGTCCGGCGCTCGATGTGGGAAGAAGAGAAATCACGAGCCAGTGAATCAGCGGCCAGTTCGGGTACCCTGTAGGGCCTGGCATAGGTTCGCCGTGTTCCCGCTCTCGAGAGCAGCGCCGCGCCGAGACCGGCCGTGGAAGCGACCCAGGTCAGGATCCAGGCGGAGGCGATCAGCAGGCCTTGGGCCCAGCCGAGCAGCGGCGAAGCCATCTGGGTGATCGCCGCGCCGGCGAAGAGAGCCAGGAGCACTCCGAGGCCGTTGAGCACGTAGTAGTAAGAGTTGGACCGCCGCATGCGGTTCGGCCAGGTGAAGCGATGGCGAGTGAGATTTTCGCCCGCCGCGTGGGCCACGCTGATGTACCCGAGCAGCGACAGCAGGCCGAAGCCGATGATGTAGAACGGGACGGCGATGGCCGTAACGATGAGCACGGTCAGCACCAGGCCGATGGGGAGGAACAGGACCTCAGCGGCCAGGCCCGCCAGGAACGATCGTCCGAAGCTGAACGAGACGGTGTCGCTGACGGTTTCCAGGTGACCGCGGAAGAAGTAGACGATGACGGCGCCGAGGAAGCCGAACAGCACGTACATGGCGATAGTCTTGGCCAGCGAACCGAACCCGCCCGCGAGCTTGTCCATGAACGAGGGTCGATACCTGACGACCGACAGGCTAGGCCTGACCATGGGTGCGATTACGGGCGCGAAGTTCGCCGCCTCACGCAGATCGCCGAGAATCGTGCCCTGGTTGTGGACGGTAGCGTCGATGGCGATCACATCGCCATCGATCCTACCGGTCGGGGTGATGAGCAGCGAGCCCTCTGCCACGACGACGTTGGAGGCGATGGTGCCGGCCACGACTGCGTCGGTCTGAACCAAGATGAGCATCTCTTCGAGCCTGGCCTCTTCGGGCAGGGTGTACTCGTCGGCGTCGAGCACGATGCGTACCGGCGTCTCGAGGTCACCGTTCAGCACCCGCCAGGCCGATTCGACTCAGCGAGCTCGCGATACCGTCAACCTCGGTCAGCTCCACGACGAGGCCGCCGACCACCAGCTCAGTATTGATGGCGTCAGCGATCTCCTGTGCGATCTCAGCCGCGATCGCCTCATCGGTCACTTCCGCCGCATTGAGCGTCGCCTCCACGGTCTGCTGCGCGAGTTCGGCCGCCTCAGCGGCGAGCAGCGGTGCCAGCACCGGCATGATCTCGGCAACGGCTTCGGCATCCGCGGCGGCATAGTCTCGTTCCAGGAAGGACGCCCAGGCGTCCGTCCAGTTGCCCTCAGCGATGCCGTCCAGAAGGCCGCGCCAGCCCGACTCGAGGCTGCCGCCCGCTGCGTAGCGTCCCACCTCGGCGCCGTCGACGTAAACGAGCCCGTCGGCCAACTGGACCTTGAGCGTCCGGCCGCTGGCGAGCTCCAGTTCGAGCGATGTGGCGCCACCGCTCATGCTCACAGTAGTCTGGATGACCTCGCCCGCCGTCTCGATGGCCTGCCCGGCCAACGTTACCGGGAGCGCGAAGGCGGCGACCAGAATCAGCCCGGTGAGTCGCGAGTGCTTAGGCATGTGCGTCGATCCTTGGAGGTTGATAGCCGGCCACGCGATAGAGCGTCCAGATCGCGAGTCCAGATAGCACGGTCATCAGGGCCACGGCTACAGCAATGCCCGGCCCGGGCACCGTTTCCGTCAGTTGAGTCCAGAAGTCGGCCAGCCCGCTGATGTGCAGGATCGCGCCGATCTTGATAGCCGCCGCCAGAGCCAGCTGCTTCGCCTGAACCAGCAGCTGGGCTATCAGGACGCCGGCGGGGATATCCAGCCAGGTTTGGGCCCACGCCACCCCGACGATCACGGCCGACGTCCACAGGGCGGCCGCTCCCACTGCCACCGGTCGCAGCCTCCGGGCCAGCGTCGGCACCCACGTCCGTATCGCCTGCCGCGCCGGCGCCCGGACCCGCGCCATCACCGCGTCGTCGAACGACCGGGATGGCTCGAGCGCCGGCAGCGACGCGAGGGCCACGAACAGCTCGCGCCACTCCGCCTCGAAAGCCCGGCAGGCCGGGCACTTCTGGAGGTGGCTGTCAGTCGCTTGGAGTTCGTCGGCCTCGGCTTCACCCGCCGCCCGCCGCTCCAAGACTAGCTCGGAGAGGTGTTCCTCAATTGTCCATTTTTTCATTTTTTTTCCTGCCCGCTGCATACCATTACGGCGACCACCGCCAAAAGGTTTCATCTTGACAGTGGCACTCTCGAATCCGCTAATCGGGGGCCAAAAAAGTCAGGGAGATTACGGCTTTCCAGCTCCGGGTTGCGGCCTCCCGATCTGAATCTGCCCGCAGGAGCTTTATCGTACTTTCCATCGGCTTCTACTCCTGTTCCTCTTCGCGCAGGTGGGCCAGGGCCTGGCGCAGTTCGGCTCTGGCGCGGTGGAGAAAGGTCTTCACGGTTCCGATGGGTACGTCCATGATCGCGGCGATCTCCTCGTAGGGCCGGCTCTCGACGTGTCGGAGGAGGACGGCGGTCCTGTAGTCTGGACGGAGGCGCGCAATGGCCGTCTCGATCTCGCTTCCGAGCTCGAGCGAGAGGAACTCCTGTTCTGGGGACTCGTCCTGGGCCTCGAGGATGATGCGGGTCTCCTCCTCGCGCTCAGCATCTGCGGCGTGAGGGGAGCCGTGGATCGAGACGGTGGCGAGCCTGGCGCGTCGGAGGTGATCGATGGCGTGGTTGTTGGCGATCTTGAAGAGCCAGGAAGAGAACCGGTAATTCGGGTTGTAGCTGTCGAGGTTGTTGAATGCCTTGACGAAGGACTCCTGGGCGAGGTCCTCAGCCTGCTCCCGGTCCCCGATCATGCGGTATATCAGAGAGAAGACAGGGCGGCGGAAGCGTTCGAGCAACTCCCGGTAGGCCCACTCCTCGCCTTTCAGGGCCCGTACGACGAGCTCTTTGTCCTCCGGCGCGTCGGCGGCCGGGTGCTGATGGGCGCTATCGGCCGGGCCGGATTTACGGCTGGGCACGTGTTCCCGACTCACCGGGTTGCCCGGCACTTTCCGGCCGAATATGTTCGCCGCCAACCATGGCCACCTCCCAGAAGCAACCCCTCACCCCGCTGGAGGCCGAGTCGCCGGGTGAGCGCGCGCGGGCGGTCCGGGAAATGTTCTCGGCGATTGCCCCGCGCTACGATTTGCTAAACCATCTCCTCAGCCTGAACGTCGATCGAATCTGGCGCCGCCGGGCAGTGGATCGCTTGGGCTGGGAATCCCGGCCGGACGGCCTCTACCTGGATGTCTGTACGGGGACCTTCGACCTGGCGCTCGAGCTCGCCCGGCGGCCGGGATTCGCCGGCCGTGTCATCGCCGCCGACTTCTCCCTGGCCATGTTGCGGGCAGGCCTGCCCAAGATCGCCCCGCACTCCATAAGTCCGGTCACCGCCGACGCGCTCGCCATGCCACTGCCCGCCGCGGTTTTCGACGGGGCGATGGTCGCTTTCGGCGTACGCAACCTGGCCGATATCGAAGCAGGACTGCGGGAATTGAAACGATCGCTGCGGCCCGGCGCGCGGCTGGTGATTCTGGATTTCGCCATGCCGACTCGGCAGCCGCTCAAGTGGTTCTACCGCTTCTACTTCACCCAAGTATTGCCTTTCGTCGGCCGGGCGGTCTCGAAACATAGCTTCGCCTACAGGTACCTACCAGAGTCCGTCATGAGATTTGCTCAACCGGTGGAACTGGGTGGGCTCTTGACTGCGGCCGGGTACTCCGCGGTGGACTGGCAGATCATGAACGGAGGGCTTGCTTGTGTCTGGTGGGCTGAAAGTTAGCGGATGAGGACTGTTTCGTTGCCGTTGCCGGTCATCGAAGCAACGGTTGAGAGTTGAGCGCCGAATCCCTAGGATGCTGAGCAACGTTCGATGTTCAATGTCCACTAATCACCAACCAGCAGGGCATCTAGATGGCGTATAAGAACCTCCAAGAGTTCATCGCAGACCTCGCAAAAGCGGGAGAGCTGGTCCGCGTTAAGGAGTCGGTCTCGGTAGATCAGGAGATCACCGAGATAGCCGATCGCTGCATGAAGAGCAGCGGTGGTGGGCCGGCGTTGCTGTTCGAGAACGTCCGGTTAATGGAAGGCAGCCGCAGCGATTTCCCGGTCGCGATCAATCTGTTCGGCAGCTACCGGCGGATGGCGATGGCGCTTGGAGTGCAGGACCTGGAAGCGATTGGGCGGCGGATCGAAGAGACTCTGAAGATGGAGGTGCCCGACTCGCTGGTCGACAAGATCGCCATGCTTCCAAAGCTTGCCGAGATGGCAAAGTACCCGCCGCGCTCGGTGCGCGGAGAGCCGTCTTGCCAGCAGGTCGTATTGAGAGGGAGCGAGGCGGACATCACGCGGATTCCACACCTCAAGTGCTGGCCGGAGGACGGGGGAGCCTACCTCACGCTGCCGCTGGTGATCACCCGTCACCCGGAAACGGGCGTCCTGAATGCGGGGACGTACAGAATTCAGGTTTTGGACGGTCGTCGGATGGCGATGCACTGGCAGAGGCACAAGGTGGGCGCCGCGCATTGGCGGGAGATGGCGAGGCGCGGCGAGCGGATGCCGGTGGTGGTGGCGCTGGGCGGCGATCCGGCGACCATCTACTCGGGCACGGCGCCGCTCCCGCCACAGGTGGACGAGTTTGTCTTCGCGGGCTTTCTGCGGCAGGCGCCGGTGCGGCTGGGACGGGCTGTCAGCAGCGACCTTCCGGTGCCGGCGGAAGCGGACATCGTGATCGAGGGCTATATCGATCCGGCGGAGGAGCTAGTTCTCGAGGGACCGTTCGGCGACCACACCGGCTTCTATTCATTGGCCGACTACTACCCCTGCGTCCACGTGGAGGCGGTCACCTATCGCAAACAAGGCGCGATATACCCAGCGACGATCGTCGGCCGACCGCCCATGGAGGACTATTACCTCGGCCACGCGACCGAGCGGATCTTCCTCCCGTTGCTGCGGCTGACGCTACCGGAAGTCGTCGATTACCACATGCCGGCGGAAGGGATCTTCCATAACCTGGTCTTCGTGAGTATCGACAAGCAGTACCCGGGCCAGGCGTGGAAGGTGATGAACGGACTTTGGGGCCAGGGACTCATGTCGCTGGCGAAGGTCATCGTCGTCGTCGATAAGGACACCAACGTGCGTGACCCGCAGGAGGCCTGGTGGGTGGCGCTGAACAATATCGATCCGGAGCGAGACATTCGCTTCAGCATGGGCCCCGTCGATGTGCTCGACCACGCGTCCAGAGCCTTCACCTACGGGAGTAAAATGGGTATCGACGCCACACGCAAATGGTCCGAGGAGGGCTTCACGCGCGACTGGCCGGAGAAGATCGTAATGGATGAAGAGACGCGTCGAAGGGTAGATGAGATCTGGCCCCGGTTGGGCATCCCCTTGACGTAGAGCGCCGAACGAGCCAAACTGTTGTCGGCGCAGTTCTTACCCTACTCCCCCTCCTATTTGCTGCCGGACTGAAGATCCAGCCTTTCCTGGAGGTTGCAGTGGCCAAGCGTGCCAAACGAAACACCGTCGATCTGCAGCGCATGCTGTTTGGGTTCGTCGGCGGCGCCATGGTTATCGTCATCGTGGGGTTCTTCGCCGTGGCCTGGGGCTCGGCGGAGCGAATAATGCGACCCGTGGTGCAGCGCCAACTGGGCGAGCGCAGCGCGGCCGCCGTTACGCTGATCGAGAACTCGCTCAGCGGCGCTTCCACGGAGGTGGAGTTGCTGGCCAACTCGCCGACGCTGATCGCCGCGGCGGAGAGAGGGGCGAGAATCGCTCAGAGTCGTGGACTCGACCGGCTCTCCCTCGACCAGCTCGAGCGGCGGATGGCTGAGACCCGCTCTCTCCGGGTCGATCCCGAGGCCGACTCCTACCTACGCGACTTTGTCGCGGCCTCGTTCTTCGCTGAAGCTTTCGTCACCGACCACAACGGCTTCGTGGTGGCGGCAAGCGGGCCGACGTCGGACTTCGTGCAAAGCGACGAGAACTGGTGGCGTGAGGCGTTCGCCGGCCTGCCCAACGTTTCGCCGGTCGAATACGATGAGTCTGCGGGTGCGCTCTCGACGTCGATATCCATTCCTCTGACGCGCTCCGACGGTACGACGGTCGGGACGCTGAAGGCGGTGCTCGATCTATCGCGGTTGCGGCCCGCTCTCGCCGAGCTGGCCCGGGGCTGGGGTTACGTTCAGGTCATCGACGAGCGCGGCCTGCTGATTAGTGATCCGCACGACGAGAAGCTGCTCGAGCCGTACGAAGGAGCCGCCACACTCGATGCGGCACAGCTGATGGAGGCCGCAGGAGTCGTCGGCCAGCCGTTGCTCGGGATGTCGGCGCCGGCGCTCGGCGGAAGATGGACGATTCTGTACTGGGTGCCCAAGGAACAAGCCTACGAGTTGATTAGCGTGGCGAGGCGCTGGATCGTCATCGGTGGTTTCGTCGCGCTGGTTGCAGCCTTGATCGGGATCTCGATCGCCGGGTTCTGGATCACGCGCGAGATCGCCAGGCCGGTGAAGATGGTGGCGGACGCGGCGGATCGCGTGGGCGGCGGCGACCTGAGGGTCGGCGTCAAAACGGTTGGCAAGGGCGAGGTCGTGCGGCTCTGCATCGCGGTGCAACAAATGATCGATCGACTGAGGGAGCTGGTGGGCTCGATGCGCGAGGCGAGCTTCCACAGTCAGTCGCGGAGCCAGGAGATCGCCGGAGCGGTCGAACAGCTGTCGTCGGGGGCCCAGGAGATGACCGGGACCCTGGCGCGGCTAACGGGCGAAGCCTCGCAACACTCGGACACGATTCAGGTGATCAACTCGCGGATGGACGCGCTGGGCGAGGGTGCGCGCGACCTGAAGGAAGGCGCCGACGCCGCGACGGAGCGGAGCCGGCACCTGACCGGCCTTGCGGAAGAAAGCCGGGCTCGCTTGCGGGAAGGTCACACGCAGGTGGAGCAGATGGCCGAGCGCTCGGACGTAGCCACGTCCAGGCTGCTCGATTTCGTAGAGGCTTCGCGGCATTTCGGCGAGTTCGTGGAGGTGATCAAACAGTTCGCGCGGCGCACCAACCTGCTGGCGCTCAACGCGGCGATCGAGGCGGCCCGTGCGGGCGGCGAAGCGCGAGGCTTTGCGGTGTTGGCGGACGAGATTCGCAAGCTGGCGAACCAGGCCGGCGAGGCGGCGGACCGGGCGCAGGAGACGACGGACTCGGTGCTTGGCAAGCTCGACGCGGCGCGCCAGGCCATCGGAGAGACGCGCGATACGACCCACGCCATCGGCGCGGTAGTCGAAGAGGTGGACGAGAGCTTCGATCAGGTGGTCAAGGCCATGGGAGAGGCCGAGGTGTGGGCCGACCGTGTCGCTGAAGTGAGTGCCGACGTGGATTCGAGCCTTCAGACGACGGCCGATCGACTGCACTCGGTGGCCTCGGGCTTCAGCGATTTCGCGGCAGCGATGGAGGAGCTGGCGGCGGGTATGGAGGAGCAAAACGCATCGACCGAAGAGATCGCGGCGGCGGTGAGCTCGCTCAGCGCTTCCGCTGAAGAGCTCGCGGGGCTTGCCGACGTCTTCGTCGTGGACGAACAATCAAGGCAGCATGCCCAAGAAGAAGAGCCGGACAAGCAAGAAGAAGAAAAGCCCCGAGCCGTCCACGCCGCCGCCAGCTGAAACGCCGGCCAGCGCTGTCGACGAGGCCTGGCGTGAAGCCGCCCGTCGCCAGCGCCAGGCACTGTTCCGGGAGCCGTACGCCGTTGCGCTCACCTGGGGCACCGTCGTCGCCCTCGTGGCCGCCGTACTCACCGGGTTCCTTCGCATCTGGATCTGGATCCTGGCCCTGGAAGCGATTGCGCTGGGTGTGGTGATCGGCGAAGCCGCCGCCGCTCCCTCGTCAGTGCGCCACCGTCGGCCGCCTCAATGGAGCTACGCCTACGTCTTTGGTCTCGCCTGCTTCGCCTACATGCTGGTTCACGTGACTTTCTGGCTCGCCAGCGACGGCATAATGCCAACGCAGTCCTTCTTCGCCTTCCTCCGCAGCGCTCCGTCCGCCACGGCAACCCCCGTTTTCCAAAGCGTCGACCTCGCTCGCCAGATCTCTCTGGCGACGGGCGGAGCGACGGCGCTGAAGTACTGGCTCTGGGTCGCGGAAGGTCTGCTGATGGGGCTGGTCGCCGTGCTGGCGTATCGCGGCGGCTCCGTTCGCAAATTGAAGACCTAAAACGACATCGGACAGCGTTCAGCCGTCGCTCGACGCCCATAGAATGCCGGTCGCTTGACGGTCGACGTCGGACTCTCGACTGCCAGCTGGACGTCGAAACTAGGAAGTAGGGAGTCGTTCGACGGGCAGCCACTCTGAGTCGAGCAATGGCTAAAGGCTGTCGGCTGGCGCTTTCAACGTTCGATGTTCGATTCGAAAGTCGAGCCGCCTTGAAAGGCGGTCGTGTCTGGCGTAGACTGTTGCCTTCGTCGCGATAGTCACCCCGTCATCGGTTTCCAGTCAGCGTGAGTGTGAGCGAGCCCCAGACCCTGCAGGGAACGAGCCGACTCGTTCTATACAACAACCTTGTTCGGTTGCCGCACACTGCGTTCGCTCTGCCGTTCGCGTTGATCGGCGCCGTGCTCGCGTCCTTCAGATATCCCGTTAGCTCCTGGCAGGTTTTCTGGATCGTGGTGGCCTTCACGGCCGCACGGTTCGCCGCCATGGCGCACAATCGGATCGTCGATCGAGAGTTCGATTCGGCGAACCCACGGACGGCCGGTCGCGAGATCCCGGCGGGAAAGCTGTCGGTTGGGGAGGCGAAGGTTTCGATCGTCATCGCCGCTGCCGTTTTTGTTTTCGCCGCGGCGATGCTCAACAAGTTGGTGCTGGCGCTGGCGCCGCTGGCGTTGGTCTGGTTGCTGACCTACAGCTACCTGAAGCGCTACACGGTGTGGACGCACCTGGCGCTGGGTATCGCTGACGGGATCGCCCCCGCCGCGGCCTACCTGGCCATCTCGGGTCGCTGGAGCGATCCGTGGTATCTGTTGCCTCTACTGGCTCTGGGCGTCGCGTTCTGGGTGGGCGGCTTCGATGTCCTGTACGCCCTGCAGGACGCCGAGTTCGACCGCGAGAGGGGCCTCCACTCGATACCGGCAGGTTATGGAAACCGGGCGGCGATCCGCGCAGCTCGGGTCTTTCAGGCGCTGGCTGTCCTCTGTTTGGCCGCGGCCGGTCTGGCGATGCCGGAGACCGGGCCGATCTATTTCGCCGGTGTGGCCGTCACGGCGGCGCTGCTGGTATACGAGCACTCGCTCGTCCGATCCGATGACCTTTCGCGGTTGAACGTGGCGTTCTTCAACATCAACGCCCTCGTATCGGCGATCTTCTGTGGCTTCGTCATTCTCGACCGGGTGATCTCGTGAACGCTCCACTCGTCGTCGGTGTCACCGGCGCGTCCGGCGCGCCGTACGGGTTGCGGTTGATCCGCGCTCTGATCGATCTGGAGGTGCCGACTTACCTGGTCATCTCGAGCCACGGTTGGCGGCTGATGCGCAGGGAAGCAGGAATCGATGACGAGGCGGCCCTTCGGACGCACGTGGGAGGTGACTGGAGCCGCATTACGCTATTTCCCAACGACGACCGGGGCGCCATTCCCGCTTCCGGCTCGGCTGTCACACGCGGGATGGTCGTGTGCCCGTGCTCGATGGGCACGCTGGCGGCCATCGCGAACGGGACGTCGAGGTCGCTGATCGAGAGGGCCGCCGACGTGATGCTCAAGGAGCGCCGGCGGCTGGTGTTGGTGCCGCGCGAGACGCCGCTCTCCGAGATCCACCTGCGAAACATGCTGACGGCAACGCAGGCGGGAGCCGTCGTGATGCCGGCCGCGCCCGGCTTCTACAACCTGCCGAGGGGCATCGATGACCTGATCGATTTCATTGTGGCCCGCGTGCTGGATCAGGTGGGAATCGAGCACGACATCGGCCGGCGCTGGAGCGGCGAATGAACGAGACGCTGCGCTTCGGATTGATTTCGGACACGCACGGGCTGCTGCGTAACGAGATCTACGAGGCGTTCGAGGGTGTGGACGAGATCCTGCATGCGGGTGATGTGGGCGACGACTACATCCTCACGCTGCTCGACGCTATCGCACCCGCCCATGCCGTCTACGGCAACGTGGACGGCTTCGACGTGCGCGAGCGAGTGAACGAGACGGTGGAGCTGGAGCGGCTGGGTCACAGGATCGCCGTGATCCACGGACACCAATGGGGCTCACCGCGGGTCGAGGACCTGGTGGAGCGCTATCCCGATTACTCGGTTATCGTTTACGGCCACACGCACCAGCCGCTCATAGAAGAAGTTGGAGGCTCGCTCCTCGTTAACCCGGGCAGCGCCGGTCAAAAGCGCTTCAACGACCCGGTCACGGCCGCGCTGTTGACTCTGGAGCGCAGCCGGCAGCCTGCCGCGAAGCTTCTCACCCTCGCCTGACTACTCCGGCTCGATCAGCGTGAAGCTGCGCTCCGCTGTGACGCTCTCGTTGCGCACTAGGTCGGTCACTTCGATGGTCAGCGTGTACTGACCCGGCTCGGTGTCGGTGACCTCGATGCTGAGGTACTCGGGCACGCGGGTGCCGTCCCACTGGACCACCCGCTCGTAGGTCAATTCGATCTGCTCGTCCTCGCCGAACCCGAACGCGCCGGCGACCCGCGCCAGCACGTTTCTTCCGCTCGAGTCCTTGATGTCGAGCTCGACGCGGTAGTTGGCGAAACCGTCCCTATCAGGCTCGACTCCGTAGACCTCCCAATAGACGGCCACCGGCAGATCCGGGTCGAACTCGAGCCCGCGATTGACCCTGATGGCGAAGCCACGGCGATCGGTGGGGTCATCGATCTTCGGCGTGACCGCGTCGGCCAGAACGAGGTCGCTGAGCGCCAGCTCGTCGTCGAGGAACGGTTGGGCGTCGAAGGTGCTGTGGTGGATCGCGGCGGTTCCACCGGGCCCTCGGGCCTCGAAGGCCAGGCTGTACGTGCCACCGAGCATCGGGAGCGAGGAGGTGAAAGCTAGCGGGCGCGGCGTCGCCGCGACCGTAAGCTTGCGATCGAATACACGGGTGTGCTCCGATCCGACGAACAAGAACAGGCCGAGGTCGAGCGTGTCGGGTGTCGTGAGCAGCTCGTTGCCGGGGATCTCCGAGTAGATATCGACCTCGATGATCGAATCGGCGGCGCCCCTGAAGCGGGCCAGCTGGGCGGGGCATGCAACGACGTCGAAGGTAGTGCTGTAGGAGGCCGGCCGTGCCTTTGCCATCCCGTCGACCATCGACTGGGAATTCGAGCTGATCACGTGGCTCGCGTGGCGCCAGCGCAGCTGCTTCTCGAAGATGAAGTTGGGCAGGTCCCAACCATAGTTCCAGAAGATCCAGCGGCCGCCGGCTTGTGTAGAGCTCTGCCGCGTTTCGAAGCCGAGGGCGCCCATCTCACGCGATGCGTCGCGTCGCACCGCCCATACGCGATCGGCCGGGCCATACCGCACGTAGACCTGGCCCCGCTCGGTCTGCGAACCGAGGGCCCCGCTGGTCGGGTCCTCGTAGTAGAAATCGGCAAAGGTCACCCGCGCCAGGTGCGCGGCACGCACCTCGTTGGCTGGTGTAAGGTACAGCGGATCCGATTTCCGCCAGAGTAATTCCTCCAGCCAGGTCCGGGTCTCCGGGTCGGAATCTCGATAGAGTTCGGCCTGCGACTCGCGCAGCAGGGCTGTAACGTCGGTGTAATGCGCGACGATCTCCGCTGGCGCGCGTGATAGACCTTCCTCGAATTCCAACTCCGCCAGCGAGTCTCGGGAGGTCCGCTGGTAAATGAGCCCCAGCATCATGTAACTCAGCGGGCTATCGGGTACGAATTTCTTGAAACTGCGGGAGACGATCTCGGCGTCGTCGTAAGCGCCGCGGTCCACGTAGTGGATGGCGAGCCGCCGGAACGCACCGCCGTGCGTGCTGTCCGCCTTCAGAGCGGCCACGAACGCGTCGGTCAATTCAGCCAGGTCGCTTCCGCCACCGCCACCCAGGTCTTCCGCCTGGCGAAAGTAGTCGTTGAACTCCTCGGGTCGCGTGAAGTTCAGGCAGAACGATCCCAGCTCACTGCAGTCCAT
This sequence comes from Gemmatimonadota bacterium, assembly GCA_039588075.1. Taxonomy (GTDB): domain Bacteria; phylum Gemmatimonadota; class Gemmatimonadetes; order Palauibacterales; family KS3-K002; genus JBDHAL01. The sequence goes on along the minus strand of JBDHAL010000038.1, from coordinate 6,424 downwards.
CGTCTGGACGGGAAGCTCGGGAAGATAGACCAGATTGATCGTGTCGAGGTAGGCGTCCTCGGCGAAGAGGCCCAACTGGTACCAGAGCTCTGCCCGCTCGGACGCTTTCAGCTCGTCCGCCTCGCCTTCTTCGAGCATCGATCTTACCCGACCCAACAGGCGCGAGGCATCCAGGTACATCTGCTGTTTCCGCATCAGGGTGCCCAGCGCCATGATGTACATCGGGTGATCCGGGTCGAGCTCCAGAGCGCGGCGCAGAGCCGCTTCGGCTTCGTTGCGCTCCGTGAAGTCGGTGGCGACCTCGCTGGCTTTCTTGGCGATGACCAACCCCAGCAACCCAAAACCGGGCGCGAAGTCCGGCGACCCCTGGGTCAGCTGGCGGAGGTCTCTCAGCGCGGCGGCCGTATCGCCAGAGGCGAGCTCGTTCTGGGCCTGGGTGTAGAGCTCAGGGTCCTGGGCGCGGAGCGGCGAAGTGGACAGAGCCAGGACGACTGCTACGGTTAGGTAGAGCGGCTTCTTCACTTTCGTAACCCTCGTGTGCGGCATGCAGTGGGTGGGGCAGGAGAAATATAAGGCGCTGATCGGGCTGCTACAGCCCCCCCTGCGAGTGAGCTCGACGAGACCCACCGGGATCATTGCTGCCAGATCGGACGTGTGGCAGTTTCTCTCGTGGCCCCAGCCTCCAGAGCCCTGGTTGAGCGGCAGAGATGACCGTGGACATCGAACGCGTTCGAGACGCGCTGTCAGGTAGCTATGCGCTGGAGCGGGAGCTCGGTGCAGGCGGCATGGCGACCGTCTACCTGGCGCGCGACGTCAAGCACCAGCGGGACGTTGCCGTCAAAGTGATGCGCTCGGAGCTGACGGCGGCGGTTGGCGCCGAGCGGTTTCTGCGCGAGATCCGGATCACCGCGCAGCTCAACCACCCGCACATTCTCCCACTGCACGATTCGGGCGAAGCGGACGATCTGCTCTTCTACGTCATGCCGTACGTGGAGGCGGGCTCGTTGCGCCGGCGCCTGGGTCGCGGCGGAGTGCCGCTTGCGTTGAAGGAGGCGCTGCGCATCACGGGGCAGGTCGGCGCGGCGCTCGACCACGCCCATCGTCATAACGTGATACATCGCGACGTCAAGCCGGAGAACATCCGGTTCTCGGAGGATCGCCTTTGGCGGCATAGGTGGCGCAGTGCTCGGCATCTTCATAGGTGGGGCCGGCAGCGGAAGTGAGGTCGGCATGGCGATTGGCTCAATAATGTTCGCCGCCTTGGGGATCTTTCTCGCCGTCAATATGACCCTCAGCAAGACAGTGAGGGAACGCCGGTCAGAGCTGGAGCGACTGGCGGACCGGCTGGAAGAGTTGGCCCAAGGCGCTGATCAGGCGGACTAGCCCTGGCAGTCGGGGCAGAAGAACGCCGAGCGCCCCGCCAGCACGACGCGCTCGATCTCTCCGGCGCAACGGGGACACGGCTCGCCTTCCTGGCCGTAGACCTTGAGAACGTTCTGGAAGTCGCCGCTGTCACCGAGCAAGTCGCGGTAGTCGCTGAACGTGGTACCGCGACGCTCCACGGCTTCGCTCAGCACCTTTCGGATGGCGCGATGCAGGCGTCGAACATCATTGCGGTCGAGGCTTCGGGCCGGGCGACGGGGATCGATACGCGCGATGTGGCAGGCCTCGACGGCGTAGATGTTGCCGACGCCGGCGACGCGGCTCTGGTCGAGGAGCCAGTTGCGAACGGGCGCGCGTGAGTTAGTGAGCAGCTCGGCGAAGAGCCTGGGCGTGAATTCATCGGAGAGCGGTTCGACGCCGAGGCGCGCGTCGAGCGCCGCGAACTCGTCGGGCTCGAGCACCCACATGCGGCCGAAGCGGCGTGTGTCGTAGAAACGGAGGGCGCCGGTCTTGTCGCCCCGTTGGATGAGGAGGCTGACCGAAAGGTGCGGCTCGGCGCGCAGCGGCCCCGGCGGTGACCAGGTGAATTGGCCGGTCATGCGGAGCTGGGTGACCCAGTGCCCGCCGTCGTCCAGAGTCGCGTGGATCCACTTTGCGCGTCGAGCGACGCGCAGGATGCGGCGACCGGTCATGGCGCGGCGAAAGGTTGCCGGCGACATGGGCTCGACGACTTCGGTGCGGTGGATGCGGACGCGCTCGATGCGACCGCCGGCGGTGGCGGCGTCGAGGCCGCGGGCGATGGTCTCAGCCTCGGGGAGTTCCGGCATGCGCTAGCCGGACTTCTCTCGCTCGATCTCCCGGTAGCCGATGTCGCGGCGGAAGAACTTGCCCTCGAAATCGATCGCCTCGGACGCTTCCCGCGACACGCCGGCTGCGGCACTCACACTGTCGCCCAGTCCGACCACCCCGAGCACGCGGCCACCGCCGGTCAGCAACTGGCCTTCCGGATCGCGGCGCGTCCCGGCATGGAAGATGTGGAGGTCGGCGGCTTCTTCGATCGGCTCGGGGATATCGATGATCTTCCCCTTCTCGTAGGACCCCGGATAGCCCTCCGACGCGAGCACGGTGCAGACCGCGGCCCTGCGGCTGAAGCGGAAGCTCTCTGTTCCCAGCGGGTCGCCGCGGGCCACGCGCTCGAAGGGCTCGAGCAGCGAGCTATCGAGCAGCGGTAGGATCGCCTGGGTCTCGGGATCGCCGAACCGCGCGTTGAACTCGATCACGTAGGGTTCGCCCTCGACGATTATCAGGCCGCAGTAGAGCACGCCGCTGAAGGGGCGGTCCTGCTTCTTCATCGCCCGGAGAGTCGGCATGATGACTTCGTCGGTGACCCGGTCGATCAGCGCATCGTTGGCGATGGAGACGGGAGCGTAGGCACCCATACCGCCGGTGTTCAGTCCCGTGTCGCCCTCGCCGACCGGCTTATGGTCCTGGGACGGAATGAGCGGAAGCGCTGTCTTTCCGTCGGTGATGTACAGGACCGACAACTCTTCGCCGACCAGGCAATCCTCGACGACGACCGTGGCCCCGGCGCCGCCGAACTTGTCGTCGACCAGCATCGAGCGAGCGGCCTCGACGGCCTCGTCCACCGTCCGGCAAACGATTGAACCCTTGCCGGCCGCCAAGCCGGAGGCCTTCACTACGATTGGCGCGCCGCGCTCCGAGATGTAGCGCTGTGCGTCCTCGAAGCTGTCTACTGTGCGGTGTGCGGCGGTGGGAACGCCCGCTTCGTCCATCAGCGCCTTGGCGAAGGCTTTGGAGCCCTCGATCTCGGCGGCCGCGGATGAGGGGCCGAAGATGGTCAGGCCGCGCCCTTTGAATGCGTCGACTATGCCGGCGACCAGCGGCGCTTCCGGTCCGACGATGGTGAGATCGATTTCACGGGAGTCGGCGAAGTCGGCCAGCGCCTCGACTTCCTCGGCCTTCAAGGGGACCGATTCCGCCAGCGCCTTCGTCCCTCCGTTACCCGGCGCCGCATAGATCTGGGCATTAGGCTGCTCGCGCTTCAACTGCCAGATGAGCGTGTGCTCGCGCCCTCCGCTTCCCACGACCAGTATTCTCATCGTCTTGATCTCATTAGTAGCAACTCGGCATCGTCGCCTACCCCGGCAGCGCCTGATCCAGATCCTCGATCAGATCATCGACGTCCTCGATCCCCACCGAGAGCCTCACCAGCCCCTCTGTGATCCCCATGCTCTCGCGCAACTCCTGCGGCACCGCGCCGTGGGTCATGGCGGCCGGATGGCTGACCAAGCTCTCGACTCCGCCCAAGCTCTCGGCCAGGGTGAAGATGCGTGTCGCGCGGCAGAACTCCTCTGCGCGCGCCCGGTCGCCGAGTTCCAGGGAGATCATGCCGCCGAACCCGCTCATCTGTCGTGCAGCCAACTCGTGCTGGGGGTGCGAGGTCAGGCCGGCGTAGTGCACGTGGCCGACCCGCGGTTGGTCCTCCAGCCAGCGGGCGATGCGGCGGCCACTCGCGTCGTGGGCCATCATGCGGACGTGGAGGGTCTTGGTGCCGCGCAGCACCAACCAGCAGTCCATGGGTCCGGGCACCGCGCCCGCGGCCTTCTGCATGAAGCGAAGTCCATCGACGATCTCGTCGTTCGAGCTGAGGACGAGGCCGCCGACCACATCGCTGTGTCCATTCAGGTACTTGGTGCTCGAGTGGACGACGGCATCGGCGCCGAGATCGAGCGGGCGCTGGAAGAAGGGAGTAGCGAACGTGTTGTCCACGACCAACCAGGCGCCGTTCTTGTGTGCGATCTCGGCGGCCGCCGCGATGTCGGTGATGTGCATGAGCGGGTTGGTCGGCGTCTCGATCAATATGAGACGAGTCGAGTCGCTCGCGGCCTGGGCTATGGCGCTGGGGTCACGGGTATCGACGAACGAGAACTCCAGCCCCAGCCGTCCCAGAACCTGTCGGAACAAACGGTCCGTTCCGCCATAGACGTTGGCACCACAGATGATGTGGTCGCCGGCGGAGAGCAGCTTGGCCGTCGCCTCGATCGCGGCTATCCCGGAAGCGAAAGCAGCGCCGTGTGCCGCGCCCTCGAGGGAGGCGACATTGGCTTCGAGAGCGCTGCGCGTCGGGTTCGAGACGCGCCCGTACTCGTAGCCCTTGTGGATGCCGATGCCCTCCTGGGCATAGGTGGAAGTCTGGTAGATGGGCGTCATTATCGCGCCGGTCGTCGGATCCGGGCGCTGTCCGGCCCGGATTGCGCGCGTGGCGAAGCGCATTTCGCTTTCGGGCGTCATGGTGGGGGTCGTTCTCCCTAAACGGTATAGAGTCGTCCGGCTGGCTACAGCGAATAGACAGTCTAGTGGCCGCGGGCGGTCTCGTCCAGCGAGAGCGAGTATTGGTACGGGGGGCATTGTCGGTTTAATTAAGAGCGGCTTCCCGCGGTTGCGGTGGCGGATATTACGGGGCTGAATTGGGAGTCAGCCATGGCCATTCCAGATAGCCTGATCATCAGCGTCTCGGGGATCCGGGGTCGGGTGGGTATCGACCTGAACCCCGAGATCGTTGCAGGTTTTGCCGCGGCCTTCGGGACCTACGTCAGGGAGCAGGGCTGGGGCAGCGACCTGGTGATCGCACGGGATTCGCGGCCCAGCGGGCCCACCTTCGTCAGGGCGGCCACCGCGGGGCTGCAGGCGGTGGGTTGCCGGGTGAGCGATCTGGGGCTGGTACCGACCCCGACGGCACTACTGGAGATACAGGACCGTGGACTGAGTGGCGGGATCATCGTCACGGCCAGTCACAACCCGAAGGAATGGAACGCGCTGAAGCTGGCAAGTCCGGAAGGCGCTTTTCTGAAGCCGGAGCAGGGGGCCGAATTCCTCGAGCGGCTACGGGCGGGGAGGCCTCCGGCCTATGTGGCGGCCGGTCTGGGGGAGGCGGAGTCATTGCCCGGCGCGCTGGACCGTCATATCGAACGCGTTCTGGCGCTGGACCTCATCGAGCCGGAGCGCATCGCGGCCCGCGGTTTCGACGTCGTCCTCGACTGCGCGCGCGGTGCCGGCGGCGTCATACTCCCGGGCATGCTGGCCCAGTTGGGCTGCCGGGTAGAGGGCATAGAGCTGGAGCCCGACGGCCTGTTCACTCGCGAACCGGAGCCGATTCCGCGGAACATCACGGCGCTCTGCGAGGCCGTCCCCCGCGAGGGCGCCGACCTGGGGTTGGCGGTGGATCCCGATGTCGACCGACTGGCCCTGGTCGACGAGACGGGCCGGGCCATCGGTGAAGATTTCACCCTCGCACTGACGGCGCGACTGGCCCTGGCCCACCGGTCCGGACCGGTGGTCGCCAACCTCTCCACCAGCCAGGTCGTCGCCATGGCGGCCGAGTGCGCCGGCGCGCCCTATCACCAGGCTCCCGTGGGAGAGGCGAACGTGGCGGCCGCCATGCGCGAGACCGGCGCCGTCGTCGGTGGCGAAGGGAACGGCGGCGTGATTCTCCCGGCCCTCCACTACACCCGGGACGCCCCGCTGGCGGTTGCGATGATCCTGCAACTTCTGGCTGAGACCGACGCCCGGCTTAGCGAGATTGTGGCGGAGTACCCACAATATTGTATAGTGAAGGACCGTTTCGATCGGCGCGATCTGGAACTCGATGACCTGGCCGCCGAGATCGAGACGGCCTTTCCCGGCGCGAAAATCGACCGCCGCGACGGGGTCCACCTCAGCTGGCCGGACCGTCAGATGTGGCTGCACTGCCGGCCGTCCGGTACGGAACCGATCTTGCGTGTAATTGCAGAGGGGCCAAGGGATAACGAGTCCGAGTTGAGAGAGTTGGTGGCTGCGGCGGGGGCGATCGTCAGCCGCGGCCAATAGCGGGGAACGAGGACGACGCATGTGTGGAATCGTTGGATACATAGGGACGGCTGAGGCGGCACCGCTGTTGCTCGACGGCCTGCGCAGGCTCGAGTACCGCGGCTACGACTCGGCCGGCATCAGCGTGTGCAACGGCGGCAGCCTCGATACGCGG
>JBDHAL010000037.1:0-17685 GCA_039588075.1 Gemmatimonadota bacterium | reverse complement strand
GATTCACTTCGATGCCATCGAGCGCGCCTTCTTCCGCCAGACGGCGCATGCTCGAAAGGTCGCGGGTCAGCACGAACCCGCGCGCGCCGTCCTGCGCCCATTCCGGGACCGCGGTCACCGCTTCCTCGACGGTCAGGAAACGGGCCTCTATCGACTCGGACAGGCCGGCCCGGTAAAGGTCCTGCTCCCAATCGCTCCCGGCCAACTCGTCGTCTATGACCGCGATGAACTCGAGGTCGAGTTGCGCACCCCACCCGACTACGACCTGGCCGTGAATCAGCCGGTCATCCACCCTGCAGAGAAGAATCGCCATCCGTCGCGTATTCTATCGAGACACCTACCCGGGCGCGCAGGCGCTCGACGATCTCGTCCAGCGCCAGCGTCCGATGAAAAACGAAGTCGAGCAACAGCGGCAGGTTCACCCCACAGACCACCGCCAGGTCCGGCTGTCGCACCTTCAGGCGGCGCGCCGCAAAAGCACAGCTGCCGCTGGGCAGATCGACAAAGACCACCGCGGGGCTTGCCGCCGCCGTGTCGGCGATCGTCTGCTCCAGGACCTCCGGCGTCATGCCCTGGTTGTCTATCGGGTAGAGCCCATCCCGTGAGCCGGTGATCTCCTGCACCGCGTCGAGCAGCCCTTCCGCCAACCTTCCGTGGCCGACGAGGATTCCCCGGACTTCTTCACTCATAATCCTCTTCCAGGTACTCGCGGATCGGCGCCATGCGCTGGCGAAGCCTCTCATCGAACGCGGCCGCCGAGTCGACGCCGGAATACCGGAGCAAGTGGTTCATCGCGACCACCTCGGAGATGACCGTGATGTTCTTTCCCGGATTCAATGGCACGGTCACCCTGCGAATCGGAACGTTGAGTATCTCCGTGAAATCGGAGTCGAGGCCGGTCCGGTCGTAGGCTTTGTGCTGCTCCCACCCGACCAGCTGCACGACGACTTCGATCCGCTTCTGTTGGCGAATCGCCCGGATCCCGAACAGCGCCTGTACATCGATCACCCCGATCCCGCGGATCTCCATATGGTGCCGGGCGAGCTCGTGGCCGCGGCCGATCAACACATCGTGACCGCGACGGCTGACCATCACCACGTCGTCCGCCACCAGACGATGCCCTCGCTCCACCAGGTCCAACACGCATTCGCTCTTGCCGATCCCGCTCTGCCCGATCATCAGGAGGCCGACCCCGTAGACATCGGCCAGCGAGCCGTGGACATGGGTCTGGGGCGCAAATCGCTCGTTGATCAAGGGAATCATCCGGCGATAGAACTCGGCCGTCTTCAGCTCACTGACCACAACGGGAGTGCCGCGCTCTTGCGCGACCTCCAGCAGCACCGCCGGTAACTCCTGGTTCTTGGTGGCAATCACGCACGGTATATCGAAACGGAGAAGACCCTCCACCGCCGAGCGCCGCGGCCCCTCATCGAGCGAGTCGAGGTACGCCACCTCGGTCTCACCGAGCACCTGGACCCTGCCGCTGGTGAAGCGCTCGGTGAACCCGGCCAGTGCGAGACCGGGGCTCGAGATGTCGGACTTGAGAATCTCACGATCCAGGGCGGCCTCGTCGGTCGTCACCAGGCGCAGCCGCAGACTCTCGGCGCGCAGCTCGAGTAGCTCTCGGACGGTCAGGCTCACAGCTCTTCGCCTTCCGCGACCTCCTCCTCGGGTATCTCTTCGCTGAGCCGAGGGGCCTTGTGATCAACCCGGCGGTCACGAAGTCTCTTGAGCTGTCGGGCGAGTTTGTCCGACAGGCGGTTCACGGCCGTGCGAAAGTCATCGGCGACGGCTTCCGCGTGAATGTCATAGTCGCCATCAACAAACGCGCGAGCTTCGACGCGTTTTTCTCGCTTCTCCTCTGTCAGAGTAACTTCGACGCGGGAAGTGCGCTGGTGGTAACGCTCGAGCCCGGAGATACGACTCTCAACGTGCTCGCGGAGCCCATCGCTCAGTTCGAAGTGCCGCGCCGTCATCGATATTTTCATTTCACCTCCGACACTGATGTGTTGAAGTGTTTGGAGCCCCGAGCGGGGCCGCGGGAAAGAACCTCCTTGAGGTGGGCTTCGGTTTCATCCGCCGTACGGTCCCAGCTGAATTCGGCGGCGAAGCGGATCGCGCCGGAGCGGAGCCGCCCGCGCAGCTCAGAGTCCAAGACGATCCGTCGCAAAGCATCCGTCCACGCCTCCTCATCCCCATGGGGAACCAGCAACCCGCTCCTCTCGTGAGCGACCGATTCCCGGAGGCCCGGCGAATCGGAAGCGATTGCGGGAGTGCCCGAGGCCGCGGCCTCGATATTCGTGATACCCCACCCTTCCTTTGGTGATGGGTAAACCGTCGCCCATGCCTTGCGCAATAGGTCCACTTTCTCAGCCTCGGCCACGAAGCCGAGGAACTCGACCTTGCCGGGAAGAACGGACTCGGCGTAGGCGCGAAGCGCGGGCTCGTGATCGCCCTTACCGGCCACCAGCAGCCGCGCAGCTGTGCCTTCCGCCACCAGCCCGGCCAGCGCATCGATCACCAGCTCGAGCCCCTTATACCTCTTCAGCCGGCCCACGTAGGCAAAGGTGGGCTCGCTGAACGGCTGAACGGCCGGGTCGGAGTTGAACATCGAATGGTCGATGCCCGGCCAGATGACCCGGACATCGGATCTCTCCAGACCGCGCTTTTCGAGGTCGTCGGCCGTGGAGTTGGAGATGGCCTGAAACGGGACGCCTTCATAGAAGTGCGGGATCGGCCGCTCCGCGACCCAGACGGCGGTCGCGAACGGTATCGAGGCCTCGCGGAACGCGGTCGAGCCGAAGAGGTGCGGTATCAACCCCACCACGGGCGGCCGCATCCACATCGGAGTGAACAGCGGGATCTTGTTGATGTCCTCGACCACAAGATCGAAATCGCGCCCGCTGAGATGCCGCTTGTAGTACGGAGCGGCTTTGAGCGTGAAACTGTGGCGCCCGCCTACCCGGTGGACGTCCATCCCATCCACCTTCTCGCGGGCCGCCGCACCCGGCCAGCTCGAGCACAGAAGCGTGATTTCATGACCCCGGCCGGCGAGCCGGCCGAAGATCTCGTGCAGGTGGATTTCTGCGCCCCCCGCTTGCGGGTTATTGATATCTTGCCAGTTGACCAGCAGCAGCTTGAGGCGCCCCTCGCTCATCTGGCGTCAGAGGTTTGCTCGGCCTGCAACTCTTGAAGCAGCGCGTCGAGTACGCCGTTGACGAAGCGGCCGCTCTCTTCCGTACCGAACCACTCCGCAAGCATGATGGCCTCGTGTACGGATACCCGAGGCGGCACCTCGCCGAGGTACAGCATTTCCGTTGCCGCTATGCGCAGTATGTTGCGATCGATGGTGGTCATTCGGGAAAGCCGCCAGTTGTCGGCGAGCGACTCGATTCTGGCATCGACTCTGTGGCGGTCGCGTTCGATGGTATCCAGCAGCCGGTAGGTATACTGCCGGATCTCAGGGCCCGGTGCTTTCTGACCGGGAACGGTGAGCTCGCGGTCAACCTCGCGGAGTGGCTCGGCGCCCCCCCGCATCTCCCATGCGTAAAGGACCTGCAGGGCCCGAGCTCTAGCCTTAGTCCGACTCCCCATCCAATCGTTCAAGAAGGTCGGCCATCTCTATCGCAGCCTGCACTGCTTTCCAGCCGTGGTTGCCGCCTTTGCTACCGGCCCGCTCCAGTGCATGCTCCATAGTGTCGGCGGTCAACAGCCCCAGCGATACGTAGGTGCCCGAGTGGGTCGCTACGTTTGCTAGACGCTGCGTGGCGGCCCCGCTCAGATGGTCGAAGTGCGGTGTCGCACCGCGGATCAGCGCGCCCAGCGCGACGATGGCCGCGTACTTCGATCCGCCCGCCAGGCGAGCGACGAGCGGGGCAAGCTCCCATGCACCCGGTACCCAGTAGACGTCGATTTGTTCGTCACTGGCCCCGTGCTGGCGCAGGCAATCGATGGCGCCCGCCAACAACTGCCGCGTGATCAGCTCGTTCGTGCGACTCACGACCAGCGCGAAGCGCCGATCTTCTACCTTTAATATTCCGTATCTCTCCCGCATGCCTCTAACCCGCCAGCTGCCCGTCCGCCGGAATCAGGTGACCCATCTTTTCCCGCTTGGCCTTCAGGTAATCCATATTGTGCCGGTTCGGCTTCACGGCGACGGGGACTTGTTCCGTGACAGATAGGCCGTAGCCCTGGAGCCCGATGATCTTCTTCGGGTTGTTAGTCATCAGGCGCATCGACTTGATTCCCAGGTCGAGCAGTACCTGGACGCCGATGCCGTAATCGCGCAGGTCGGCCGGGAACCCGAGAACCTCGTTGGCCTCGACGGTGTCCATGCCGTTCTCCTGCAGCTCGTAGGCGCGAATCTTGTTCATCAGGCCGATCCCGCGCCCCTCTTGCTTCATGTAAACGAGAACGCCGCATCCCTCTTTCTCGATGCGACGCAGGCTCGCATCGAGCTGCTGTCCGCAGTCACACCTCTGAGAATGGAAGACATCGCCGGTTAAGCACTCGGAGTGCATGCGAACGAGAACGGCGTCCTTGCCGTCGACGTCGCCCTTCACGAGTGCGACGTGCTCGCGATGATCGACATCGTTGGAATAAGCCACGACCCTGAACTCGCCAAAGTCGGTCGGCAGATTGGCTTCGGCGACGCGATGAACCAAGCGCTCGGTCTTCAGGCGATGAGAGATGATCTGCGCCACCGTGACGAACTTCAGGCTGTGCTGCTGCGCAAAGGTCTCGAGCTCGGGCCGGCGCGCCATCGTGCCGTCCTCGTTGAGGATCTCGCATATGACGCCCGAAGGGGAGAGCCCGGCAATGCGCGCCAGGTCGACGGACGCCTCGGTCTGACCCACCCGTTGCAGGGTACCGCCCGGCTGCGCCCTCAGCGGAAAGACGTGGCCCGGGCGGCGCAGGTCTTCGGGATTGGCCGCGGGATCGATGGCCAGCTGGATCGTCCGGGCCCGGTCGGCGGCGCTGATCCCGGTGCTGACCCCGTGCTTCGTCGTACCATCGATGGAGACCATGAACGCGGTCTCCTGCGAATCGGCGGTTTGATCGCCCATCGTGGAGAGGACCAACTGCTCGGCGCGCTCGGGCGTCAGCGTCAGGCATATGAGGCCTCGCCCGTGCGTGGCCATGAAGTTGATGATCTCGGGTGTGACCTTCTCGGAGGCGCAGACGAGGTCGCCCTCATTCTCGCGGTCTTCATCATCGGCGACGATCACCATCTCACCCCGACGAATGGCCTCAACCGCATCTTCGACCGTATCGAACTCTATCTCGCTCATTTTCCCTTAGGTTTGACGCCGCAGCGGGCTGGAGCCCCGCCCCACTTCGCATCCCACGGCAACTTGGCTCAGCTGTATCCCCATTGAGCCAGTCGCTCCACCAGGTCTCCGTCCGCGTCGCCGCCGCGGGCCTGTGCAAGGGTCCGAGCGACGTATTTGCCGATCATGTCAGCCTCTAGATTGACTCTCCCTCCGGGAGCCAACCGCGACAGGTTGGTATGTTCATAAGTATAAGGTATCAAGGCGACCTCCGCATTCCCGTCATCCGGCAAGGCGTTGACGGTCAGTGAGACCCCATCAACAGCGATGGAACCGTGGAGGATCGTGAACGGGCTCACCGTATCGGGCAGGCTGAAACGCACCAGCCACATGTCCCCCTGACGCTTCACGGAGGTCACCGTCCCGACGCCATCGACGTGTCCCTGCACGAAATGTCCGCCGAAACGAGCGCCGGCGGCGATGGGCCTTTCCAAATTGACCTTCCTGCCGCGCGCGAACTCACCCAGAGTGGTGCGGGAAAGCGTGGTCGCAATGGCCTGGACCCTGAAATCACCTGTTCCAAGCTCGACGACCGTCTGGCAAACACCATCGACGTTGATGCTGTCCGATGGCTTGAGATCCCCGAGGACGAGATCGGCGGCGACGACGAGATCGCGTCCGTTACCCGTATCCGTCGCCGATACGATCTCGCCGATTTCTTCTACGATTCCACTGAACATGTTATCAAGTCGCCTACCCGGCGGACCCTTCCGCATCGGGGCTCATCGCCAGTAGCGTGACCGACCCGAACTCCCTCCGCTCGATCAGCCGCCACTCGTCGGTCGCCTGTCCGCGCTCCACCTGGAATGCCGGGACCCCGGGTCGCCCGAATATCCGCGGCGCGATGAAGGCATAGAGGCGATCGACTCGGCCCGTAGCCAGCAGCGCCGAGCCCAGGGTGCCGCCGCCCTCACAGAAAACGGATCGTATGCCGCGTTCCCAGAGACTTGCAAAAACACTGCCAAGGTCAAGGCCCGGCGGTTGCTGGCTGCGCGGAACCCGCTCCACATCTATACCTGCGGCGCTCAGCGGCTGCGAGCGCTCGACGCCCACACCCTCGGCAGCGTAGACCAGGACCGTCACATCCGCCGCGCTTTGGGCCAACATCGAGTCGAGCGGCAGCCTCAGATCGCTGTCGAGTACCACCCGCACCGGTGCCACGCGTGGCGCTCTCCACTCCCGTACGGTGAGTTGCGGGTCGTCCGCCAGCACCGTCCCGATGCCGACCATGACCGCGTCGTGCCCGGCACGCAGGCGGTGCACTTCGCGAACGGCTTCTCCGCTCGTCACCCGTGTCGCCGCACCGGGGCTCTCGGAGAGCCGCGCGTCCAGCGACATGGCGTATTTCAGCGCCAGGAACGACCGCCCGCGGCTGAAACCCAGCAGGTGAATGGCGTTCAGATCTCGCGCCTCGGCCTCGCATGTCCCGAACTCGACTTCTATGCCCTGAGCTCGAAGCCAGTTGCCGCCACCCACGGCTCCCGGGTTCGCCTCACCCGTCGCGCACACCACGCGTGCCACACCCGCCTGCCGGATCGCCGCCGAGCACGGGCCCGTCTTCCCGGAATGGTGACACGGCTCCAACGTCACATACAGCGTGGCACCCGTTGCCTTCGAACCCGCCGCCTCCAGCGCCACGACCTCGGCGTGCGGAGCGCCGAATTCCGCGTGGTACCCCTCACCCACCACCTGCCGATCAGCGACGACCAGGGCGCCGACCATGGGATTGGGCGCGACGCGTCCCCACCCGTTCTCGGCGAGGCTCAGCGCTCGCCGCATGTGGATCAGATCGTCAGGCATCAAAGCGTGAAGCGCATCCCTATAGTGCCAAAGAAGTTACCGGACTCGATCTCATCCCCTCTCGACGTGGTGAGCTTCACACCTTCCTGCCACCCGGCTTCGGCGACGACGCTGAAGAATAGGACGATGTAGGAGACATCGACGAAGGCGGACCAGCGACTGGAGACCAGCTGGGCGGGCGCGTTTTCGGGAGCGACGGGGATGAGGTTGCCGGTGGGGCCGGCGATGCCGTAGTCGACATCGCTCGAGTAGCGGTCCCAACCGAGAGTGAGCGCGAAGCCCAGGGCAACGAAGCTCTTGCTGAGGCCGGCGCGAAAGCTGGCGACGCTCATGTCCATACCGAACTGGGCGTCATCGCCGCTCTCCACGTTCCCGTACTGGACGCGTCCCATCGCCTTGTAGAAACCGGAGATCGAAACGCCGGGGGCGGTGAAGGACTCGCGCAGCAGGCCGACGCGAACGCCCAGCCCCCAGCCGGTGACGTCGTTCTGGAAGCCGGCTCCACTGGGCAGGACCATCGCGCCGACGGAGCCGAGCAACTCGATCGCCGCGAAGCCACCCAGCGTGGTCGCCAGGTCGAAGCCCTCGAACAGGCCCACCGAGATGTCGATCTGGGGCATGGTGGCGGTCATGCCAACCGTTCCAACGGGCTCGTCCGGGAGTTCGGGATAATCGAGAATGTCGGGAATCGACATCCACGCGAAAGTCATCCGGCCTCCCAAGTTCACCCGCGGTATGGCGCGGAACTTCGTGCCGAGAGGACTCGCCGTGCCCAGAACCGGATTGCCGCCGGCCAGCGTGAGCCCCAGTTCCGGCTGGACAAGCTGCATACTGGCAACCACATCACGGCAGAGCGGCAGGTCGGCGGCGGCCAGGCTCCCGCCGTCGGCCGCCACCTGGCATAGGGCCAGCAAGTCGCTATCGAGCCGCCCCTGGGCTGATAGGGTCGCCGGCGCCGCGGCCAGAAGGCCGAGGGCTGTTGCCTGTAGAAGAGCGATTCGCTTCATGCTACGCTCACATGCTCTCGGGCGCCTCGATCCCGAGGAGCTGCAGTCCGTTCCGCATGGCGACCTCGGCACTGCGCATGACCATCAGTCGAGCCTTTGTGACCCGCTCTTCCTGACCGAGGATGCGGAGCGATGCGTCACGCGTGCCCGCGTGGTACCAGCTGTTGAGTTGATTGGCCAGCGCCTCCAGAAAAGCCGTGACCCGGTGAGGCTCGCGGCTCTCCGCCGCCGACTCGACGATCTCGGGGAAGTCCAGAATCGTCTTGACCATCTCGAGAGCCGCTGACTGGGTGATCGGCGAGAGATCGGCGTCGAGATCGATCGAGTCCGGATCGATTTCACCGCGACGGTAGACACTGCGCATCCGCGCGTGCGCGTACTGGCACTTGTAGACCGGGTTCTTATCCGATCGCTCGAGTGCCAGATCGAGATCAAACACCATCTGCTGCTGCGGGCCTCGCTCCAGGAAGAAATAGCGCGTCACACCGCCGCCCACTTCGTCTATCAAGTCGCGCAGCGTCACGAACTCGCCCGCGCGCTTGCTGAATTTCACCTCTTCTCCGCCCCGCTCTACGCGCACCAGTTGCACGATTACGGCTTGGAAGAAATCGCGACCCAGCCCCAGCCCCTCCATCGCCGCTTTCATCCGCGGCACATAACCGTGATGATCTGAGCCCCAGATGTCGATGGCGGTGTCGAACCCGCGCACGGCTTTGCCACGGTGATAGGCGATATCGGGCAGAAAGTACGTGAAGCTGCCGTCGCTCTTCACCAGCACGCGGTCCTTGTCGTCCCCAAAGTCGGTCGTGCGCAGCCAGCGGGCTCCCTCGCGCTCGTAGAGCAACCCCCTGGCTTCCAGCTCGTCCAGGCTTTCCTCGATCTGGGCCGACTCGTAGAGCGCCGTCTCCGAACTGAACTCGTCGAAAACGATTCCGAACGCTTTCATCGTGTTGCGCTGCTCGCCGGTCATCTGGTCGAGAGCGAAGCCGCGAACCTGGCGGCGCTCTTCCGCCCCCCATTCTCCGTCGAGCACGGCCGCGAAAGTCGCTTGAAGCTTGCGCGCCAGGTCGATGACGTACTCGCCGTGATATCCACCCTCGGGGACGGCGTCGTCCTGTCCCTGCAGTTGGCGGTAACGCGCGAAGATCGAGTCGACGAGCTTGTCGATCTGAGCGCCGGCGTCGTTGACGTAGAACTCACGGGTCACGGTATGGCCGGTGAACTCGAGCAGGCGCGCTATGGCGTCGCCAATCGCCGCGCCACGACCGTGCCCCACGTGAAGAGGCCCGGTAGGGTTTGCGGAGACGAACTCGACGTTAACGGCCCTACCGGCGCCGACGTCGCTTCCCCCGTAGGCGTGACCCGCCCTGCAAACCTCGCGCAGGCGATCGAACAAGAACTCACGACTGATCTTAAAGTTGATGAAGCCGGGTCCGGCGATTCCGGCGCTCTCGAGCCCCAAGGAAGGCAGGTCGAGCTCAGCGATGAGAGCTTCGGCCAGGTCGCGAGGTTTGCGACCCAGGCGACCGGCGAGGGTCATGGCGAGATTGGTGGCCAGGTCACCGTGGGAGAGCTCCCTGGGCCGCTCGAGCTTGACGTCGATGCCGCCCTCGGCCCCCAGCCGCTCCGCCGCTCCCACGAGCGCGCTGGCCAGTCCGGGATGACGCACTTACTTCGGGTCCTTCTTCTTTGGCGCCGGCTTCTTATCGCCCTTCGAGGCCTTCGTCTCTTTCTCCTTCTTCTCCGCCTTCTTGTAGGAGTCGCTGGGGTAGTCGGTCTTGTGGAAGCCGGAGCCCTTGAACAGCAGGCCGGCGCCACCGGAAATCAGCCGTTCCGCCAGGCCGTCGCACCTCGGGCACTCGACGCTCGATTCGTTCGATATCTTGGTCGAGAACCTCTCGAACGCGTGTCCGCAGTTCCCGCACTTGTACTCGTAAGTCGGCATGCCTCTCCCATATCCGTGCGACCACTTACAGCGGATTGTGCGGCCGAAAGCTATCCGAAGGGACCCCCGCCTTCAACTCGTCGCTCGGTACTCTCCCCAGGCGGCACGCAGGGCGTCGCTGATCTCGCCCAGCGTGGCCCGGGACTTCACCGCCTCGACCATGAGCGGAAGCAGGCCGTCCTTCCCGGAAGCCGCGTCCGTCAGGCGGTCGAGCGCGGCCCGGACCTCTCCCGCGTTGCGGTGGCGCCGGACCGCGTCCAGCCGCTCGCGCTGCTGCGCTTCCAGCTCCGGGAAGGCCGGTTGATCGATACGGGCGGCATCGGTTTCCTCGTCGCGATACTCGTTTACGCCGACGACGACGCGTTCGCCATGCTCGATGCCCATCTGGTAGGCGTAGGCCGCGCGCTGGATCTCATCCACCACGTAGCCGATCGAAGCCGCTGCGCCGCCCCGCTCGTCGATTTCGGCCAGGTATTCCCGGGCGCTCTGCTCCAGTTCGTCGGTCAGCGCTTCGACGTAGTAGCTGCCCGCCAGTGGATCGGCGGTGCCGGTCGCGCCCGACTCGTGAGCCAACAGCTGCTGTGTCCGGAGAGCGAGCTTCGCCGAATCGGGCGTGGGTAGCGCCAGCGCCTCATCGTAGGCGTTGGTATGCAAGGATTGGGTGCCGCCCAGCACCGCGGCCAGGGCCTGGACGGCCACACGGACGATGTTGTTGTGCGGTTGTTGGGCGGTCAGCGTCGAGCCGGCCGTTTGTGTATGAAACCGTAGGAGGCAGGCCCGATCCGAGGCTTCGTACCGTTCCCGCATCAGCGTCGCCCAGAGGCGGCGCGCCGCGCGAAACTTAGCGACTTCCTCGAACAGATCGTTGTGAGAGGCGAAGAAGAAGGAGAGACGCGGTGCGAAGTCCTCCACCAAGAGCCCGCGACCGACCGCCCGCTCTACGTACTCGAGCCCGTTGGCCAGCGTGAAAGCGATCTCCTGCACCGCAGTGCTGCCCGCTTCTCTCATGTGATAGCCGCTGATCGAGATGCTGTTCCAGCGCGGCAACTCGCCGGCGCAAAAATCGAAGACGTCGGTGACCAGGCGCAGGCTGGGTTCGACAGGGTAGATGTAGGTGCCGCGCGCTGCGAACTCTTTCAGTATGTCGTTCTGGACCGTACCCGCCAGCGAGTCCCGGCTGACGCCGCGCTCGTCGGCCAACGCGACATACATGGCGAGCAGGACGGACGCCGTGGAGTTGATGGTCATGGAAGTGGAGACGCGGCCCAGGTCGATCCCGGCGAAGAGGACGTCCAGATCGTCAACGGTATCGATGGCCACGCCGACCCGCCCGACTTCCCCCTCGGCCATCGGGTGATCGGAATCGTAGCCCATCTGCGTCGGCAGGTCGAAAGCTACGGATAGACCGGTTTGACCCGAGTCCAGCAAGAAACGGAACCGCTCGTTGGTCTCCTCCGCCGTCCCGAACCCCGCATACTGCCGCATCGTCCACAGACGACCGCGGTACATGGTCTCGTACACGCCACGCGTGAACGGAAACCGCCCCGGCAACTCCCGCTCTAACATGTCCTCGCGTTCAGCCATCTACTTAGGACTTCGCTCGGTTCATGATTCCTAATTACCGGTTACCGGTCACCTGTCTTCTGTCACCGGTTACCTAGCCCCGTCACCCGCGGCCTCGATCACAAGCAAGACCTCCCCCTTCTCAACCGTCTCACCGGCCGCGACCCGCACGTCGGTCACGCGGCCGGCGGCGGAAGCCTTGAGCTCGTTCTCCATCTTCATCGCTTCCATGATGACGATGCCCTGGCCCTGCTCCACTTGGTCGTCGACGGCGACCTCGACTTTGATGATGAGACCCGGCATCGGCGCTTTGATTTCGACCGGCCCGTGGCTCACGGCCGCGGACCCGGCGAGCTTGCGGATGGCGCGCCGCCGCTCGTCGAGAGCCAGGACCCCGTACCTGCGGCCGTCTATCTCGAGCTCCCAACTACCGCGCTCCTCGCGGCGCCGCGCCTGGAGGGTGTGGGAGCGGCCGTCGAGCACGAGGTGCCAGAGATGTGATCCGTGGTTGGCCTGAAGGTCGGTTTCGACGAGAGCCCCGTCGATGCGTACGCCGTCGGGTCCGATATCGACCTCGTAGGTACGACCCTCGATCTCGACGAAGTACTTCAAGCAGGCCACTCCTGAGAGACTGAATGAGCCGTCATCGCGAACCTGTACAAAATCAACGACTTACCCATGCCACGCAACAGCCTTCCCCAGTCCGCGGCTACCAGGCCTTATCGCCTACCCCAACCCACCTCGCTCTTTTAGATTTGCCCGGGTCCGATCCACGCATTTGAATTTCAGAGGTCACTCAACCTTCCAAATGGAGGGAAGACCGAATCGATGAGAAAGCAACTGGTAGGGGCGGTGCTGGCAACCATTCTCGCGTTTGCGGCGGATGCCGCGGCCCAGATCGAGATCAAGTCGGGTTCGGCGGAGATCACGATCACCGGGCGTCTGCAGCCGATGTGGGCTTACAGCTCGGCAGCGGAGGAGCTGAGCAGCGTCTTCCTGATCCGCCGTGCACGTATCACGCTGGAGATCAAGATCAACGACTTCATCAGCGGTAAGATCCAGCCGGATTACTCCACCGGCTTCGGCCTGGAGAACGGCCTGAGGCTGAAGGACGCCTACATCGACTTCATCTTCGCACCCGAGTTCCGCTTCAGGATGGGCCAGTTCAAGCGGCCGTTCGACGTGTTCGAGTTGACCAGCTCGACTCTGACCCTGGTGATCGAGCGCACGGGCATAGTCCGCGACGCTGATGACTGTGCCGGGGTGGGATCCGTCTGTTCATACAGCCGCTTCACCGAAAAGCTCGGCTATGCCGATCGTGACGTCGGTTTCGAAATCGGCGGCTTGATCGCCGGGCACTGGGTGTGGTCCGCGTCTGCCACCAACGGACAAATCTTCGAGGATATCGTCACGTTCGCCGACGCAACCGACACGACCGACGTCTTCTCAGAAGGCAAGTCCTTCGGCGGCCGCCTCGAGTACCGCGCCGCCGGTTTGAAGGTCGGCGCCAACATCGCGGCGCACGACTACGCCAATCCAATCAAACTCGACACGCTCGACTACGGGATCGGCTACGGCGCCGACCTCGACTGGGGCAGCTATTCGGATCCCGGGTTGCACGTCAAAGCCGGTGTCACATCGGGCGACAACTGGAGAAACCTGGACGAGTCCACGGGCAACCCGAGCACGTTCCTCACGACTCAGGGCATCGTGTCGTACAGATTCGCCGTCGCCGACAACAAATACGTGAATGGGATCGAGCCGGTGGGGCGTGTGAGCTATGGTGATCCGGATACCGGCACCAGTGACGACGAGGGTCTGCTCTTCACGCCCGGTCTGATGGCGCACTTCACCGGCAGGAACAAGGTCGCCCTCAACGTCGATATCTACAGACCGGGCGGCGATAGAGACACCGAGTACTCAGTGAAGTTCATGACCTACCTCTACTTCTAGAAAGCGCACAGACAAAACACTGATGGAGGACAGGATGAACAGCAAAATCATCGCCGGAACCGTACCCATGGCGCTCCTCTTGGCATTCACCGCCTGCGGCGGTGGCGATGGGCGGGTGGAAGCCGAAGCCGGACTGAGCGGCGCCGTGCGAATCGATGGGTCCAGCACCGTATTCCCGGTCAGCGAGGCCATGGCCGAGGAATTCCAGATCGAGAACCGCGGGGTCCGTGTGACAGTGGGAATCTCCGGCACGGGCGGCGGCTTCAAGAAGTTCTGCAGCAGTGAAACCGACATCTCCGACGCCTCGAGGAAAATAAAAAGCAGCGAGCTCGAGGCCTGCCGGGCCAACGGTGTCCAGCCGATCGAGGTCACCGTCGCGTTCGACGGGCTGGCGGTGATGGTGAACCCGGCCAACGACTTCGCCGCCTGCATGACGGTGGACGAACTGAAACGCATCTGGGAGCCGGGCAGCCAGGTCACGATGTGGAGCCAGGTACGGCCCGACTGGCCCGACGAGGAGATCGTCCTTTACGGCCCTGGCACCGATTCCGGCACATTCGACTACTTCACCGAAGCGATCGTCGGTGAAGAGGATGCCAGTCGTCCCGACTTCATGGCCAGCGAGGACGACAACGTCCTGGTACAGGGGATCTCCGGCGATACCTACGCCCTCGGCTACTTCGGCTACGCCTACTACGCCGAAAACACCGACAAGCTGAAGCTGGTGGCCATCGATGGCGGCGCGGGCTGCGTCGAGCCGACCACCGAGACGGTTCAAAGCGGGACCTACGCGCCGCTTTCGCGCCCGCTGTTCATCTATCTGAATCAGGCGTCTCTGAGCCGGCCCGAAGTCGCGGCCTTCGTTCACTACTACCTGACCAGCGCCACAGAGCTCGTCCCGCAGGTCGGGTACGTCGCCCTGGAGGCCGGGAGCTACCAGGCCAGCCTCAACGGACTCGAGTAGTCCCGACTTTCCAGACAGCCGGGGACGGCGGCGGCCAGGCGAGTTTTCATCCGCCTGGCCGCCCGTTTTTTGACCGGTTTATCGTTGACGGTGACTCATCGCGAGTGTTATCGTGGCGCGGGCAAGTCCAAACCGACGACCACCTGAACCGGCCATGAGGCAACGTCTTTCGACCTATATAGCCGATAGCCGCGTCCGCTTTTGCGCTTTCGCTCATCGCGTCGGCACCCAAGGACGCACAGGCACAGGACTGGCAGGCATGGCTGGAAGCCGAGGGAAATCTCTGGCTGTCACGACAATCGCTGTTGGACGTGATTCTCGAGTACCAGAGGACACTCGAGCGCGGTGACGAATGGTGGCAGACAAATCTCGACGGGTTTTTCTGGTATTATTACGGCGGCTGAGTTGGTGGGCGGCCTCGAGAACTCCTACACGAACGAGGACGCGAACAACAACACGGTCAAGATCAGCCCGACCGTCGGGTCCCGGGCGGCCTGGTACCCCGGCTCGCGGCTCCGGATACGTGACTACACCCGCCTGGAGGATAGGTACTACTGGTACCCGAAGGCCGGCGGCACGAGCCAGTCCTGGCGACTGAGAACCCGCGTCGACATCCAGTATTCCCTCAGCCACGGCTTGTTCGTAGACAACAGCGTTGCGCTGCTGGGGGACGTCGAGGCCTTCTGGAATCTGAACGACGATCCTAGTGAGAGATACGTGAGCAAGCTACGCTTTCGCGCCGGCGCCGGCTACCGCGTCGACTACAGGTGGCGCCTGCAAATAGATACGTCATCGAGTTAACGAGGAGCAACTTGGAAGGGCATTTCAGCGAATCGCGGCAAGCCATCGTTCTGATGGTACTACGCATTAACAACGACGGGCTCGAGAGGTGAACGCCGTTGACGAACGCAGCGCCGGTGCCGGCAACGCCGGCGCAACGAGGGGCGTTCTATCCAGGCTGCTGCCCTGCCTCTGCCTCGTCGCCGCCCTTCAGGCGCCGGTCCTGGCTCAGGACGTCGATATCACCGACGGCCAGTTCTGGACCGACGCGCGGGCGACCTACCGCTTCTCCGGCGTCACTCGGTTGAGCGGCGATGTAGGAGTGCGAACGGTCTTCTCGGATGAGCAAGATTGGACGAGGTACAACTCGCGGTGGAGATTCAGCGGCCACGCGCTGGATTGGCTACAGCTGACCGGAGGAGTCTTCTTCGACTACACCAACTGGGAGAACTCGCCCAACACGATGGAGATCAGGCCAACCAGCGGTGTACGCGTTCTGGTGTACTGGCCCACGCGGCGCTTCCGACTGGATAGCTACACGCGGCTGGAGTATCGCTTCTTCTTTGTCTCCGGCCAGCCGGACGAGAAGTTTTGGCGGTTCCGCACGCGCCTCGGCGGCACCGTGGCGATCAACCGCAACACGTTGCTGGCCGACCGGGCGCTCTTCTTGATACTCGACATCGAGCCCTTCGTCTCGATAGACGAAGCCTTCACCCAGGAGTTCGCAGACCAGCTGAGGCTTCGACTGGGTCTCGGTTACAGGTACAGTTACAGGTGGCGGTTCGAGCTCGTCTACACGGCCCAGCGCTCCCGAATCACGCGGGAGGACCAGTTCGACATCACGGATCACATCATGAGGCTTCGGCTCAAGTACTTCATCAACTAGTGCGTACCGCTCGAATAGCAGCTCCCGTCCTCTCGATCGTCGCGTTCTCGTTACTCGCGGCCGCGCCGCTCTGCGCGCAAAAGACCGACACGCTCACGCTCAGAAACGGCAACCGGATCACGGGTGAGATCAAGGAGCTGTACCGCGGCAAGTTGTCCTACTCCACCGATGACATGGGAACCATCTCGATCGAGTGGCTGAAGGTCGCGGGACTAACCAGTGCCCATTTCTTCGAGTTCGAGCTCGGCTCCGGCGACCTCTACTTCGGGTTGCTGCAGCCGGCGGCGGAGCCGGGCCGGCTGGTCGTCGCTGTGGCCGAGTTCAGCGACACGATTAGCGTGTCTTCCGTCGTCCGAATCGTCCCCATCGAGACCTCCTTCTGGGACCGCCTCGAGGGAAGGATTGAATTCGGCTTCAATCTCCAGAAGGCCAACACGTTGACGGAATTATCGCTGGACGGCAACGTGAACTATCGTGTTCAAAAGGCCTCGACCGGTTTTTCGTACAGTTTCTACTTCCAGGACCAGGAGGGGGCCGACGCCACCAGCCGAAACTCGCTGACGATCAGCCACCAGCGATTGCTGAAGCACAGATGGTCCGCGCTGGCATTGACCGGGCTGGAGCAGAACACGCAGCTAAACCTCGACCTGCGTTATAATCTGACCGCCGCAGGTGGCTATTTCTTTGCGCGAACGAACAAGGCCGTCGTTCAGGCCGTGCTTGGCCTGGCCTACACCAACGAGAAGAAGACCGACGTAGAGGAAAGAACCAACAACCTGGAGGGAGTCATCGGCGGTGAGGGCGCCTACTTCCTGTTCGACAGTCCCAAGACCGACATCGATGCGGGACTGGTGTTCTACCCGAACCTGACCACCTGGGGCCGCGTGCGGATCAGCTTCAAGGTGCGCCTGTCCTATGAGATCCTGAGCGATTTCACTATCGGCTTCACGGTGTTCGACGAATACGACAGCGGAGACCCGGCCCTGGACGCAAGCAATAATGACTTTGGGACTTCTCTGTCGCTGGGATACAAATTCTGATCTTATGCGACAGCCGACAGCCGACAGTCGACAGCCGACGCTTAAGTATTGTTGGACGTCCGACCTTCGACGTTCGATTCCGGGCGTTCGACTCCCCCGCCGCGGCGCGAAGCTGAGGGTCGCGATTGGGGGGCCGGGCATCGGGCGTCCAATAATACTTAGGAGTCGGCTGTCGGCTGTCGGCTGTTGGCTGTCGAATCCAATATCAAAGTCGCAACGGTTTCAACGTGCGCCGTTTGAGGAAACAGATCAAACCCGCGCACAGCAGCCAGTTGAAACGCGGCAGACAAGAGTTTGACATCCCGCGAAAGGGTCGCCGGATCGCAGCTCACGTAGACGATCCGAGCCGGCGGCTTCTCGAGCAGCGCGTTCACCACTTTGCGATTGATCCCACGGCGCGGCGGATTCAACAGTACC
>JBDHAL010000036.1:0-18756 GCA_039588075.1 Gemmatimonadota bacterium | reverse complement strand
TCGCGCACCCGCTTGAAGCGCAACTCCAACGCCACCGGGCTCTCGAACTCCGTCACCGTGAAGCCCGCGAAGCGAATCACGCCTTCCGACGCCTCGTTCGTGTTGACGAACCGGAAGTCGCCCTCCGGCATCACCACCTCGACCAACTCCAGCGCCTCCGGGTCGAACCTGAAGCGGCCCTGATAGGCGCCCAGCTCCAGCGAGTTGGCGTCGATGCGGATCTTCGTGACGGTGATCGGGCCCGGCTCGGCAACTACCGTAGCGCGGACCGATCCCGCCTCGAGTGGTGGGACCTCCTCCACCGGCGGTCGCGTGGTCTCCTCCGTACAGGCAAGGAGCAGCAACCCAACCAGCGGCAAGTAGTGGATTCTCATACAGCACCTCCTGGGTCGACCCATGACGGGTCAACGTGGTTCTATGGTTCCCCTGAACCGCAGTTCATCCGCCCTCGGCTCAATCACCCTCTATTCGACAAAGACGGCCGTATTCACCAGCTGGAGCAGCGCTAAAATTTTCGTGCCCAGCGCGTCTCCGGCCGCCGAAGCAGTCCAGGTCATCAGATCCGTGAACTCAGAGTGCAAGTTTGGCGTTGAGCGTCAAACTCGCGTCAAAAAGACAGCTTCGAAGCGTTAGTATTTCGACGGGTAAAGTGTGACGTAACGACCGAAGGCGTGACACCTGAACGCGAGGCGGAGTAGACGGAGGCCGCCTTGACTGATGGAAGGAGACAACACCTGCGGCTGGATGGGAAAACAGGCCAGCATGAGAAACGGCTGGGTAACTGCTTACTGCCACCGTTAAGGCCCTCTGGAGTGGGGTGCCCCAAAGCTCCGCCTCACCGATCGCACTTGTTCGCAACTATGGGGCCCTACGCGGGAAACTGCAACAGAAAGCGATTCCGACTAGCGACTCAGTCGGTGATGGACTGGCCGACGTGGCAGGAGCGACGAAGGCGCTCTGCAAAGCCTCGAGGCGACCAGGCAGCTGCAGGAGGAGCGGCGGTAGCGGGATTCAATTTCGAAGACCGACCGCTGAACGCCGAAGGAATTTCGAACACCGCACACCGAACACCGCCTTTCGAAGGTGGCACGGCAAGGCCTGATCACTAAGCCCTAAGGCCAAACCCATTCGAGTCTTAAGGATTGGCCATCATTCATCAGTGATTGAGGCTTGCCGTGCGCCTCTCGAAAGGCGTAGCTCGGTGTGCGGTGTTCGACATCTCGCGGAGGGCAATAGGCCGGGAGGGGATCGAACCCTCAACCTACGGATTAAGAGTCCGTTGCTCTGCCAGTTGAGCTACCGGCCTAGGTTCCGTTGAGGAAGGGCAAAACTATCTCGCCGTGCCCAGACGTCAATAGCTGTACTCCCGGCAGGTGCCCCACGGCGAAGCCGGCCGGGCGCTGAAAGGCGCCGCCAAGAGCGAGCTTGTTTGCCCGACCGGCTCCGATCTGCCGCTCGTCGCTACATGTCCTTCTTCGGCGTGGGTATCATGATGTGGACGTAGGGCGTCCCTTCCCACATCACCCAGGGCCCGCCGTCAGGGTAGGTAGGCAGGCCCTCGAGAACCGTGATGTCAGGCACGATCACCATGATGTGCGGGGTGCCTTCCTCCAACCACTCGTTGTCGGGCGTCGGCCCCTCCGCGTAAGGGTCGGCGTTGCTACCGGGGGAGCCCCCCGCGAGCATGTAGCCAAACCCCATGCGCGTGTAGCTGGGCTCCTCCTGGCTCGCGTACGCTTGGAGCCAGTTGACCCAGGGGTCATCCAGGCACATCGGATCGTTGCCAGGCGTGTCCGGATTGTCGGGTAAACAGGTCCAGCCGTTAGTTCCCTCGCGGATCACGGTCATGTCCAAGTCCATCACCGTTGCGTTCTGGGCGACGGAGGCTGGTGCAGAACTAAGGGCGCTCTCGATCTTGTTCTTCATGTCCTGCGCAAAGGCTAGGCCGTGAAGTGAGAAGCAGAGAGCGATGGCGGTTAGGATCGTGCGTCGCATAGTACCTCCTGGTTTGGGCAGTAGGCCAAACAAAAGCCCGGTAACGCTTGGGGATACCGGGGCAAGACGCGTCCCTGTACGCGCGCGTCTGGGAATCCACGCAATATGCGTTGGCGTGTGGGCTAGGAGAGGTAAAGCTACGCTGCTGCAAAAAACCATTGCCGAGGTTCTCTGTAATGGGGCAGTTACCTAGGACCTCAACCTCATCCGTGTAGCCTAACGATAAGGCGGCGACTTCTTGGTAGCAACAAGGGAGTCGTCAATAGCTGAACTTCCGCAACACTTGCGGCGCGGGTTCCGGGAAGAGGTCCGGGTTGATGGCCCAGGCCAGCGCCTCCAGACCGTCGATGATGCGCGGGCCGGCCCTTGAGAACACGGCGCCGTCCCCGACAAATACCCTTTCCCTGCGCACCGCCGATAGCTCGCTCCAGCCCGGCCGCTCAGTGAGCATGCGCATCTCCTCGCTGATCTGCTCGATGCCGATGTCCTCGCAGGCGATGACCAGGAGGTCGGGGTTCTTCTTCCTGAGCTCGCGCCAGCTGAGGCGGTTCGGCGAGAGGCCCGGCGTATTGAACATGTCCCTGCCGCCAGCGGCTTGAATGAGCTGCGGGACCCAGTATCCGCTGGAGAACGTCGGCTCGAGCCACTGGACGAAGGCGACGTATCGACGGCGGGCGTCGGCCACCGTTTGCTCCACCGCCTCGATCCGCTCCCTCATGCTATAGACCAGCTCCCGGGCCTCCGGCAGGTGCCCCACGGCGAAGCCGACGCGGGCGAGATCGTCCAGCACGTCGTCGAGGTGGCGCGGATACAGGATCATCAAGTTGGGCCGCGGGTTGAGTCCTTCGGCAACCGCCCGCACGCCCTCCAGCGAGACGAGCGAGAAATCGCCTGGCCCCTGGGTGAGCAACACGTCCGACCTCAGACCCCAGAGCGCCGTCTCGTCCAGCCGGTAGACGCTCCCGAACCCACGGCTGGTCTCGACCTTCTGCCGGTAGATCTCGGCGCTGGCGAGATCCGCCGGATCGAAGCGCGCCTTGGTCACGGCCTGGCGTTCCTTCACCTCCGGCGGGTAGTCGCAGGCGTGGGAGACGCCCACAACCTCGTCACCCGCTCCGATGGCGAAGGCTATTTCCGTGGCCGTTGGGTAAAGGCTCGTGATCCGCATCTGGGCCGAGTTCTGGGGGAACGCTTCAGGCGGGCGCGCTCGAGGTCAGTGACGAGCTGCCTGTTGTCGGGTCCTGCACCTTACACTTCGGGCAAGGAGCGTCGCTCTCGACCGGTCTCCAATTCCCGGCGGAACCGTTCCGCCTCGACGAGCCGGTTCACCTGCCGGTCGATATCGTGCACCACGTCTTCGAGCTGAGCCATGCGCGCCTCGACCTCCGCCTTGTCCGACTTCAAGCCCTTCAGCTTCACGTACTCGCGGATCAGCGGACGCAGGACCACGTGCGTCGCCAGCGCCATGCTGGGAACACCGAGGACGAATATGATGGCCAGTATGGCCTCTATGTCCAATCCGAAAGCCCTCCGCTGACGTGTCACCGCATGCTCTTGCCTGAAAACATAGGCCGAAAGCCACTTTCCCGGTAGCCCCGCCGGGCCGCCACCGCCGGCCGAACCTTGCCAACCTTTTGTGGCTCCGACCTGTCCAATCAAGCGACACCCCAAGGGAGGAGTATGCCATGAATTCGAGGCTGTTGATTCTATCGGCCGGCCTGGCGCTGATCGGCTGCGCCGCGGCCGGGGCGTTCTCCAGCGCCGCCGCAATGCCGCAGCAGTGGCAGGTCGCCCAGGACGACGACTGGTGCGACAACGAGGATCGGGATGACGACAACGAGCGGTTCTGCGAGGTGCGAGAGGTGACCCTGAGCGCCGATCGCGACGTCATCATCGTCGACGCTACGCCGAACGGCGGCATCACCGTCGAGGCCTGGGACAGGAACGAGATCCTGGTCCGCGCCAAGGTCCAGTCGCGCGCCGACTCACGATCCGAGGCGCGATCCATCGCCGGCGAAGTCGAGATCGCCACATCCAACCGCATCGACGCCGACGGCCCGCGCACCGGCCGCAACGAGGGCTGGTGGGTCAGTTACAAGCTCTACGTTCCCGCCAACTCGAACCTCGATCTCGAGAGCACCAACGGCGGGATCGGGATCGATGGCGTTTCCGGTGACATGGAATTCCGAACCACCAACGGCGGCATCCGCCTGTCCGACGTCGCCGGCGACGTGCACGGCCGCACCACCAACGGCGGCGTCCGAGTCGAGCTGAGCGGCAACGGGTGGGAAGGCTCCGGGCTCGATGTCCAGACCACAAACGGCTCGGTCCGGCTCAGCATCCCGGATGGCTACTCTGCCCGGCTCGAAACCGGAACGGTGAACGGCTCGTTCAGTATCGACTTCCCGATCACCGTCCAGGGCCGCATCGATCGCAGGCGCTTTTCAACGGATATCGGCGACGGCGGGAAAACGATTCGCGCCGTGACGACAAACGGCAGCGTTAGGGTTAGCCGGGGCTAGTTATCATAGTGAACATCGAACATCGTTCACGGAGCATCGAACGTCGAGAATACTACCCGACCCTGAACATTGAACCTCGGGCGTCGAACCTCGAACCTTGAGGCGAACCTCCGAGGCCTACGAAACAGAGGCGCCGATCCCAGCTCGGGACGGCGCCTCTGTCCATTATGTCCGATGTCAAACGTCCAAGGTTCAACGTTCAATGTTCGAGGCGCGAAGCGCCTCCATCTATCGAAGTTCGATGAACGATGCTCGATGTTCGATGTTCACATGACAGTCAAGGAAGGTCATCATCATCCACCAGCAGCGCCGACGCGTTCCCAACGATGTCCCTAGTGTCAAGCGCCATCCTGTAAACCGCATAATAAAACAGCGTCCCCTTCATCGCCTTATAACTGCTCCGCGTCCTGTTCATCATTTGCAGCTCTAGATC
The DNA here is from genome assembly GCA_039588075.1 of Gemmatimonadota bacterium. Classification (GTDB taxonomy): domain Bacteria; phylum Gemmatimonadota; class Gemmatimonadetes; order Palauibacterales; family KS3-K002; genus JBDHAL01. Next base: position 13,806 of record JBDHAL010000036.1, on the reverse strand, counting down.
GCTAACCGAAAAGTCCAGCCCCTCACCCAGCGCCGGAAAGTGTCCATCGTGCAAAGTGCCCGGCCCCTGATCCACGCCATCGACATAAAGCCGAATTCGGCGGTCCGGGATCGGATCCTCGGCATCATAGACGACGTGCAAGACGCGGCGTACGCCATCGTCCAGATCCAGCCGCCAGCGGATATCGATTCCCGACTGCCTTTTCGTGCGAAACTGGAACGACGGCTGGCCATTCGACCCCGTCTGCAGCATGGCCACGCGCTTGCCCCGCGCCGACTGGAAGCCGGCGATCCGCTGCACGTAGGGCGGATCCACCCACGAGGCTACGGCGACAAAGGTCGCCTGCGTGATGCCGTCCAGCGCCGCATCGTACTTGGTATCCACAACGCTGCCACGCACGACGCCGCGGTGATAAAAGGCTCTCGAACGCAGCCCACGATGTCCGTCCTGCGTGGTCCATTTCATCGACCGCGAGTACGAAATCGCCAGGTTCACGGGATCCGGCCGGTCGTCGTAAACCATCGCCGGTCCCCGGCCCGACGACGCCTCGTTGAACCAGTAGCGTCCCAGCAGCGTCTGCAGGATGGCCGGCTCGGCCGTAAGCCCAGAGATCCGATTGACCAGCGCGCCATAGTCGCCGATGCGCGTCAAGATCCCGGTGTTGAGATCGATGACGGCCAGCATGTTCTCCCAGGGCAGTGACGCGTATAGCATCCCATCGGGCGCGAACGCGAGATCGGAGATCGTCACTTCCTCCTCCGGCACGCCCGCCGCGTCCGTCAAATAGAGCGTCGACGTGATGTCGCCCGTTTCGGGATCGATGGTGTTGATCTGGCCGGGCACCGCGCTGCTGCCTCGCGAGACCCACATCGTACCGCTCGCATCGACGGCGAGCCCGGCGATGTGGGCTCTGCGGCCTCTCCAATCGTCGAAGCCGATAGGTGTGGAGTGGTACTCGAGCACGGTCGCGGTCCGCTTGTCAATCCGCATGATCTTCGCCTGCGGGGTGCCGCCGTACCAACCGGACGCGTACAGCGTCCCGTCGGCGGTGAAGGCCAGCGCGTCGGAACCGCCCGGGCAATTCTCGCCCGGTGTAAAGTCCAGCCCCTCGCCGCGCAGCGTTCCCACGACGTCGCCGGCTCCGCTCGTCGGATCGATGATGATCAACAGCGCGCCGTGGCAGGCGCCGCCTTTGATTCCGTAGAGCCGGCCGCTGAACGGATCGAAATCGATGGCGCTGATTCTGTTGTTGCCCTCGTTGATGCCGGAGGAGCCGATGAGAGCGGCCGCGCCGGAAACGTGATCGATACGGAAGAGGCTGGCGGGATTCGTGCTGCTCAAGGACGAAGACCCGAAGATCCGCGTCTCCACGCCCGCGGGCGGTTCGATGGGCCCAGGATCGTCATCCAGGATGCCCGTCTCTTCCACCGTGCGGCCAACCACGGCGCTGCTCCAGCGAATCTTTCCACGCTCCTGCAGGTGAACGGGATCGTCGGGCGGACAGTTGGACTGGTTGAAGAACGCTCCATCCAGAAACACCGCGCCGTAGAGGGTGGACTCGTCCTGCACCTCGATGCAGCCGCGTCCGAGCACCACGCCGGCGAAGATGAGTCCGTCGCCTTCGAGATCGAGCTCGCCGCCGACACCGTCGGCATCGAAGTCCATGATGAACAGCCCCTGCATGTACCCGCTGCCTTTGATCTCCACCTCACCGCGCAACAAGACGATCGGGAAGTGATCGTAGCACGGGTCACTCGGATCGTTGGAGCCGAAGTTCAACGGGTGGCTCGTGTCGCAGGTGCCGTCGGGATTCTTGTGAGGTCCGAATCGGTTGTTACGACTCGCTCTGCCAGGTCGGAGGGTCACGTCATCGCCGAACTCGCCGACCGTTTGAGTCGCCAGCGCCTGGACGTCAGCCCAACTCAGCGAGCCAAACTGCTGGAACGTCAGGTCTCCGATTCCCACATCTCCGACGACCGGCGGGTTCCCCAACACGGCAGCGTCGTCTTCGATCTCCAGGGCGCCGACATCGTCTATTCTGATGCCGGGCCGATCTTGCGGAACGCAGCCATCGCACGTCCAGCCGGGCGGCAACACGTCCGTGCCGTCGATCAACGCGTGGTCCTCGAGGGACGTCGCGCCACGCACGGTCACGGCGGCCTCGATCGACGCCAGCAATTCATCGACTCCCGACGTTTGCGTGGAAACACGGTACGCGCCGTTGGGAACCGGCTTCGTCGGTTCTTCGCACGCGAGTGTCAGTAATAGCGGGACCAGAAGGAGCTTCCTGCGAGTGGACATCTTGCGCTCGTTCCCCTGCTCTGTTCTCGGCCCAGGGCCGTTGCCCGTGGCGCGCTCGCAACAACCCCGTGCGAGTCGGGGAATCGACCGAGAGGTTCGCCCGCAACGGAGGACCGGCCATCCTGCAAGCGCTCGCAAGGTAAACAGCCGCCAACCGTTGCTCTTTGCTCGATCGCCGCACGAGCGACGACCATTATCAGTATGTGTTGTGGCGAGAATGGGGCCAAACTAAGAGGAATGAGTATGCGAGGCAAGCAGGCTTCTTGCTGAAGCCGAGTTAGCGACCCTTGCGAGTCCTGCCCGTCTTCCTCTTCGGCAGGCACTCGACCTCGGCTTCCTCCTGGGCTGGAGGAAAGATCGGGTTGGCGTCGCCCATGTAGGTCGCACAGCGGTAGTCGGCGCGAATCTCGTGCTGCGTGCGGGCGGCCCAGCTGGTCGAGTCACCGACGACCAGTAGGTTGACGTACGGGCTGGCGTTGTAGCCAAGCTCGGGAGTCGAATTCGCGTATTTCCCGTGCTCCGCGAAGTAGTTCTCTTGCGCCGTCATCACGTTCCTCAAGTCGGATCGCATCACCGTCAAGTAGGCACGCTCCTTCGAGTCGAGAGCGTTGAGGGCGATCGCCGCAATGATCCCGATCAAGATGACGACGGCCAGCAACTCGATCAGCGTCATCCCCCCACGATCGGCCAGGCGGCGGCCGATGCGCCCGAGTCCCGAGATGCGCGCTGCCTCGCGTTCCGCTTTCAGTCGCGGCAGAATCGACGAGCCGGCTCTCATCTCTAAGTCTGGACCTGGCAAATCTGGCCCCTCTCTCGAGGATCGTCTGACAACCTTCGACGTGGCGGGAAGTGCTGGCGGAACTTCAGCGGGATGGAAGCGGGAACTGACTGAGGCTGCCTACAGTTAGGGGCAATTCATATGCCGGAAACCCCGCAGGCAGCCTAAGGAGTTAACTTCCATGAGTTTCCGTGGCAGTGTGCGTCTCACGGAGTCCTTCGAACGTGCGCTACTTTTTGCAGTTTTTGTTACGAATCAGTAACCGCTCCAGCACGCGTGCCAGGGCCGAACGACCGTGTTGTAGCCGGCTGAGTGAGCGATTATGGAACCTGATATTATACTAAACGTCGTCACGACACTGACCGTCCTCGGCGGCCTGCTATTCGCCATCTTCGAGGTGCAGAACATGCGGGCGCGGCGCCGACAGAGCGCGGCCCTCGCCCTCGTACGATCCTACCAGACTCCCGAGTTCTCGAACGCGATCGTGAAAACGCTGAACATACCCAACGGACTCACTCGGAAAGAAGTAGAGGGTCAGCTCAAGGGCGATCTGGACGGCGTTTGGCTCCTGATGACGACATGGGAGAGCCTCGGCATCCTGGTGCACCATCGCGAGATCAGCCTGAAGCTGGTCGAGGACTTCTTCAGCGGACCGATCACGCTCTCCTGGTTGAAGTTTCAGACCCTGGTGGAGGAGATGCGGCGCGAGTTGGACCGCGAAACGTACTTCGAGTGGTTCCAGTGGCTGGCCGAGCGCGTGATGGAACGCGAGACCTCGCTTCCCCCAGTACCGGCACACATCGAGTACCACGACTGGAGATTCTGAGCTAATAGGGCGCCGAAGGACCGCCGGGCGCTCGGTCGCCGACAGCGAGAAGGGCGCTCGCTTCTACCACAGGTACGGGTTAGCATACTGGATCGACAACCAGGCCCGGAGGGACAACTTGATTCGCAAAGCCCTGCTATCGGGAACTCTGCTCCTCGCCGCGACTTCGTCCGACATCCAGGCGCAGGCCGTCGAGTTGGCGCCGTTCTTCGGTTGGCAATTCGGTGGCGGCTTCAACAACGCTGGCGATCCAGCCAACTCGGCCGTGAATGGCCTGGATATCAAGAACAACTGGGTCTATGGGCTCGTACTGGACGTCGGGATCGGGCGCGGTATCTGGTTGGAGTTCCTGGCCGACCGGGAGAACACGGAGCTAACCTCCCAGGTGGGAGGGACGCCGCTCTTCGTTTCGGACATCGCGGTCGACTACTACCACGCCGGCGCCATCTACCAGTGGACAGCAACCGGCCTCAAGAAGCCTCTGGGATTCTTCGGACTCACGGCAGGCGCCACCAATTTCATTCCCAGCGACGATCGCGACAGCACGCTGAAGTTCTCCTTCGGCGTCGTCCTGGGCGTACGAAGCTATTTCAGTGAGCGATTCGGCGTCCGACTCGAGAGCCGCTTCATGGCTACCTACATCAACGAGACCACCGGGCTGTTCTGCTCTGACACCGGCTTCTGCTATCAGATACCCGCGGGCACGATCATGCGCCAGCTGAATGTCGTGGGAGGCGTGATCGTCAGGCTCTAGCCGCTCATGAAGCCAACGAGATTCCTTCTCGCCCTCGCCGCCGCGGCCGCAGCGAGCTGCGGACCGGCGAGCTTCCCGGAGCCCGACGCGCGACCGACGGGCCTGCCCGATACCGACGCGGTGGTGTACCTGATTGGCGACGCCGGCAAGGCGACGCCTGACATGCCGATCATCGCTCAGCTCAAGAACGAGGTGGCTGAGCGAGCCCGCGAGACAGAAGTCGTCGTCGCGTTCCTCGGCGACAACGTCTACGAGGACGGACTCCCCGACTCATCCCACGAGGACTACGCGGCAGAGGCGGCCTACCTCGACGCGCAGATCGATATCCTGCGGGGCACACGGGCAAGGGGAATATTCATCCCCGGCAACCACGATTGGGGCTATGGCGACGAGCGCGGCCTGGCTCAGGTGAAAAGGCAGGAGGCCTACATCGCGGCCGCGGCCGGCGACGGCGTCGACGTTGCGTTCCTACCGGCCGCCGGCTGCCCCGGCCCGGAAGTCGTCCAGGTGGCTTCATCTGTGCTGCTCGTGATGATCGAGACCGACCTGTGGTTGCGGAAGCCGGAGGGAAGCTGGAGCGACGGTTGCCGGCACGCGTCGACCGACGCGGCCCTGAACTCGATCCAGCAGGCGTTGCGGGAAAACGATGCCGGGGCGAGCCGCCAGGTCGCGGTCCTCGCCCACCACCCGCTGAAGACGCGCGGGCCACACGGAACCTACTTTGGCTGGAAGAACCAGCTATTCCCGTTCACCAACCTCTGGGCGCCGCTCTATATCCCGCTCCCCTTCCTCTATCCGGGCGTGCGCAACATGGGTATCTCGCGCCAGGACATGAACAACTCGACGAACCAGCGGATGAGGGCCGAGCTGGCGGCGGTGTTCTCAGAAGTAGCCGGGCAACCCCTCGTCTACGCGGCGGGTCACGACCACAGCCTCCAGGTATTCGACGGCGAAGAGTTGGGAACCGGGTACGTCCTGGTGAGTGGGGCCGGGAGCAAGCTCACCGAAGTCGGCAAGTACGACGCGCTGTTCGCCGCCGGCAAGCAACACCGCGAGTACGGTTACATGCGTCTCGAGTTCTTCAGCGACGGCCGGGTCCTGCTGAGCGTGATCACCGACGGCACCGCTTCCTGTGACGATCGGCGGAACTGCCGGGGAGAAGCCACCGTTCGCTACTGGAAGTGGCTCACCTCCCGGTGACGGCCGTCTTGACAACTGCTACCCCGCTGGGGTAAGAGGTTGTCAGCCCATTTGCAAAACCCCTGGCGAGCGGTGGTGAACCGGCCCGCGCCGGCCCCATCTCCGCCTGACTCGACTCTGAGGAAGGAGAGTTAATCTGGTGATTCGCAAGGTAATCGCAGCATCGGGACTGTTACTCATCGTTGCCGCCTCCAACTCATGGGCACAGCACAAGGCGGAGATCACGCCGTGGGTCGGCTGGTCGTTCGGCTCCACAAGCGTCACTACGATCAGCGGCGACATCAGGACCAAGGCCGCCGTGGACTACGGCCTCACCGTCGACGTGAACGTCCGCCCCGGCGGCCAGCTCGAGTTGTCGTACAGCCGCACGGAGACGGAGCTGACACTGAAGCGGTTCGCCGGCGGCACGATCCCGCTGACCGATGTGTCTGTCAACAACTTCCAGATCGGTGGACTGGGCTACGTGATGCGCGGCCAGTCGGCGCCGTTCGCCTCGTTCACACTCGGCGCCGCGTATATCAAGCCCGCCCAAGGCACCATAACGGACGGGGACAGAGTCATAACGATCTCCGACACCTGGCGCTTCTCGATGATCTTTGGCCTGGGCGTGAAGTACATGGCTTCTGAGCGTATCGGGATCCGACTGCAGGGACATATAAGCGCCTTATTCCTGGACACCGGGGGCGGCATGTGGTGCGGATTCGGCGGATGCTCGCTCGGCCTGTTCGGCACGGGCGTGCTCAACGGGGACGTCTCCGCCGGCTTGATCCTCGCCATCTAGCCGCGATCCGAGACCTCTGTTACGCAGCGGCCCGGGCGACGTCGCATCGCCCGGGCCGATTCACTCGAACACCTGACCGACCCTAGACCGGCCTCTCGATCTTCATCCGCTTCATCCGCGAGCGCAACGTGCTCGGCTTCAGCCCGAGGCGGTCGGCCGCGTTCCCTTCGCCTTTGATCTTCCAGCCACACTCTCCGAGGATCTTGAGAACGTGTGCGCGTTCGAGGTCCGACAGGCTCTGCGAGCGCGGGTCGACCGCAGGCGTCTCGGTGACAGGCGCCGCCCCTCCGAAAGTCTCTTCAATCGTCAGTACGGAGCCCGGCGAAAGAATCATCGCACGCTCGATGACGTTCTCCAGTTCCCGCACGTTGCCCGGCCAGTCATAGCGCACCAGTGCGTCCATCACCTCTCTTGGGATCGACTCGATGCTCTTGCCGAGATCGGCCTGCTTTCTGTTCACTATGTACCAGACCAGGAGCGGGATGTCCTCGCGACGCTCGCGCAGCGGAGGGATCTCGATCGGGAACACGCGCAGCCGGTAGTAGAGGTCCTGACGGAATTCGCCCTGCGCGATGGCATCGTCGAGTCCCCGGTTCGTCGCCGCGATCACACGTACGTCTACCTTCTGCGTCTTCGTGGACCCGAGCCTCTCAAACTCACCGTCCTGCAACACGCGCAACAGCTTGGCCTGCGACTCGAAGGACAGATCGCCGATCTCATCCAGAAAGATCGTGCCCCCGTCCGCCAGCTCGAACCGACCGGCTTTGCGCTGGAACGCCCCCGTAAAGGCGCCCCGCTCGTGCCCGAACAGTTCGCTCTCTATCAGCGTGCTCGGCAAGGCGGCGCAGTTCACCTTGATCAGAGCGCGGCCTTTTCGCGGGCTACGCTCGTGGATCGCGTGCGCGATCAACTCCTTGCCCGTCCCGGTCTCGCCCAGCAGCAGCACCGTGGCGTCCGTCCCCGCGACCTGCTCCACCTTGCTCAGAGCCCGGTGCAGGGCGGCGCTATCACCCACGATATCCTCGAAGTCGCGAACCTCCTTGGCTTCCTCTTTGAGATAGACGTTCTCCGCCGCCAAGCGGTCCTTGAGCTCCGCCACCTCCGCCAGAGCGCCGCGCAGCTCATTCTCGGCGCGCTTGCGCTCGCTCACGTCACGCACGGCGCTGCAAACGAGCGGGCCATCGTCCGTCTCCAATTGGCTGAGACTGATCTCGACGGGAAACTCCGTGCCGTCCTTGTGCAGCGCGTACAGCTCCATGCTGCTACCCATCGACCTCACCACCGGCCTGCCGAAGTAGCCCGCGCGGTGCCCGGCATGCACTTCTCGGAATCGCTGCGGCAGGAGAGTCTCCAGGTGGAGTCCATGGAGCTCTTCCCGGCCGTACCCGAACAGCTCGATCGCACGCAGGTTAGCGAACGCAACCTTCCCGTCCCGGCGCACCAGTATCATCGCGTCCGGCACGGCATCGAGCAGTTGAAGGGACACCTGATTTATCGCGCCCACGATCTCCCTCCCGACATAGGGACGATGAAAAGCACCCTGGGGGGCGAGTTTTCGCACCGGAGGGGCAAGATATCGTCCTTTGAGCGGCCGGGACAGGGTTCGGCTTACACCCACATCTCGTTTCAGGTCAATAGCTTAGCCACGTCGGCGGCGCCCGGGCTTCCCCTGGCACCCTATCTGCCTTGTTTTGTCCGCCGATGGGACTCTGCATAACGGTGAACGCCAACGGATCGACGACGACCGTCAAGGTAGACGGTCGACTCACCCTGGAAGGGGCGGCCGAGTTGGACCGGCAGTGTGGGTCGGCGGCCGGTGTTGTGTACCTGGACCTGAGCAACCTTCGTTCGGCCGATGCGGAGGGCGTCGAAGCGATCAGAGCGCTGGCGGATGGAGGCATTCAACTGTCGGGCGCTTCACCGTACATCGAGATGCTATTGAAGCGCGAGTCACAATAGAAACTCTCAGCCCCACCCTCACGAGCGATTGGCCCCACGAAGCCTGCTCCGGCGCGAGCCGGGGCAGGCGCCCCAACCCCGTAGTGAAGATACCGTTTTGCTTCGCCCAGAACCCGAGCGAACTTGCTTGACGTCCCAGGATCGGGGCGTTATAAGACTCGGAAACCCCCTAAAGGAGGAAGTACACATGCCGGAATTGAAGAGAGCCGCAGCGCTGCTAGCCATCGTAGCCGGAGTACTGACGGCCAGCACTGCCGCGTACGGCCAGACTGATACCTATCTCGAGCTGTTACGCGAGGACATCAAGACCCAGAAGGTGGCGATCCTCACGGAGGCGATGCAGTTCACGGACGAACAGTCCACCGTCTTCTGGCCGATCTACCGCGAGTACGACGTCGAGCTGGCCTCGATCATGGACAGGCGGGTCGCTCTCATAAAGGATTATGCCGAGAGCTACGAGAGCATGACCGACGAGAAGGCAAAGGAGATCGCCGACCGATCGTTCAAGATTGCGGAAGATCGCCTCAAGATTCGAAGGCACTACTACAACAGGTTCGAGAAGGAGCTAGGCGCGACGCTGGCCGCCCGCTTCGTGCAGATCGAGAACCAGATCCAGTTGTTGATCGACCTGCAGATTGCCGCCGAGCTGCCGCTGATCAAGCCCGGGCACGAAGGCATGGATCACAGCGGGCACTAAAAGCTTCGACAGCCGACAGCCGACAACCGACAGCCGACTTTTAAGTATTGTTGGACTCTCGACGTTCGACCATCGACTTCCGACGTTCAACCTCGCTGCCGCGGCACTGAGCTGAACATCGGGAATCGGAGGTCGAGCGTCGGAAGTCCAACAATACTTTGAAGTCGGTTGTCGGTTGTCGGCTGTCGGCTGTCGAACAGGTATCCCACTATGGAGGCGGCGCCGCCGTATAAGAAATCACCGGTATGTCTCTTCGCGGAAACACAAACCCCGATCCGAAGCTAATAACCCAGCGGTCGCCGGTCACATCCTCTCCGAAACGATAGCCGATATCCAGGCGGCCGGTCCGCGGAACCGTGCTGAGCGCCGAGCCGAGTCTCATGCCAACGCCGGCGTTCCCTCCATAGCGACGCGGCTGGCCGTCGTACCAGGCGCCCCCGTACTCGAAGAAACCGGCCAACGCCACTCCGACCAGGTCCAGCAGCTTGTCCCAAACGAACCATTTGTGCTCGAACTGGACCCAGAGCTCCCGATTCCCGACGAACGAGTGGGGCTCCCAACTGCGTGGCGCAGCGGTGTAGCCGAGGTCGAACTCCTGGCCCGGGGCTTCGTTCTCTAGCATTCCCGCCTGCATCTGAAGCGCCATCGCATGGCGCGCGCCGGGCTTCCAGCCAAAGGCCACGTTCAGTATCACACGCCCGGAGTCGAGGCCCGCGTCGGTGAACAGGCCGTTGGCGTCCAGAGCGGTCCAGATGAAGGCGGTTCCCAGAGGCACCGTCGCGCTGGCGGCGACGCCGGGGCCGATCCCGGTTTGCTCCCAGCCGAACCCCTTGGGGGCCAGGTTGGCCGTGAGCCTGATCGTAGTGCTGAGGTCCAGGTCCTCCGCCCCGATTCCGTTGAACCGCCGCACTTCCATGTAGTGCGCCTTCCGGTACTCCCCCCAGATTCCAACGGTCCCCGTTACCGTGTCGGGGACCGTCATCCCGGTGTCCTGTTCGAGAACGTACTCTTCCCTTCGAACGCCCGCCGTCGCCGCGATCCGCAGATAGCGCGTCGTTTCGCCGCGTGCCGCGAGCGCCCCGGTGACGTTGTTGGTGAAGGCCGTGCGCCTATAGAATATCGTATCCAGAGTGCTCGCATCCGGGAGGAAGTACTGCAGGATCCGCTGGTCCGCGGCGAGTCCGTCGTACTCCATGGAGCGACGGCTTTCCAGCGTGCGGAAGGGCTGACCGAATCTCCAGTTCGCGTCCTTACCGTCCGACAGGCCCGCGTAGTTGCCGCTCGCGTCGACATTGGAGCCGAACAACCGCTGGAACTTGGCGGAGAGGTTCAGGCCGTCTCGATCGACCTGTTTCTCGTAGGCCACGTAGATCTGGCTTCCGGTGCCTAGCAGGTTGATCTCGTTGATGCCGATGACGCCCGTTACCGTCCCATCCGAAGCCACCCCGAACTTGAACTTGGGTTTCGTGCTCCAGCCATCCTGCGTACGGACCACTACGGCAAACCTGTCACCGATGCGCGTCGTATCGATGTCGACTTCAGAGAAGATCTGCATGTTGCGCAAGTTGCGCTCGCTCTCCGCGCTGCGGGCCGAATCGTAGGGCTCGCCCACTTCGAACAGCAACTCGTTCTCGATGACCGGCCGGTGCGTCGTGATGTGAAGCGTGTTCATCACTCGGAAGATCTTGCTCGACTGCGCCTGCTGCGCGGTGAAAACGTTGTCACGTACTATCACTACCGTGTCGATGACCGGCTCCGCCTGACCTGACAGCTCTGCCGGAAGCCACAACAGAGTGGCCGACAACCCGAATCTCACCAGCCGCCGCGTTTCAATTGATTGCATAAACGCCCGTTCCACGATTTTGGGCTCGGCCCGCCGCGAGCCTCACGAAGGTAGCCTCGGCAAGATAGATAGCCGATTCAACCCACGACAGACCTCACCCCCACTGCCTACCCGTCCACCCGTTCACCGTCTTATATTCCGCCGTAACAATGCTGCTTTCTACGACTTCTGCTCTCAACGCCTACACTCGCCGGACTTCGCTTCCGGTTCTCTTCATCGCGGGAGCGCTCTGCCTGCAGGCAGGCCCGGCCCGCGCCCAACAGTCGCAGACATCGGACGGAGCAAAGCTGGCCGGCGGCGCGTTGGGCCTGTACTCGGGCGCCGTGTTGGGGACTCTGGGAGGCTTGATTCCCTGTAGCCAGACCTACGCGGGCTCTCAATGCGTACGGGTGACCGGCGCGGCGGGTGCCGTCGTCGGACTGGCCGCCGGGATCCATCTGGGCGGTGTCGACGAGGACGCCGTATCCAACTCGGCCCGTGGCGCGACGTACGGGTTTCTGATCGGCTCGGCCGCCGGCTTCGCGCTGAAGGAATCCGTCCAGCGCTTCGGTTGGGGCGACGTGGTAGCCGGCGGCCTGATTGGTGCGGGTATCGGCGCCTCGGCAAAAGGCGCGATCATCGGTCTAGGCGCCGGCTCGCTGCTGGGACTCGCGCTCTACTGGACCATCCCATCGTTCGACCTGCCCAATGCCGTCGGCGTGGCACTCATGGGCATGACCGTGGGAGGTATCGGCTCCTGGGTGGTCAAAGGAGTGGAAGCCGAACCCGTCGATCCCACGGGCCAACCGCTCATCGTCTCCGTCACCCTGCCGTTTTGATCGCCGTGACCAAAATCGGCCGCGACCGCCTCGCTATTTCCCATCGGGTCAGTCTCGTATCGAAGGCTTTCATCGTCGTTGCGATACCGCTGGCCGTCGCCACCGGCTGCGCCATGAAGCACGAGATGGAACCGCTGGCGGCGAACCGCGCTTGTCCGGGACGCGAGAGCGCCGGCGCGGTCATCGGCTGGTACGGACCCGACAAGGAAAAGGACATCGAAACGCTGGACCGCTGGTGCCAGACGGTGGGACCGCCCGCGATCGACTCGACGGCCGCCGCCCATCGCGCCGCCTGGTCTCCAGGTGACTCGATCGTCGTCGCCACTTGGAATACGCACGGCGGCGCCGGTGACCTGCTCGGGTTCATCGAGGCGGAGCTCGACCTCTCATGCGATGAGGGGAAGCCGTCGCCCGGGGCGGACTACGCCCCGTTCGTGCTGCTCATCCAGGAAGCCTTCAGACGGTCGGACATCGTGCCGCGCGCCGAGCCCGGGCCGGCCATTCGGCCCAAGCTCAAGGAAAAGCCGCGCCCCGGCGACCGCATCGATATCGTGCACATCGCCCGGCGCTGCGGGCTCTCCCTGTTCTACGTCCCCTCGATGCGCAACGGGATCGATGAATACGACTCGGGTCGAGAGGATAGAGGCAACGCCATCCTCTCCACGCTTCGACTGAGCGACTTCATCGCCATCGAGCTGCCCTTCGAAGCACAGCGCAGGGTCGCCGTCGCCGCGACCGTTCACACTACGGACGGCGACAGCCTGCGCGTCGTGAGCGCACACTTCGATGTCGCGTCTAGCCTGCTGCGGCTGCTCTCAACCGGAAACTCGACCCGCGAGAGGCAGGGCGCCGGCCTGCTGGACGCCCTGGCCGAGGTCGAGCTAATGCGGGCGGGATTGTCGGACACCAGCGCTACCGCGCGCTGCTACCCGTGGTGCGACGACTCCTCAACGCCCCGATTCTTCATCTCAACGCTAGTCGGCGGCGACTTCAACACCTGGTCCGCCAACGAAACGGTCATCAAGCACTTCTACCGCGCCTTCCCCCAGTCGCCATCCCGGGACGGCAAGTCGTCAGATCGTCCTTCTTGAGGAGTCCCACCGCCGCATCGAAGACCTACACCACTCCGACCACCACGCGCGACTCGTCCGCTTGAGCCCCCAGCGCTGAACGTCGAGCAATCGTGCGTCGAGGATCGATCGACGGGTAGTGAGCGGGCCGTCGAGCCCCGGCTGATCGCTGTCCGCTGTCGAGTCAGTTACAAACTCTCTTTGATCACCCTCCCGATCTGCCACTTGAACGTGCTGTACGAAGGCAATATCTCTTCGAGCATTTCCGGGCTGTCCACCCAGGTGCTGGCGCCGGTCAGGAAGATGAAATCGAACACTCCCTCGATGACCGCGCGCCCGGATATAGCGAACATGGCCTCGCCATCCATCAGCATGGAACGGTAGTCCTGGTTAGCCGAGCCTACGATCATGATTCCGATAGCCCGGCTGATCTCCTCGGTAGTCGCCCGAGCGCGGATCCCTTCTATCGTGTGCATCCCGACCCCTCTCAACCCCTCCCAATATTCCCTGACGTCCGTCTCAAGCGTGCGCTCCTGCAGCATGAACGCTCTCTGCTCGAGTCCGGAGCGGGCGAAATCCGCCAGTTCGGGCGCGCTCATGAGCCCGTCCCATGCCATGCGGCTGGCGAAGAGCTGGGACTTCAGGTGCATCTTCGGCTTCCGGATCTCGTGGTCCTCGATCGCGTACTCGATCTCGAACTCGCCGATGATCTCTTCGACGTTGTCAAACACGTCGTACAACTCCGGAGAGAACCCGTAGAGATCCCTCAACCACGGAGT